>JAATEY010000370.1 GCA_015655465.1 Gammaproteobacteria bacterium | reverse complement strand
TCGACTGGACGATTGCGCCAAGAGACGACTCGAAATGCTTCTGCATGTCCCTGCCCAGGACTACCACGAAGTCTGCGCGGGAATAGGCAAAGACATTGAGATGGCGCCACAGTCTCGCAACGAAACCGCCTTCCTTTATTGCGTGGAGACGTTCTGCAATGTCCGGATACACGTCGTGGATCAATGCCACATAGCGCAACCGCCTGAAGAAACCGGCGATTGCACAGGCCCAATTCAGGATCGGTGGGTTCGTGACGCACACGACGATGCACCCACGGGGAAGTCTGAGTAATTTTACGAGCGCCGACAGCGTGAAAGTTGCCGTATTGAGAATCCGGCCAATCGGATTGTGTCTTTGGAATTGCGTCGACCAGCAACGTCGGATGGTCACTGGGCCATAGTTCATCAAGACCGGAACACGTTCACTGCTGTGGTACGAAGGCTGCCCGGCGATCGCTGAAGTTGGATACCCGCGCCTGGACAGTTCCAGGGCCACTTCGGAAAGAAGCTCCGACGTTGCGCCAGGTTCCGGATGAAAGTATTGAGAAAGAAATACCAGCCGCTTCCTGTCGGCAGTCGGTGATTGCACCATGTGTCAGCGTAGCTTCCCGAATTCGGCGGCAACCGTTCTTCCGATGGCATCAATCAAGTCGACTGGTGGGTGAAATCCGAATGTGGCCATCCTTGTTGAATACTGGGTGGTGGCACAGAACTTTTGAACCCGCAGCCTGCCAATAGGCAATGAGCGCCCGCTGACAAGACCGACAAGGTCGGCAAATGCACCAACAGCTGCACCAGTGCGACGCCCAATACGGAACGCGGGCTCGATGGGAAGGCCGAGGGCACTTCGTGCGCTGTGGATTATCTGCGCAACGCTCAAGTCCGGTTTGTCCACGTAGTTTGACAGGAAGATGCCAGGTTCTCCATCGACCAGGTGCTCCAGGAATGCAGAGACATTTTCGACGTATGCCAGCGATTTGACGTTTTCCCCAGTGCCAATCATGAAGTAACGCGGAGTAGAGACCTGCTTGAAGAGACTATAGACATTGGCGCGATTGCCCTCCCCGAACACGACGGTGGGCCGGACTATGGCGAGGCGCCGGATTGTCGGCGAAGCCGCATGCCAGGTTCGGTATACGTTCTCGGCAAGCCATTTGGTTCTCCCGTAATCGTTGGCATATGCGATCTTGCCGCTCTCATCGGTATCGGGCGGAGCGTGACCATAAACGGCCACAGAGCTCGTAAAGACAACGGTCCGTACACCGATCTGCTCGGCCGCCTTGCAGACGTTCTCGGCGCCCAATACGTTTACTTCGTCGTACAACCGGATCGGTCGCACATTATCAGCATGCTGAGCAGCGAGATTCACTATCGCCGTGGTTCCGGAAGGGATGGCAGCCAACAACGACGGCAGTGATGTCACGTCGGCGTAGCGGCGGTGGTCGGCGAATTGTGGGCTGTCGACGATATCAAGAATGGAAAAGGCCTTTCCGGAACCGCTAAGACGGTGCGCAAACCGGGTCCCAATGAATCCAGAGCCTCCAATAATGCAAATCATCAATGCTACTTCGCTCACTCTTTACTGTCGTCCGACCGCGGAGCGTACCCACATCATGGAAGATCGTGCAATCCTTCAGCGTGGCCGATGGCAGGTCAGTTCGAGTTTGACTCTTCGACCAACCCATGCTACGCATCGGTTGGCATCCCGGTTCCTGATGTCAGCTGACGTCCGCAGGGGCGGCGAACAAGTTGCAGCCGATCTCTCTCACGATCCTGTAATTGGCGCGCCTGAACAACACTTCTATATATTGTCTCGCATTGGCGCTATCGAACTCGATGCAGAACAGCTCCGGTCGAAAGCGCGAGAAATCAACTTCGGACAGAATACCAGTGTCGAGTCCTTCGATATCTATCGAGACGAAGTCAATGGGCGCAATTGCGCTTGCTTGCTCAAGAACGTGATTGATAGGCACCACCTCGAGGGAATACCTTTGGAAAATCACCGCTCGACGATCCGCAACATATCGGGCGGCGACTTCCCGATCCAGTGTCGACAAAACGGAAGGTGTCATTTCAAAAAACTCGAGTTTTCCGGCTGCGCGTCCAACAGCAACTGGCAGTAGCGTATCTCGCGGACGCCATCTGCGATGCAATTTTCCCAGCCGGGGAATCGGTTCAACGGTCACCCCTCGCCATCCCCGACGATATAGCAGGTACGTGTTACTGATTCTGTAAGGATGAGAAGCGCCTATATCAAGATAAAAGCCACCTGGTCTTTTGGCAAAGAATTCGGCAACGTACGTGTCTTCTCCATGTTGGGAATAGCTGCCGCGGTAAGTGCTCTTTACCAGGGAATACATGTCGCGCAGAGCCACACAGGCGCCGTAAAGCATCGGCGACTGTCTCACGCGATTCAGCAGGTCGAGGCTTGGCACGCATCCACTCCCATCAAAGCTTGGAGCCACGAGTCACAACGGCGAGAGCCCACTCAGAACGCGATTTCGCGCCACAGGAACTTCCGGCTCATGTTGCCTTTGAGAAGCTGTAAATTCCGCAACCGCTCCTGACATTCAGGTCGGAGTTGTGAACGTCCACATTCCTGTGCAGTGCGCCGTTGTCGTCAACGTAATCAAACCGTTCCAGCTTCAGCTCGTTCTCGTTGCGTGCCCACTTCAGAACATCGCCAGGGTGGAAAACACGATGTCCGTTGAAATGCACTTCGTTCGATCTGCCTATCGGGAAGCTGATGTAGAGGTGCCCGCCGGGTTTGAGCATTCTTGCCATGTTGTTGAAGCCCTCGATGTGTCCGGAGGGGTGCAAGGGGTCTCCATATCGGCCGAGCCCGAAGTGCTCTATGGCATGAAGGCTGGACAGTGAATCGGCAATCTCGTCGTCAGCGCTGGCGCTGTCCATCAAGTCCGCCTGGAGGAATGAGATGTTCGGGTGACCTGTGTCGTCCAGCGCCCGCACATCCATGACTTCTACCTTTCTGAATGTGGCCAGGTGTGCCACAAATCCATCGATACGTGATCCTATGTCTATGTGCCTGGTCGGGTTCCTGCTGTAGACGAACCCCGCAACAAGCAGGTCTTGATGGAAGTAATGCCCGCGGGTGGTGCCCGCCTGGTCGGAAAAGTCTGACAGCACGGGGTACCGATGCGTGACGGTTCCGCCCAGGCTTCTGAACTTTTTAAGGTCCGCAATGTACCTCGGTATGTGCCGAAGCGAGGTCAGGCGCCGAAAATCGAGACCTGCATCGAGGGCCAATAATCCGAGTGGGCGAAATAGTTTCTTGAACGCTCCCCGCACAAATCCATTCTGGCTCATTGCTATTTCTGAGTAACGCTGACCGCAACGACTTGGCATAGTGCACGGTGCGGGGGGCTACGACAAGTGTGCAGGACCTGGTCACATCGATGTCAGCCGCCGCAAC
This sequence comes from Gammaproteobacteria bacterium, assembly GCA_015655465.1. Lineage (GTDB taxonomy): Bacteria > Pseudomonadota > Gammaproteobacteria > Steroidobacterales > Steroidobacteraceae > ZC4RG30. The sequence goes on along the minus strand of JAATEY010000370.1, from coordinate 13,553 downwards.
ACGACCTGCGGACAATGAGTTCCGGCTTGTCCGGGGAACTATCGGGAGTGAAAAATGGTGCCCGCACGCTGCGCCGGGTGCATATCCGGCGGGTACAGACCAGCGGGCTGTCCGAGCGACGCGGGCTGACGATTGCCGGCATGACCGCCAGCGCGTTCAGAGATCAACTTTGGCAGGCTGCGAGATACATCTGCGGGGCTGGAGAAACTGCAGATCAAGTCCCGGCGGCGCAAGTCTAAGGAGTTGTAGTTGCATGTGCTTCAGGCTGTCTGTAACGTTCCGACATCGCTCGCGGGTCGACGTACAGCAACAGCAAGGAAAGCTTCTGCCATTCATGCAGGTAATCCCGGCCTCCATCGCCTCCTTCCTGATCTCCTGTACCATGTTGCTGGCGCTTCGGCCGTTTGCTCAAGTTGTGGGTTTGGTCGATAAACCCGGCGGACGTAAAACCCATCATGGTGAAGTTCCGGTAGTTGGCGGCCTTGCCATGTTCGCCGGCCTGCTGGTCGCTGCCTTGGGTGGCGCCGATCTCGGCCACGGCGGCATGAGTATGCTGGTGGTTTCCGTGTTCATGGTGGTCCTGGGGGCTCTGGACGATCGTTTCAACCTTCCTCCCAAGGTTCGCCTCTTCGCGCATCTCTCTGTTGCCGTGGCGCTGGTGTACAGCTCCGGCTTTGTGGTCCACGGTTTGGGCGACCTGTTCGGCTTCGGCGATGTCGGTTTGGGCGTCATGGCCCTTCCGTTCACGGTGGTTTCCATCGTCGCGCTGATCAACGCCTTCAACATGCTCGATGGTCTGGATGGTCTGGCCGGCAGTGCCGGGTTAGTGGCGTTGGGTGGCGTCATGGTGGTTTCCTCGCTCAGCGGTTCGGCGGGAACCTTGTTGATCGCTGGCAGCATGCTGGGCGCGGTGGGTGCCTTCCTGATATTCAACCTGCCAACGCGCCTCAACCGGCCGGTGCGCACTTTCATGGGCGATGCCGGCAGTACGTTACTGGGCTTTCTGCTGGCCGGCTTGTCGCTATCCCTGGTGCAACCCACGACCATCGGATTGAGCCCGATGATCGTGCTATGGATGATGCCTATTCCCGTTTTCGAGCTGTTCACCAGCACCGTTCGACGTCTGGTACGGGGCCTGCCGCCCACGCAGGCGGATTCGGGGCACTTCCACCACTTGCTGGTGGCGGACGGCCTTTCGGTGCGAGCGATCTGTGCGCTGTACTTCCTGGTGTCCGTGGCGAGCTGTGCGCTAAGCATCTGGGCGTATCAGAACGACGTGGGCGAGCCGACGCTATTTGTCGGGTTTTGTCTTGTGTTTGGCGGCTGGCTGCTGCTGGTGCGCAACGCAAAATGGTTTGTGCGGGCGCTGCCGACCTGGTGTCAGCGGGCGGATGTAAAGTCGGGGCATTGATTGAAGGGACCTTACCTCTTCCAACCGGGCGGGGTTTGCGCTAGCACCGAGGGTCGTCTGTCTGTCCAGCGGCGACGACTAATACTTGCTCCCTTGGTAAAGCCCTTCCTCGCGTCGGCGAAGAAAGTGGAAACCGGGGTTGTATTGGTGACGGGGTACAAATGGCGCCAGCGCATTTGCGCTAGGCTCAAGCTTGTTACCCGGTATGGAAAAAGGGGTAACTGATTTTGCGCGTCACGGCATTCGGTTCGCGCTATATGGGTGTGGTGACCGGTGCCTGTCTGGCCGACGCTGGGAATCATGTCCTTTGTGGACGTAGACGCAACCAGGGTCGGGCGCCTTGGCGCCGGCGAAGGATCAAGCTGAGCAAGGCCATGGCGGTGGCATGTAACGCAACGCGTTACTATTCATCGTTCGATATGGATGAAGAGGGCCGGCAGAGATGCCGGCCATTTTTCATTTGTGCGCTCGGCGGGCCATGGATAAGTTGAGGTACACTGCGTACGCTCACCACTGGCCATGCAACTTGGCATCCAAAGCCAGTTCGGCTTGTGTCCGTACGGTTGTGGTGATTCATCTCGAGTTGGATACGGGAACAGTTCGAGAATCGAGGTAGACGAACAGTGCTTTCTGTATTGATGCGAACCGCTGGAAAATTCACTACTATTCGTCGCGCTTACTATCGCGTGAAGCAGGTTGGTGGCCTTATTCGCGGGCAGTCGGACGAAGGAGAAATTCTTCGGAGACTCGTCACTGAAAGCTCTGCGCCGAAGACTTTCGTCGAGTTTGGCTTTCACCCGATTGAATTTAACTGCGCTTCCCTCGTCAGCGACCATCGCGGCCTGCTGATTGACGCCAGCGAACGGCAGACCAGCGACGCGCGAGCGCTGCTTCCGAAGAGTATCCGTGTGGAGAGACGCTTTCTGGACCTGCAGAACCTCGACTTGATCCGCGACGCTTTCCCTGCGATTGGCGTTCTTTCCATCGATATCGATGGTAACGATTACTGGTTTCTCGAGGCGCTGATTGGCCTGCGGCCCTCAGTCATCTCAATCGAATACAATGCGAGCTTCCTGCTGCAGCCGATCACCGTGCCCTACGACGCCAGTTTTGATCGAAATGCGAAACATGCCTCGGGTTGGTATCACGGCGCCTCACTGCCGGCATTGACGAAACTTGCGCGTGCGCATGGTTATGGATTGGCAGCCGTCTCTGAAGGCGGCATGAATGCATTCTTCACCAGAAGTGGAAACCTTGATCCGGAAGATGCGTGGCGTCCGAACGTGCTGCGCGACGCCTGGTCTGGGACAAGCGCGACCGAGCAATGGCAGACGGTCAAGGACTTGCTCTACGTCCCGGTCTGAAGCCTGAACTTGCCGGCTGCGACGATCGCTGCAGTGATCTGCGAATATCCCCGGTCGTTCGGATGCTGATGGTCCGGTGACATGCCCCGTGCCGGGTCGAAGAAATCATTCGTGCGCGCGATGCACACGGGATAGCCTCCAAAGCTCGCCGCGGCATCCGCGATCACACGGTCGACGATGTCGAACGCCGCTGGTGTCCATATCCCCTTTTCGCTCGCATAGCCCTCTCGCGTGAGCCGAGGTGGTTCGACGAGCACGACTGGAGCACACTCGTCCGCATCCGCCAAACTGTTCTCGGCTCCGCAAAAGGCCAGGAGCAGGAAGGTACGCAGAGTCAGGTGCAGGCGTCCCCCGGCTGCCTCCCCTCGGCGATAAGCCTCGTTGAAGCCGAGCATCCAGACAACGGTGTCGCGGCGTCCTTTCTTGAGCGCTTTCGCCGCCCATCGCACTCCGTCCAGCGAATCCGCGCCGCTCCTGGCGTAGATCTTCAGAGGCAGTCCCGTCGCCGCTCTCAGCTTCGATGGATAACCCTCAGCGCGCGACGAAGCCCCGACAGCCAGAGCCATGGAATCCCCGAACAAGAGAATTCGCTCGCTGCGGCGAAAGACAGGCCAAACTGGCAGGCAGCTTTTCAAGAGCGCGCTCACTATCTGAAGTTTATCTCGTTGTAAACCCTGAAAGACGCGACTTGCAGGTGTTCGCTATCGCCTACCCGGGTCGAAAATTATAGCAGCCGCAAGCTTTGGGTCGTCAGTCGATGTCGATGACTGCCGGGTGCGAACGAACACTGGGCCGCGGCATCCGTTTAGTCCCGACCGTTGGTAGAGTCTGCTGATCAGATGCGCGGTGCTGTTTAACTGCAACACTACTAGGCTGCGCGCCAGCTGGATGTGACCGTACAGCTTATCGTGCCCCTGGATGGAGACAATGTTGCCGATTGGAGCTGCAACACACGATGAGAAGGCAACGTGCCCATAACCTGTCACGACGCTATTGCATAGCCTGCCATTTCTCTGACACGATCCGCCACTGAAAGGTCTCAACCCTCCAGACACGGTGCCATGCAAGTAATTCCGGCTTCCATTGCCTCTTTCCTGATCTCCTGCACGATGCTGTTGGCACTTCGGCCGTTCGCAGAGGTGGTGGGCCTGGTGGACAGGCCCGGCGGTCGGAAGACGCACCATGGCGATGTTCCTGTGGTCGGCGGTTTGGCTATGTTTGCCGGTCTGCTGGTTGCCGCGGTGGGTGGCGACGGCCTTGGTCATGGCGGTATGAGTGTTCTGGTCGTCTCTGTGTTCATGGTCGTTCTCGGGGCGTTGGATGATCGGTTCAATCTCCCTCCACGGGTCCGCTTGTTTGCGCATCTTTCCGCCGCGGTTGCTCTCGTGTATAGCTCAGGCTATGTTGTCAATGGTCTCGGCGATCTGATGGGTCGGGGCGAGATCGGCCTCGGCATGCTGGCACTGCCATTCACGGTGCTCTCCATCGTTGCGCTGATCAATGCGTTCAACATGCTCGATGGCCTGGACGGTCTGGCCGGTAGCGCAGGGCTGGTTGCCCTGGGTGGCATTGTGACCGTGTCGTCATTGAGCGGATCAACCGGAACTTTGCTGATCGCGGGTAGCATGCTGGGTGCGGTGATAGCCTTCCTGATGTTCAACCTGCCAACCCGGCTCAACCGTTCAATGCGAACCTTCATGGGTGATGCGGGCAGCACATTGCTCGGCTTCCTCCTGGCTGGCTTGTCCCTTACATTGGTGCAGCCGACGACTATCGGGCTTAGCCCGATGATTGTGCTGTGGATGATGCCCATTCCCATATTTGAGCTGTTCACCAGCACAGCGCGGCGAATTGCTCGCGGCATTTCCCCCACCGAAGCAGATTCCGGACACTTCCACCACCTGCTTGTCGCTGCTGGCTTGTCGGTGCGGGCAATCTGCACGCTTTACTTCCTTATGTCGGTGGCGAGCTGTGTGTTCGGCATCTGGGCGTATCAAAACAAAGTGCCGGAACTCGTCCTGCTCGTTGTATTCTGTCTGGCCTTCGGAAGCTGGTTGCTGCTGGTGCACAGCGCGCACCGCTTCGTCGCAGCGCTGCCTCGGTGGTTCCAGCGCGTGGACACTGCATCCGGCCACTGACGACTGGAATCGCAGCGAAATACGCGGCTGATGCCATGCCGGCCACGAAGATCAGTTTCATGAACGAACTGGCCAATATTGCCGAACGCGTCGGTGAACCTCCATAGTCCCGCCTGTTGAAACGGGAAGGCTTCAGCTACTTCGCAGTGGGACGGTGCCAGGCGCAGACTCAGGGTGCAGCAGTGCCAGCGTGCCGGCGCAGGAGCCAGGGGCTGCCTTTGCCGTGCGTTGGCATGAAGACCAGATGCCTCTGCGCTAGACTCCCTCCATGACCACCCTCACCGCCTTCAAAGCCTACGACGTCCGCGGACGCATCCCCACCGAACTCAACGAAACCCTGGCCTACCAGATCGGCCAGGCCTACGCCGCCTTCCTGAAGCCCAAAAGCGTCTGCGTTGGCCGCGACATCCGTTTGTCCAGCGAACAGCTGTGCACGGCACTGGTCCAGGGCCTGACCGACTCCGGCGTCAACGTCTCCGACATCGGCCTCTGTGGCACCGAAGGCGTCTACTTCGCCACCTTCGCCGAAGGCTTCGACGGCGGCATCATGGTCACAGCCAGCCACAATCCGACCGACTACAACGGCATGAAGTTCGTGCGCGAGCAGTCGAGGCCCATCAGCGCCGACAGCGGCCTGATGGATATGGCGAAGCTGATCGAGACCAGCCAGCTGCCATCGAAGGCGGCGGTGCCGGGCACGGTCAAGAGCATCGACATCAACGCCAAATACGACGCCCACCTGCTGGGCTATGTGGATCTCACCAAGCTCAAGCCCCTGAAGGTGGTGGTGAATGCCGGCAACGGCGGCGCCGGCATGGTGGTCGACCGCCTCGAACCGCACCTGCCATTCCAGTTCGTCAAGATCCACCACAACGCCGACGGCACCTTCCCCAATGGCGTGCCGAACCCTATGCTGGAGGAGAACCGCCAGCCGACGATCGACGCCATCATCAGGCACAAGGCCGACGTGGGCCTGGCCTGGGACGGCGACTTCGACCGCTGCTTCTTCTTCGACGAAAACGGGCTGTTCATAGAAGGTTATTACCTCGTGGGCCTGCTGGCCGAGGTGTTCCTGAAGCGCGAACAGGGCGGGCGCATCGTGCACGACCCGCGCCTGACCTGGAACACGCTCGACATCGTGGCGAAGAACGGCGGCAAGGCAGTGCTGTCGAAGTCGGGGCACGCCTTCATCAAGCAGGTGATGCGCGACTGTGACGGGGTCTACGGCGGCGAGATGAGCGCCCACCACTACTTTCGCGATTTCGCCTATGCCGACAGTGGCATGATCCCCTGGCTGATCGTGCTGCAGGTGATCAGCGAGACCGGCAAGTCGCTGTCGCAGCTGGTGGGCGAGCGCATGCGGCTGTTCCCGGCCAGTGGCGAGATCAATCGCAAGTTGAATCCGGCGACGGGTGGCGCGAAAGCGGTGCTGGCACGCGCCGAGGCGCACTACAAGGCACAGGCGATACTGGTGGATTATACCGACGGCCTGTCGATGGAGTTCGACACCTGGCGTTTCAATCTGCGGGCTTCCAACACCGAGCCGCTGGTGCGCCTGAACGTGGAGACGCGTGGCGATGCGGCATTGATGCATGCCAGGACGGACGAACTGCTGGCGCTGATGGATGCCTGAGCCGGTTCAAACCGGCCAGCATTTTCTGGGGGGAACGATGAGAGCAGGGTATGCACAGGACGGGATCCGGACCGTTGGTCTGTTGCTGGTCGTGGCGGTTCTGGTTCAGGTTGCCTATGTGTTTTACGTGCGGCCCCAGGCCGCAGGCTGGCTTGGACACGAGAAGGCCGCACTGGCGGCGAATCCCGATTACAAGCCCGCAACTTCCTTCTGGGTGATCATCAAGGATCCGGAACCGGAGGCTGCCATCATCCTGGCGTTCTGGGCCTTTGGTCTCGCCATGCTGAAGAGCCGGGAACTTGGGCGGCATCGCCGGCAGCTGGATGGCGGGCTGCTGCGCGTACCATCGGGCTTCCGGATCCTGCCCGGGGATGTGCGCGAGTATTCCCACAAGCTCGACGCCTTGCCGGAGCGGGAACGGGACCTGATCCCGGCCCGCACGATTCGCCGCGCACTGAAGCGTTTCGGCGAGACTTCCAATGTGCAGGACGCTGCGACCACCGTGCATGACTACTGCGAATCGGAAGCCGCCCGCCTCGATTCGGAACTCGCCATGATCCGTTTCAGCGTGTGGGCCATTCCCGCGATCGGGTTTGTCGGCACGGTGCGCGGTATCGGCCACGCGTTGGCGGGCGCCCAGCTGGCGCTGCGCGGCGATACCAGCGCCGTCACTGGCGGTCTGGGCGTGTCGTTCAACTCCACCTTCGTGGCGCTGTCGCTGAGTATCGTCGTGATGTACGTGATCCACGAGTTGCAACTGCGCCAGGAGCGGCTGGTGCTTGATACGGAGCTGCATGTGGACGATACGGTGATCAGCAACTTGCAGTCGCGCTAGAATCCGCAGCATGAACACCGATGAACTGATCGCCATCGACGTGCACACGCACGCAGAAATCTCCTGCCGGCAGCCGGAGGACGACTACGCCAACGAGATCGAGGAACAGAAGAGGAAATACTTCAAGTCCGGAGGCGGACCACCCACCATCCAGGAAACCATCGATTTCTACCGCAAGCAGAAGATCGGCCTCGTGATGTTCACCGTCGACACCGAGTTCGAGATCGGTCGCCGGCGCATCCCCAACGATGAAGTGCTGGAGGCGGCGAAAGCCAACAGCGACATGATGATGGCCTTCGGCAGCGTGGACCCGCACAAGGGCAGGATGGGCCTGCGCGAAGTGAAGAAGCTGATCGCCGACGGTATCAGCGGCTTCAAGTTTCATCCGACCTGCCAGGGTTTCTATCCGAACGACCGCATGGCCTACGCGATGTACGAGGCAATGGCCGAGGCGAAGCTGCCGGTGATTTTCCACAGTGGCCACTCGGGCATGGGTTCTGGCCTGCGCGGCGGTGGCGGACTGCGTCTGAAATATTCCAACCCCATGCACCTGGACGATGTGGCGGCGGACTTCCCCGACATGACCATCATCATTGCGCACCCGTCATGGCCCTGGCAGGACGAGGCGCTGTCCGTGTGCCTGCACAAGCCCAATGTCTATATCGACCTGTCGGGCTGGTCGCCGAAATACTTCCCGCCGCAGCTGATTCACTATGCGAATACGCAGCTCAAGCACAAGATGCTGTTCGGCACCGACTATCCGCTGATCACCCCGGAACGCTGGATGAAGGATTACGATGCGGCAGGGTTCAGGCCCGAAGTGCGTGATCTGATCATGAAGAACAATGCGATCAAGGCGCTGGGTCTCGACCGCGCGCATTGATACTGGTTTTGCAAGGAGCGACCGGATGAACACGAACCGCAGAGTCATTGTCTTGCTGGCTGCCGGCGCGGCGCTGGCGGGTCTCGTCCTTTCCCCGCTGGCTGCAGCGCAGCAGAAGGCGGCAAAGCCGCTGTCGATCGTCGTCTATGGCGGCAGCGGCAACATCGGCAGCCGCATCGTCAACGAGGCGGCCGCGCGCGGTCACACGGTTACGGTGGTGGACAAGAGTCCGAAGCCGGAGATCGCGCCCAAGGGCGTGAAGGTGGTTACGGGCGACGTTTTCGACAAGCAGGACATCCTGAAGAACATCGCCGGCGCAGACGCGCTGGTTTCGTCCATCGTGGTACGGCCGGCACCGACGCCGGATTTCGCGCTGAGTGTGGTGAAGTCCGAAGTGGAAGCGCTGCGCGCCCAGAGCGGACCGAAGAAGACGCGCCTGCTGGTGGTGGGTGGTGGCAGCAGCCTCTACGGTGCGGATGGCAAACGCATCATCGAGAGGTTCGGTGGCCGGCAGGACGGTGAGGTCAAATCATCGGTCGATTCCGTCGACTGGTTGAAGTCGGAGGTGAAGGATGTGCAGTGGTCCTTCTTCAGTCCCAACGGCAACTTCAGTCCGGGAAAGCGCACGGGTACGTACCGTTTCGGCACGGACAAGGTCATCGTGGACGCCAGCGGCCGCGGCGCAATTTCGTACGAAGATTACGCGGCGGCGATGATCGACGAAATCGAAAAGCCGCAGTACATCAACAAGCACTTCACCGCGGGATATTGATTCGGGAGAGTCGGACATGAAGACAGGAATCTGGTCGTTGGCAGCCACCGCGCTGCTGGTCGTGGCATCGCTGCCCGCAGCACACGCGCAGTCGCTGGCGGCGCCGGTGGTGGGTGTGGCCGATCCGGATGCGCTGTTCACCGACAGCGATCCGAAGCTGCACCGGAACAAGCAGGCGGCCTATCACATCGTGAAGGACCTGCTCGAAGCCAATCAGTGGCAGGACGCGGACAAGTGGCTCACCGAGAAATACATCCAGCACAACCCGATGGCCGCCTCCGGCCGCCAGGCAGTGGTGGATTTCTTCACCAGGGTGCGCGCAGCAAAGCCGACACCGGTGCCGGCGAAGCTTGCGAAGACCAGGGTCGTGGCAGTGCTCGCGCAGGGCGACTACGTGACCGTGGTGTTCCCGCGTGAATACCCGGTGCCGGGCGACCCGTCGAAGACCTACACCACCACCTGGTTCGACATGTGGCGCTTCGTGGATGGCAAGGCCGACGAGCACTGGGATCCGCAGACGCTGCCGACGCCGGCAGCGCCGCCCGCCGCCAAGTAGTGGGGTGGCGGGGCCGGCCACGCAGCAGGGTGAAGCTCGCTCTGGTGGGCCTGCTCTGCTGCGCATCGCTGGCTGGCGCAACGGCCGGGGAGGCCATTGAACCTGATGGCACCACCGCGCTGCACCGGGCCATCTACGCCGGCGATGTCGCGGAGGCGCGGCGGCTGATCGCCGCAGGCGCCGATCCGCGCGCCGCCAACCTGTTCGGCGCTACTCCGATGATGCTTGCGGCAGCGAGCGGTGATGCGGCCGTGATCCGCGTGCTGCTCGATGCCGGCGCCGACCCGGACTCTCCCAACGACGAAGGCCAGACCGCGCTGATGGCAGTGGCGCGCACCGGCAGCATCGAGGCGGCGCGCCTGCTGTTGCGGCGTGGCGCCAACGTCAATGCGCGTGAAAAATGGGGCGGACAGACCGCGCTGATGTGGGCTGCGGCGCAGAGTCAGCCCGCGATGGTCCGTCTGCTGCTTTCCAAAGGTGCGCACGTGAATGAGCGCGCCACGGTGCGGGACTGGCAGCGACGCGTCACCGCGGAAGGGCGGCCCAAGGACATGGCCCGCGGTGGCCTGACACCGCTGCTGTTCGCCGCGCGCGAAGGCTGCATCGACTGCCTCGAGGCGCTGCTCGACAAGGGCGCCGACATCGACCTGCCGGATCCCGATGGTGGTACGGCGCTGATCCTCGCGCTGCTCAACTACCACTGGGATACGGCGAAGTTCCTGATCGGCGCAGGCGCTGACGTCAATCTCTGGGATATCTACGGCCAGACACCGCTGTACCTCGCCGTGGACATGAACACCTTGCCGGTGGGCAGGCGCGTCGAACTGCCGTCGATGGATCGCAGCACCGGCGAGGACATCGTGCGATTGCTGCTCGAGCGGGGCGCGAACCCGAATGCGCAGCTGAAGCTCCGTCCCAGGTATCGCAACATACCCAACGACCGCTACCGCGACCCGATGATCGTGTGGGGCACCACGTCGCTGCTGCGCGCGGCCAAGGCCGGCGACGTGCCGCTGCTGAAGCTGTTGCTGCAGCATGGCGCGCTGGCAAACCTGGCCAACTCGCAGGGAGTCACGCCGCTGATGGCAGCGGCGGGCGATGGGTTTGTGCACGATCCGACACGTGGACGGATTCGCACCGAGGCGGATGCGCTCGAGTGCTATCAGTTGCTGCGCGCCGCCGGCGCAGACGTCAATGCACGCACGGTACTCAGCATCGCGGATGCCGATCTGAAAGTGGTCACCGCGGCCAATCGCACCGCGCTGCACGCGGCCGCAGCGCGGGGCTGGAATGAAGTGGTGCGCAAGCTGGTGGCCGATGGCGCTGAACTCGATGTCATCGACTCCAATGGCCTTTCGCCGATCGACTACGCGCTGGGCCGCTTTCCGAAGGAGTTCAATGCGCTGGTGCCGGAGCAATACCCGGAGACGGTGGCGCTGCTGCGTTCCTTCGGCGCGAAGGCCGAGAATCCGGCCGCTACCTTCCCGCCGGGCACGACCCCGAAGATCCAGGCGATAGTGCCCTGACGGGCTATTGCCCCGTTGCCATCGGCCCGGATTCAGTCCAAAGTCGCGAACCAGAAAAAAGCGGGGGGCTTTGCCCAAACATGGACAAGAAACCAGTCAACGTCGGCGACGTCATCGATTCGGCGAATTACTTCTGGGTGCCTTTCGGCATCACCATCATGATGATCGTCATCATGGCCACCGATGGCTACGACCTGTTCCTGATGGGGCAGGTGGGTCCGAAAATGGATGCTGCCTGGGGCATCAGCGCGGCGGCCCGGAGCCCGATCAATACCTGGGCGCTGATCGGCATGGCGATCGGTTCGGTGGGGCTGGGCTGGCTGGGTGACCGCATCGGCCGCAAGCGTTCCTACTTCACCTGCCTGGTCTTCCTGTTCATCGGTTCGGTGATGTGCTGGCATGCGGCCAAGGGCGGAACGCCCGAGAACGCCGCCGAGACGCTCAAGCAAGTGACCTTCTGGCGCTTCGTGACCGGCCTTGGCATGGGCGGCATCACGCCGCTGGCCACGACGCTGATCTCGGAGTGGACCTCCTATCGCGTGCGCAGTGTGGTGGTGGCACTGGTCATTTCGTCCGTGCCGGTGGGCGGTTATCTCGCGCGATTCGGCATCAAGCACATGGACTGGCCGACCATGTTCCTGGTGGGCGGCCTGGTGCCGCTGGCGCTGTTCATCCTGTTCGGCTTCCTGCTGCCCGAGTCACCCAAGTACATGGCGCAGCGTCCGCATCTGCATGGGCGGCTGGCCGCTGCCCTGAACCGGCTGCTGGGTGAGAAGCGCTTCGACGGCTCGGAGAACTTCCTGATCCACGAGGAAGGCAAGCGTTCGAGCAACTGGTTCTCGACGATCTGGAACAGCTTCTACGCCCGTTCGACGCTGTTCATCTGGGTGGCATTTTCGTTCAACAGCTTCGTGCTGTACCTGTACACCAACTATCTGCCGACGCTGCTGCCACGGGGCGGTGTGTCTGCCGACATCGCCAGCGAGGCGCTGGGCCAGTTCTCGATCGGCGCGTTCTTCGGCTCCATTGGCGGGGCTTTCCTGATCCGCTGGTTTGGTTCGCGTTATGTGGGTTCGTTGCTGGCCCTGCTGGGCGTTGCGGCGACGGCAGTGCTTGGCGTGCTGGCGCTCAAGGGAAGCCCGACGGCAACCAACGTGCTGGTATTCAGCTTCCTGGCCGGCGTGTCTTTCAACGGCATGCAGGCCTTCATGTATGCGGTTGCGGCGCACTCCTACCCGACCGAGCTGCGCGGTTCGGCAGTGGGGCTGGCGCAGACCGTGTCGCGTATTGGCGCGGTGCTGAGTCCCATCGTCGCGTCGTACTACCTCGCCATGAAGCCCGATCCGGGCGTGAACCAGTTCTTCTGGTTTGCAGCGGCCTGCGGGGTGATTACGGTGCTGAGCTTCTTCCTGATTCCTTCGCATATCCCGAAGCACGCGAAGTAGGGTCGAAGGAGTTGGTGGGCGGTACAGGATTTGAACCTGTGACCCTTGCCGTGTGAAAGCAATGCTCTACCACTGAGCTAACCGCCCTCCCGTGAGGGAGCGCAAGTCTACGGATCGGCAGGGCGGGAGGCAAATTCCCGGGGGCCGCCACGGCGGCCACGGCGCCAGGCCGCTGGGCTACCATGCGCCCCCTATGACAGTCGTAACCCGCTTTGCACCCAGCCCCACCGGCATGCTCCATATCGGCGGCGTACGCACCGCCCTGTTTTCCTGGCTATACGCCCGTCGCCGCGGCGGCAAGTTCATCCTGCGCGTGGAAGATACCGATCGGGAGCGTTCCACCGACGAGGCCGTGCGCGTGATCCTGGAAGGCATGCGCTGGCTGGGCCTGGATGAAGACGAAGGTCCGTTCTTCCAGACGCAGCGTTATCCGCGTTATCTGGAAGTGATTGAACAGATGCTGGCGCGGGGCCTGGCTTATCGCTGCTACTGCTCGAAGGAAGAGCTCGACGCCATGCGCGAGGCGCAGCTGGCGCGCAAGGAAAAGCCGCGCTATGACGGCCGCTGGCGCGACAGCACGGCTACGCCGCCAGCGGGTGTGAGGCCAGTGATCCGTTTCAGGAACCCGACGGCCGGCGAGGTTGTCGTGGAGGATCTCGTCCACGGCCGCACGGTTTTCCAGAACACCGAGCTGGATGACCTGATCATCCAGCGTTCCGACGGCAACCCCACCTACAACTTTTGCGTGGTGGTGGACGACATGGACATGGGGGTGACGCATGTGATCCGCGGCGACGACCACCTGAACAACACGCCGCGGCAGATCAACATGCTGGCCGCGCTGGGCGCGAACCCGCCGGTCTACGCGCATGTGCCGATGATTCTCGGCGCCGACGGCGCGAAACTTTCCAAGCGCCACGGCGCGGTGAGCGTGCTGGAATACGAGAAGGACGGGTATCTGCCCGATGCACTGCTGAATTATCTGGTGCG
>JAATEY010000368.1 GCA_015655465.1 Gammaproteobacteria bacterium | reverse complement strand
TCGACGAAGTGCACATGCTGTCGGCGCATTCGTTCAATGCGCTGCTCAAGACGCTGGAAGAGCCGCCGCCGCATGTGAAGTTCCTGCTGGCGACCACCGATCCGCAGCGGTTGCCGATCACGGTGCTGTCGCGCTGCCTGCAGTTCAACCTGAAACGGCTGCCGGTGAGCCTGATCGGCGCGCGGCTGACGCATATCCTCGGGCAGGAGGGCATTGCGGCCGAGCCTGCCGCGCTGCGGCTGCTGGCCACGGCGGCGGATGGCTCGCTGCGCGATGCGCTGTCGCTGCTCGACCAGCTGCTGGCTTTTGGCGGCGCGCGCGAGGTACATGAGGCCGATGCCCGCAGCATGCTGGGCACGGTCGACCGGCAGCAGGTGGTGCAGCTGCTGCGGTTGCTGGCAGCCCAGGACATGGGCGGATTGCTCGACCTGGCGCGATCGCTGGAACAGTGGTCGCCCGACTACCTGCAGATGCTCGATGAACTGAACAGCCTGCTGGCACGCGTGGCGTTGTTCCAGGCCGCGGGCAAGCCCTATGACGACGAGGACGATGTGCCCGCTGCCGTCATGGCGGAACTGGCGGCTGCACTCGTGCCCGAAGACCTGCAGCTGTATTACCAGGTGGGATTGCTGGGGCGACGCGATCTGCCTTTTACCACCGATCAGCGCAGTGGCTTTGCCATGACGCTGGTGCGGATGCTGGCGTTCCGTCCGGGTGGCGAGCAAGGTGCGGCTGCACCGCCACCAGCGCCAGATCGGCAGCAGGCGATTGCTGCGGCCAGGGCGGCAGCGGCTTCGCCGCCACCGATGTCCGCACCTGCTGCTGTGCAGGGGGCGTCAGGGGCAGCTGCGCCCGCCGCGTTGCCGCTGACAGCGGAGAACTGGTCAGCGGTGGTGGAGCAACTTGGCCTGTCGGGTATTGCGCGGCAGCTGGCCGCGAACTGCGCGCTGGCAGGCAGGCAGGGCGGGCAGATCAAGCTGCTGCTGGATGCCCGCAGCCAGTCGATCCGTACGCCTGGCAACGAGCAGAAACTCGGCGCCGCGCTGGCGCGCTACGTCGGCGAGCCGGTGCGGCTGATCATCGAACTGGCCGAGGCCGGATCGCCAGGCACGCCGGCACGCGAACGCGACCGGCAGGCCGACGAAAGGCTGGCCACCGCCCGCGCCGCACTCGAGACCGACCCCAACATCCAGGCACTGCGCGCCCAGATGGGCGCCACGATCTTTCCTGACTCCGTACGACCCAACTTCACCGAGGAGACCTGATCCATGCGAGGCAACATTGGCAACCTGATGAAGCAGGCGCAGGCCATGCAGGAGAACCTGGCCAAGGCACAGGCACAGGTCGCGCAGCTGACCGCCGTGGGCGAGTCCGGCGGTGGCATGGTGAAGGTCACCATGAACGGCAAGCATGAGGTAGCACGCGTGCAGATCGAGCAGGCGCTGATGACCGAGGACCGCGAAGTGCTGGAAGACCTGATCGCCGCGGCCATCAACGATGCCACGCACAAGGTCGGCGCGGCCGTCAACGAGAAGATGTCCGGCGCCATGGCGGGCCTGCAGTTGCCGCCAGGCATGAAGCTGCCGTTCTGATGAAGCATCCGCCGGCGCTGGCGCGTTTGATCGATGCGCTGCATGCGCTGCCCGGCATCGGGCCCAAGACCGCCCAGCGGCTGGCGTTCAAGCTGTTGCAGGATGAGCGCGGCGCGGCGCAGGAACTGTCGCAGGCGATGGAACACGCGCTGGCATCGGTGGGACGCTGCCGGCGCTGCCGCATGCTGGCCGAAGGCGGGTTGTGTCCGCTGTGCGACTCGACCAGCCGCGATGACTCGCAGCTATGCGTGGTGGAATCGCCCGCGGATGTGATGGCGGTGGAGAATTCCGGTGCCTATCGTGGCCGGTACTTCGTGCTGATGGGGCACCTGTCGCCGCTGGATGGCATCGGCCCGGTGGAACTCGGCCTGCATGAGCTGGACCTGCTGCTGGCGGAGGATCGCGTACGCGAGGTGATCCTTGCCACCAACTCCACCGTCGAAGGCGAAGCGACGGCGCATGTGGTGTCGGAGATGGCGCGTGCACACGGCCTGACTGCAACCCGCATCGCACAGGGCGTGCCTTTCGGGGGAGAGCTGGAGTATGTCGACGGTGGCACGCTGGCGCATGCGTTGGCGGGGCGCCAGAGCGTGCGTTAGCGGCATTTCTGCCAATGAACTCCGTTCTGCGAACGGACCTGTCGGACAGGCTGCCAGCCGCAGCTTTGTCAGGCTGCGGCTGGATGCATGTGCATCGCCAACGATGCAGCTATGGTACTTGAGCTATCTTTATCGAATTCAGCAGCGTCGAACGGCCGCTGCCAAAGCTTGCCGCAGATCGAATCGTCAGCACTTGATTGGTGACCAAAACCGTGTAGGTAAAAGTCTGTGCCACGTCGACTGGTGGTGGCGGAAAGGTCGGGTGTTGCGGACAATAACTGCTGTCCTTGCTCAGGACGCATCGGCCAACAGGTTCTATCAAGTCCTGGATGAACTGATCCTGGCCAAACTCGCCGGCGTCGTAAGTGCTGTTTGGCGCCACGCCAAATGTGACCTGATACTTTCCATTCGGGACATTGATCGTCCAGGTGCCAAATGCGCCGGCCCTGCCTTTCTTGTACAGGAGCGGGTCGGGAGTGCCGGTGATCGTATCGTTGGTCGTGAAGGGCGTGAAGAACTGCATGCTTTGAGTCATCGCCGCATTTGCAACGTCAGGATAGTAGATGGTGCCATCGCTCGCCGTGTACTGGGTCGTCGAGCCGACAGCGATCCCGAATGGATACGTGCTGCTGAAAAACGGCACTGCGGGCGGCGGCGGCGGGGTCTGGCCAGCCAGGGCGAGCAGGTGGTTGCGGAATCCTGCTCCGAAGTTGGTAGGCGTGCCGTCATACGCCGATATCAGTGACGGAAAGCTGGAGCAATCGTAGGTGTTCCATGCCCAGGCCAGATAGTGTCCGCCGTTTGCGTCCAGATAGGCCATGAGCGGATTGATGTAAATATCCTGGCAATCATTTTCACCAATCTCGCCGACGATCACCGGCACGCTTTGCAGTACCGGTTTGATCGAGCTGTCCCAGCAGGTCTGGGTATTGCAGATCTGGTTGCCATAGCTGTGCCAGGCTGCAGCCAGATTATTGGCCGGATCGGCCGGCTTGTTGGCCAGCCATTGTGTCAGTGAATTGGTGAACTGAACCCCGGGCACCATGATGATGTTGGTGCTGCCGGTTGCCCTGACGGCATTCACGAGCGACTGCATGCTCGCTGCCTGGTACGGAACGCCGGGACAGGTTCCGCCAATTCTCAGGCAGGCCCAGGCCGCCGCCGAATCCTGGTTGTTGTCTGGATACGGCTCGTTGAACAAGTCGAAGATTACCGAGTTGTTGGATTTGAACGCGTTCGCCACGGATGTCCAGAATGCAGGCGCATGATCGGCATCCGGCATCGGCGTCAGCTGATTCGACAGGGTGGTTCCGGGGGCTGCCCATTGAAGGTCGAGGATGGTGGCGATATTGCCGGCAGTCAGCAGACTGACGTAATTTGCAATCGCGGTCTGATACGCGGTTCCGCCAACGCCGTTGATCCCGAGCCAGCAGTCTTCGTTCAGTGGCAGGCGGACCACGTTGATGGCCCAGGTCTTCAATATCGCCACCGAAGCCGCATCAGAAGGCCCGTCGAAAACCTGTGGCCCACTGAGGCACATGTATTCCGTACCCGCCTTGTCGACACCGCGCAAGGACACGACCTGATTCTGGCTGTTCAGGATCTGGTTGCTGGATACATGCAGGCCGGCAACAGAAACCACCGGTGTCGGAGTCGCCGACACCTGCGCCGAGTTTGTCCCTTCACCGGCTGAATTGACGGCCGAGACGACATAGTAGTAAGTCGTGCCGTTGGTGGCCGAGGTGTCGGTATAGGACGTCGCAGTGGGTGTTGCGATCTGCGCGTAGGACCCGCCGCTGGTGGTGGAGCGCTTTACCTTGTAGCTGGTCGCACCGCTGCTCGCAGACCAGGTCATCGCCACCTGTGCGTTGCCAGCCGTTGCCAGCAGATTGCCTGGTGCCGAGGGAAGTACAACAGGTGCCTGAGGGGTCGCGCCGACCTGCCCGGAGTCTGCCCCTTCACCGGCCGAATTGACCGCCGAGACCACGTAGTAGTAAGTCGTGCCGTTGGCGAGCGAGGTGTTGGTATAGGACGTCGCAGTGGGTGTCGCGATCTGTGTGTAGGGTCCGCCGCTGGTGGTGGAACGCTTTACCTTGTAGCTGGTCGCACCGCTGCTGGCCGACCAGCTCAGGCCAGCCTGCGCATTGCCGGCCGTCGCCGTCAGGTTGCCAGGTGGCGACGGCGGCACGACAGGTGTCTGCGGGGTCGCATTGACCTGCGCCGAGTTTGTTCCTTCACCGGCTGAATTGGCCGCCGACACGACGTAGTAGTAAGTGGTGCCGTTGGCGAGCGAGGTGTCGGCATAGGACGTCGCAGTGGGTGTCGCGATCTGCGTGTAGGGTCCACCGCTGGTGGTGGAGCGCTTTACCTTGTAGCTGGTCGCACCGCTGCTGGCCGACCAGCTCAGGCCAGCCTGCGCATTGCCGGCCGTCGCCAGCAGGTTGCCCGGTGGTGAAGGAGGCACAACAGGCGCCTGGGGAGTCGCGCCGACCTGCCCGGAGTCTGCACCTTCACCGGCTGAATTGGCCGCCGACACGACGTAGTAGTAAGTGGTGCCGTTGGCGAGCGAGGTATCGGTATAGGACGTCGCAGTGGGTGTCGCGATCTGTGTGTAGGGTCCGCCGTTGATGGCAGAGCGCTTTACCCTGTAGCCGGTCGCACCGCTGCTGGCCGACCAGGTCAGGCTGGCCTGCGCATTGCCAGCCGTCGCCGTCAGGTTGCCCGGTGGTGACGGCGGCACAACAGGAGCCTGGGGGGTCGCACTGACCTGCACCGAGTTCGCCCCTTCACCGGCCGAACTGGCCGCCGATACGACGTAGTAGTAAGTCGTGCCGTTGGCGAGTGGGGTGTCGGTGAACGCGGGCGAGGTGGAGACGGCAATCTGTGTATAGGGCCCGCCATTGATCGTGGCACGCTTCACGTAATAGCTGGTCGCACCGCTGCTGGCGGACCAGCTCAGGCTGGCCTGCGCATTGCCGGCCGTCGCCAGCAGGCTGACCGGTGGTGACGGCGGCATGACAGGCGCCTGGGGGGCCGCGCTGACCTGCACCGAGTTCGCCCCTTCACCGGCCGAATTGATCGCCGAGACGACGTAGTAGTAAGTCACGCCGTTGGCAAGCGAGGTGTCGGTATAGGACGACGCGGTGGGTGCCGCGATCTGCGTGTAGGGTCCGCCGCTGATGGTGGAGCGCTTCACATTGTAACTGGCTGCACCGCTGCTGGCGGACCAGCTCAGGCTGGCCTGCGCATTGCCGGCCGTTGCGATCAGGTTGTCCGGTGCCAGTGGAGGCACGACAGGCGCCTGGGGCGTTGCGCTTACCTGCGCCGAGTTGGCGCTCTCACCGATCGAGTTGGCCGCCGAGACGACGTAGTAGTAAGTCGTGCCGTTGGTGAGTGCGGTGTCGGTGAACGCGGTCGAGGTGGAGACGGCGATCTGTGTGTAGGGGCCGCCATCGATCGTGGCGCGCTTCACGTAATAGCTCGTCGCACCGCTGCTCGCCGTCCACGCAAGGGCTATGGTTGCGTTGCCCGCCGTAGCCGAGAGATTGGACGCCTGCGCTGGCGCCTGCGCAGGCGCTGGCACTGAAGCCGGTGGGTCGGTGGGCGCCGAGGTATCGTCAGCGCCCCCACAGCTTGAGAGTACTACCAGACACGCGGCGAGCGTCAGCCCACGCAGTGTGATCGACTTCATGCGGTGCTTGAACATATTACCTGCCAGTGACCGGCGGCTTGCCCTGATAAGGCAGCGGCATCGGGGAATATGCAGGCTACTACGCCACCGCCATTGCGAAATGTGTCAAGAGTTCCACATTCGAGGCCGATCAAAGTGAACTGCGGCAGACATCCGCCAACCGGACATTCGATAGCGCCGGATTAGTCCCGGAAGTTCTCGAACTGCAATGGCACACCGAGCTCTGCCCTGCGCAGGTGGGCGATGGCTTCCTGCAGATCGTCGCGCTTCTTGCCGGTGACGCGCACCTTGTCGCCCTGGATCTGCGCCTGCACTTTCAGGCCGCTTTCTTTCAGCGACTTGACGATCTTCCTGGCTGAATCCTGGTCGATGCCATGCTTGAGGACCACCTTCTGGCGCGCCCCGGCAAGGTTCACCTCCGCATCCTTCACATCGATGCAGGCGACGTCGATGCCGCGTTTGGCCACGCGCAGTTTCAGGATGTCGAGCATCTGCTTCAGTTGAAACTCGGAAGTCCCCTTCATGATGACGGTGAAGGGTTCTTTCATCTCGCGCGTGTATTCGGCGCCGGTGCCCTTGAAGTCGAAGCGCTGCCCAAGCTCGCGGTTGGCCTGATCCACGGCGTTCGTTACTTCATGACCGTCGATCTCGGAAACGGTATCGAATGAAGGCATGTCGATGGATCCTGTCTCAGCTGGCCTGCGCGGGGAATCCGTCGGCTCCGGTGCGCCATGGGGTCCACAGCAGCAGCACCTTGCCGACGGCGATGTCGGTCTTGCGGGGCGTCACGCTCACTGCGCGCAGCTGCAGCTGCTGTGCATCGAGGCTGGTGTCCAGGGCGGCGATCGCGGCCTCGCATTCCTTGTTGAGGTCGGCGATGCGCTGTTCGATCTGGCCGGCCGACTCCTCGGCGCGTTGTACGTCCTCGGATTCCTGCCCGATGCGTGTGGCAGATCTCGCTGCAGTGGTGGCGCGGCCGATGTTGCCCACCGAGATCGCCTTTCGACCCAGGAACGCACCCAGAATGGTGGCGCCTACGGAGATGGCCGCCTGGAACTTCTGCTGCGACAGCTGGCCACGTTCGCGCTCAGCGCGTTCGATTGCCCGCTGCCGCTGGCCTTGAAGGGTGGTGAGCTTCGGCGCAAATTTTTCCCGCAGCCTGCCGACCTGCACATCGCGCTGCTCGCGCACGGCAAGCGCCAGGCGGCTGCGGAAGTCGCCTTCCGATTCACCAGGCCTGGATAACTGCTTCAACACATCGCAGGACCATAGCTGCAGCTTCTGGTTCTGGTAGAGGTATGCAGCGAGGCTCTTGCCCCATTGTGCGTAGTTCGCGGCACGCTGCGCTCCCGAGGGCAGATCCGCGAAGGTTGCACCGGCCACTGAGTCGCGGGTCAGTGCAGTGCTGATGCAGGCTTCAAACTCGTCCCACAGCACATCCTTGCCGTCATCGGAAATGGTTGCCGCAAGGCCAACCTGCTGCCATTCGTCCACGCCGGCGGGTTTGTCGACGAAGTGCAGTTTCGCGATGCCGAAGGCGCGCGGCTGGTAGGTGATGCGGTCGGCGGCGCCGCGGACAGGCAGGAAGGCTTCTTCGATCTCGGCAGGCAGCGGCGGGCGGGTGGCAGTGATGGCTGCGGAAGCGGCTGCGGCAGCCTGCGGTGTGGTGCCCAGTGGTGGCACGCCGTGACTTGCTGCCTGTTGTTTGCGCGGTGACATCAGGCGGCTGATTTCTGCGGGAGTAAGCGGTCCGCGCAGATAAGACAGTGCCCAGCGACTCTTGAGCAGCACCGGTGCATCGTCGTGCACATTGCGCATCAGGAACACGCGCTGCGTGATTCCGCCGAGCAGTCGAGCCAGCTCTTCGCGCGACGGTCCACCGCCGGCGAGCGCGGTGGTAAGGCCATCCAGCAGGCGGTCGCGATCGCGTTCGGTCTGCAACCGTCCAATGAGCCAGGTGCCGGTGTTGCCCAGGCCCTTGTAATCGAGATCAACCGGATTTTGTGTTGCCAGCACCACGCCGAGTCCGTAGGCGCGCGCCTGCTTCAGCAGCGTCAGCATCGGTGGCTTCGATGGCGGCACTGCAGAAGGCGGGAAGTAGCCGAAGATCTCGTCCATGTAGAGGATGGCGCGCAGCGATGACGTGCCCGGTTGCCGTCGCATCCAGCCGATGATTTCGTTCAGCAGCAGCGTGACGACGAACATGCGCTCGGCATCGGACAGGTGCGCGATGGAAATGATGGCGATGCGCGGTTTGCCTTCCGGGGTGAACAGCAGCCGCTGCGCATCGAGTGGCGCGCCGCGCGTCCAGCTGGCAAAACGCGGTGAGGCCAGCAGGCTGTTGATGGCCAGCGCAAGCTCCATGCGATCCTTCGCCGGGAAGAAGGTTTCCAGGTCCAGCGCGCCGAGCTTTTCGACGGCCGGCTTTTGCACGGTGGCTACCAGCGAGGCCAGATCCACCGCGCGTCCGGCGCGCCAGGCCAGTTCCAGCAGGTTCGACAGCAGGATGTGCTCGCGGCTCTTGAGCGGATCGGCATCGCGGCCGAGCAGTGTCAGCAGACCGGACACCACCGAGCCGATGCGTTCGGCCAGCGCATCGCCGTCGTTCAGCAGTTCTGCTGGTGGTGGCGCCAGCGATTGCAGCACCGAGAGGGGCAGGCCGCTTTCCGACCCCGGAGTGTAGATGGCGACATCGGCGGCGTCGCGAAAGCGGGCGATGCGATCCGGTGCCTGATCCCACTCGGCAAGGCCTGCCTGCCATTGCTGTGAAACCTGCGCTGCGTATTGCTCCACCGAGAGATTGCGCCGCGCGGCTTCGCCGCTGTCGACCCAGCCGGCGAAGTCCTGGGGTGCGAGCTGCGGGAAGGTCAGCATCAGGTTGCCGAGGTCGCCCTTGGGGTCGATGCAGATCGCGGGGATGCCATCGATGGCGGCCTCTTCGAGCATGGCCAGGCACAGGCCGGTCTTGCCGCTGCCGGTCATGCCTACGCAGATGGCATGTGTGGTGAGATCGCGCGTATCGTACAGCAGCGGTTCGTCGGAAAGCTTGCCGGCCGCGGCATCGAAGACGCGGCCCAGATAGAACGCGCCCAGTTTCTCGTAGTCTGTTTTCATGCGCCGGCGGCCCCGCGAATCATTGCATCAGGGAATGCGCGGGATTGTAGCGCGTCGGATCAGGCTGGTTGGTTGTCCCGACCGGGAATCCAGTGCGTGCCGGCCAGCGGTACGCCAGCCATGGCGGCCGATTCGACGGTCAGTGCCACCAGGTCCTCGCGCTCCAGGTGGTGCACATCCTGCTTGCCGCAGGCGCGGGCCAGCATGGTCAGTTCCATGGTGAGCGTCTTGAGATAGTTGCGAACGCGGTGGGCGCCGGTCTCCACTTCCAGTCGCTGTTCGAGGATCGCATCCTGCGTGGTGACGCCCACCGGGCAACGGCCAGTGTGGCAGTGATGGCACATGCCGGGGCGTGTGCCCAGCGCGGCATATTCCGCCGTTACGTCTATGTGCTGGCCCCGATGCATGTAGCTGCTGCTGTTGCAGCCCAGCGAGACCAGGATGCCCTGGCCGATGGATACCGCATCGGCGCCCAGCGCCAGTGCTTTCGCGGCATCAGCCCCCGAGCGGATGCCGCCCGAGACGATCAGCTGCACGACGCCGGTCATGTTGAGGTCTTCCAGTGCATCGGCGGCCTGCCGCACGGCGGCGAGGGTGGGAATTCCCACATGTTCGATGAAGGCCAGTTGCGTGGCGGCGGTGCCACCCTGCATGCCGTCGACCACCACCACATCGGCGCCGGAATGCACGGCGAGTTTGACGTCGTGGAATACACGCGTGGCGCCGACCTTCACGTAGATGGGCTTCTGCCAGTCGGTAATCTCGCGCAGTTCGCGGATCTTGATGGCGAGATCATCGGGCCCGGTCCAGTCCGGGTGCCGTGATGCAGAGCGCTGGTCGACACCTTCCGGCAGCGTGCGCATCTTCGCCACGCGCGGATTTACCTTCTGGCCCAGCAGCATGCCGCCGCCGCCGGGTTTTGCACCCTGGCCGATCACCACTTCAATGGCATCGGCGCGGCGCAGGTCATCGGGATTGAAGCCATAGCGTGATGGCAGGCATTGATACACCAGATGCTTCGAGGAGCGGCGCTCTTCATCCGTCATGCCGCCGTCGCCGGTGGTGGTGGAGGTGCCCACTGCGCTTGCGGCGCGACCCAGCGACTCTTTCACATTGGCGGACAATGCACCGAAGCTCATGCCGGCGATGGTGATGGGGATGTCCAGTTCGAGTGGCTTGCTTGCGTAACGCGAGCCGAGCACCGTGCGGGTAGCGCATTTCTCGCGGTAACCTTCGAGCGGATAGCGCGACAGCGATGCGCCGAGCAGCAGCAGGTCATCGAAATGCGGCAATGCGCGCTTCGCACCCATGCCGCGGATCTCGTACAGGCCGGTGGCCGACGCGCGCTGGATGTAGTCGATTGTGTGACCATCGAAACTGGCTGATTCTTCCACTTCAATACTCCTGGTTGGCGTCGGCGTTCCAGTGATACAGGCTGCGCGCGGACGCCACCTTGCGAAACTCGGCGGGATCGTGCGGAAAGCCAGCCAGCGTCAGCAGCGCTTGAAGTCCAGCCAGATCGGCCGGCGTCATGTCTTCAAAGCGTGCATCCGCACCCAGTGATGCCACCTTGCCGCGCACATAGATCACAGCCTCGTAGAGGGAATCGCCCAGCGCCTCGCCGGCATCGCCGCAGATGACCAGCCGGCCGGCCTGCGCCATGAAGGCCGAGAAACTGCCGACATTGCCGCCGACCACGATGTCCCCGCCCTTCAGCGAAATGCCACAACGCAGCGAGGCATCGCCTTCGACGATGAGGCAGCCGCCATGCGCCGACGCACCGGCGCTGGTGGAGGCAAAGCCCTTGATGCGCACTTCACCGCTCATCATGTTCTCGGCTGCGCCGGTGCTGGCATTGCCGTGCACGGTGACCTTCGCGTGCTTGTTCATGCCCGCGACGTAGTAGCCCGCATGACCCATGACATCGATCTCGAAGGGCGCATCGGCGCCGCAGGCAATGGCATGCGCGCCATCGGGGTTCAGCACCCGCACCTTCGGCAGTGGCGCCAGCGAGGTATTGCCGTGCAGCCAGCTGTTGAGTGCGCGCAGGCCGCCTTCCGGTCCCAGGTCGAAGTCCATCTGCAAGGTGCTCATGCCCGCTTCCAGGAGTAGATGGTGCGGGGCTGTGGCTCGAACAGTCTGGCCGTGTCCACTCCGGGCAGATGTGCGAGGGAGCGGAATTCCGATGCCACGGCCACGTAGTCATCTGTCTCTGCCACGATGGCGGGCTTGCAGGCGAAGGGATCGCGCACCAGCGACAGGCCATCCTGCGTGCCGATCAGGAAGGTGAAGAAGCCGTCGAGTTCGGAAAAACCCTTGTCGATGGCCTTTTCGATGCTGTCGCCCTCGCGCATGCGCCATTCCAGAAAGCGGCAGGCGGCCTCCGTATCGTTGTCGGTTTCGAAGTGGATGCCCAGAGGTTCCAGTTTGCGGCGCACACGATAGGGGTTCGACAGCGAGCCATTGTGCACCAGACAGAAATCTTCGCCGGCGGTGAACGGATGCGCATGTGCCGGAGTCACGGCGGATTCGGTGGCCATGCGCGTGTGTCCAACCGCGTGACTGCCCACAAGTTTCGCGAAGCCGTAGCGCTCCGCGATGGCGCCGGGGCTGCCGATGTCCTTGTAGAGATCGATGCGGTGTCCCTGCGACAGGATCACCACTCCGGGACAGGTGGCGGCGATGTGCTGCTTCACCGCAGTGATGTCGGCGCGGGTGCTGAGCACGGCATGCCTGCCGCTGTCATGCAGGCCATGTTCGCCCGGAAGGGCACTGGCGAGCGCACGCATGAATGCCGCCCAGTCGACAGCCCCGTGCAGCTGGAACAGGCTCAGCTTGGTAGAGGTGGTTGGCGTGGTCGCGAACACCGCAAGGCCGGCGGAGTCCGGGCCCCTGTCGGTCATGCCGACCAGCATCGGCACCAGCAACTCGCCCAGGCGATCGTCCCAGGATGGTTTCTTCAGCAGCAGTCCGACAATGCCGCACATGGCTAGAAGAACTCCACGTAGCGGTTCGTTTCCCAGTCCGACACATGTCGCGCGTACTCGGTCCATTCCATTTTCTTCAGGGCGATGAACTCGGCAGCCAGCGGTGCGCCGAGCGCGTCCTGCACCACTTCATCCTGTTCCAGCGCCGTGACGGCCTCGAGCAGGTTCTGCGGCAGCAACCCGATGCCCAGCCGCTTCAGGTCATCAGGCGTTGCTTCGTAGAGATTGCTGTTGTTGGTCGGGCCGGGATGCAGGCGATGCTTCACCCCATCCATGCCCGCTGCGGCGATTGCCGCGGAGACCAGGTAGGGATTGCAGCCGGAGTCCGGCAAGCGCATCTCGAGGCGACCGCCGGGAATGCGCACGCAGCTGGTGCGGTTGTTGTCGCCGTAGGCGATGTAGGCCGGCGCCCAGGTTGCACCGGAGAGCGCGCGGCCCACGACCAGGCGCTTGTAGGAGTTGACCGTGGGCGCGCAGATCGCGGCCAGTGCGCGCGCATGCTTCAGCAGGCCGCCGAGGAAGAAGTAGCCGGTCTCCGACAGCGCGAGGCCCTGCGGGTCGCTGGCGTCATGGAACAGGTTGGGCTGCGCCGCGTTGCCCAGCGAGATATGGAAATGCGCGCCGCTGCCCGTGCGGTTCGAGAATGGCTTGGGCATGAAGCTGCCGATCATGCCGTGCTTGCGTGCGATCTCGCTCACCGCCATCTTCACCAGCGTGAAGTTGTCGGCCGAAGTCAGCGCATCGGCATAGGTGAAGTTCACCTCGAACTGGCCGTTCGCGTCTTCGTGATCGATCTGGT
>JAATEY010000393.1 GCA_015655465.1 Gammaproteobacteria bacterium | reverse complement strand
TCGCATTGACAGGCCGGGGAAGCGATCGTTCCGTCCCTGACAGGTTTGTCATGATGGAGTCATGACATGCGCGTCAATGTACGAGGGTTCGCTTGCCGGGCATTCTTGCAAGTATTATGCCCGCATATACAGGCAGGACGCCACGGCTGCCGGAGAGGGATCATGGGCCGGAGCCGCATGGCGGGATGGCTGGTCGTCGCGCTCGCCCTGATTGCCGCGACACTGGGGCGGGGTTGCCAGTCGATCCAGCGCAAGGCACTGTTCTATCCCACACACGAGGCGCGGGACAACGGGCTGGCGCAGTGGGTGAATGAGGGGCGGGTCATCGGATATGCGCGCGAGGTGGCGCAACCGCGCAATGTGTGGCTGCTGCTGCCCGGCAACGGCGGACAGGCCGCGGACCGCAGCTATGCGCTGCCGGCATTTGCCGCCGACGATTCGGTGTTCATTCTCGAATACCCCGGCTATGGACTGCGCACCGGCAAACCGTCGCGCACTTCGATGGATGCTGCCACGCGCCAGGCGTTCACGTTGCTGCGCACGCGCTTTCCGCGCACGCCGCTCTGTGTCGCCGCCGAGTCCATCGGCAGCGGCCCTGCAGCGGTGCTGGCGCGCGAACCACGCCCGCCGGACAAGTTCGTGTTCGTCGTGCCTTTCGACGACCTGAAGTCGGTGGCCCGCGACCATGTGAAATACCTGCCGGTCGGATTGCTGCTCGCCGGCAGCTGGAACAATGTACAGGCGCTGGCGGACTATCGTGGCCCGGTCGATGTGTTCGGTGCCGCGCAGGACGAAGTGATTCCGGTGCCGCATGCGCGGGCCCTGGCGGCGAGCTTGCCGCAGGCGCAGTTCCATCTGATACCGGGCGCGCACAATGACTGGTCGAGCGCGCCTGCGGTGCGATTCCGCAATCCCTGACTTGCCGCTTTACTGGCTATTTGCGCCGGTGGCCCGCTCGAGGGTGGAATATTGCGGCCCATATCCCGGGTTCGACAGCACCGGCGATGATGTCGCTGCATCGAAGCGGGTCTCGATTCTGCGGAGAGCTATCGCCAGGTCGGCCGCCTTGCGCCGGCCTTCCGCAGTTTCGTTGGCGCGGCCGGCGATCTCTCTTGCCTGTCTTGCGGTTGACCGGACGGAACTCCTGAGTGCGTACAGTTTCGCGGCCGCGATGCTCTGGTTCGTATCATCGTCATTGACGACGGATTGCGCGGCACGGTCGAGAGTATTGAGTTCGGTCACCAGCCAGGCGTGCCCGCGATGAGCTGCGAACGATGCGTCACCGAGCGTCGTCTGCGCCAGGTCGAGTGCGGAGATCGCTGCACGATGGCCAGGTGTCGAGACGATGATCGACGTGACGGCGGGGGCCGGCATTACCACGGCGGCAAGCTCCGCCGCCTTCGCACGCAGCGCCGCCGCCAGTTGTTCGAACCTGGGTGGCGACAATCGCGGTCCGCCAGGGCGCGACGCGATGTGCGTCGCCAGATCGGCGGTATTGCCCAGGGCATTGATTATTTCGATGCAGTTCGCCGCCAGGGCCGCCGGGTTGCGTCCGTCATCGTTGACCACCGCCTGCGCGAAGCGCTGCACGTGATGAAGCCCCGTAATCGGGTAGGTGAGCTCGTCCAGCGAGACCGATGAGTCATCCGCCAGGGTGGACTGGACCAGGTCGAGGATGCCTGCGGCAACCATCTGCGGTGCGGGACTTGCGTCGCCTGGAGTGACCACGGCGGCCGGGTTCGGTGCCTGCATCGGGGGCGTAATCGTCCCAGCCGGTTTCGGCGGTGCGGTGTCGCCGACCAGTGGCGAATCTGTTCCGGTCGTCGGGACGGATTCGACGGCGGCAGGTGGCTTGACCTCGCGGCGGGCGACGCCCGCCCCGGATTGATGCGGTCGCATGTCGAGCGCGTGCAATGGAGGCTGTACGACGCGACAGGCCGCGACAGCCCAGGTGACCAGCAGCAGGACAGTGGTGACCCTTGCCACCGACATGCGGGTCGTACTGGCATGAGTGGTCGCCGGATCCAGAATGCCTTCTATTCTTCGTTGCAGCGTGGAACGGCGTGCCATCGACGGCGCGGGCGCCCACATCGTCGCAGGCCGCATGAGTGTGCGTGCCAGCGCCAGCAGGTGCGCGGCGTATTCGGCGCCGTCCTCGCCCTGCTCGATGGCAGCATCGTCACAGGCCTGTTCGGCTTCCTGCCGCAGGCGTGCGCACGCCATCCATATCAGCGGGTTGAACCAGTAAATCGCCCGCAGAACGCCGGCGAGAACCTGGACAATCCAGTCGTTGCGCCGGATATGCGCGAGCTCGTGCAGCAGCACGGCGCGGATGCGATCATCCGGCCAGTCTTCGGCGCCAGCCGGCAACAGCACCTGTGGCCGCGCGATGCCCCAGGTCGCAAGCACCGAGGCGTGAGTGCCAAGCGCGAGACGGACAGTGCGCCGCAGGCGGTAGGCGGTCGCGATCGCGGCGTTGTGCCGCTGCCACGGTTTGCTGCGCATCGGTTCCGCGTGCGCGGCAATCCAGCGGAGTCTCAGCAGCCCGATCACCAGCGTCGCCAGCGAGATGATGAGGCCGGCAGAGTAGGCAACGTACGCAGCGTCGAGCAGGCGTGGGAGGCTAGCCCGCCAGTTGCGGGATTGTTCCGGAGGGACGGTGCCGTGTGGCTGCGCGTCCTGCGTGAACATGTTTGCGCCGCCGGACGACGACTGGCGTGTAGAGCCAGCGCCGGGCGCATCGGGCTGCGCGAGACCTGGCGCCGACAGGTGGTTGAAAGCGGGATGCGTCCCGAAAACCGACGGCATGACGATGGCGCGCGATGCCCACGGCGGCATGAACTCGCCGAGGACCGGCACTATTGCAGCGCAGGCCAGCGCGATCATGAGTACCGCATGCCGCAGGCTGGCTGTTCGTTTCCTGAGCAACCATGCCAGGCCCAGCGCAACGAGGAGGATCACCGACACCTGCGTCGCGGCGATCAGCATCCCGTTCATGGCCGATCCGGTTTCCTGGCTCGCTCGATGAGCCGTTCGATCGCGTCGAATTCTGCATCCGGGAGACGCAGGTTGCCGGCACCCAGCAGCGCTGTCAGCACCTGGCCTGCACGCCTCACGCTGCGAGACCGTCGGGACGTACACATAGCGCAGTCCCAGCTCTGATCTGCCGCTCGCGGCGGGACAGTGCGTGGTGAGGGTTGCGGCGATGTGCTAGTTTTTTAGACATGGCGGGAATTATTCTGCCGCGGCCCCTTGTGTGTCAAACACGCCGATCCCGGTTCATTCCGGTATCTGCATGCCCGCGGGGCAAACTACTCCCACCGACGCCAGGCGCGCCACTTCAACAGCCAGGTCCGCTTCGGCACTGGCAAGGCGCGCCTTTGCAGCCAGCACCTCCGGGTGCTGCTCGCCGTAGCGTTGCAGCTGCTGCCCCACCTGCTGCCGATACGCGTTGATGCGATCGTTCAGCTGCTGGATGCCCGGGCTGCTGGCGCAGGTGGGTGAACCCACATCCCGTGCCTTGCGCGCCAGCTGCACGAACTCGGCGCGATAGCCGTACTCATCCTTGCCCAGCGATGCCTCGGCCTGCCGGATGACATCGTCGTAGCTGAGCGCGCCGGTATATTTGCCACCGCGCAGCAGCTGTCCGAACCCGGCTACCGCCGTCGAGAAGTTCACGTCCTGCCGCAGGGCGGCAGGCACGCCGGCATCCTGCCGGATCGGCTGCTGCATCAGCTGCGACTGGCTTTCGCCCGGCAGCTTGTAACGGATCTTCACGAAGCCGTACTCATTGCCCTTGCCGCGCGCATCGCCTGCGGGTTTCCCGCTGGCGGCATAGCGACGCTCGTCGATCAGCTGCGCCCCGGAACCCACCGGCGTGATCTCGTAGATCGCCGTGACCCTGTGGCCCGAGCCCACATCGCCGGCGTCGACCTTGTCGTTGTTGAAATCCTCGCGCTTGAGCGCGCGCGTCTCGTAACCAACGAGCCGGTACTCCGCCACGGTGGCCGGATTGAACTCGACCTGGATCTTGACGTCGCTGGCTATCGTGAACAGCGACGAGCTGGCTTCCTGCACCAGCACCTTGCGCGCTTCCTGCAGGGTGTCGATGTAGGCCGCCACGCCGTTGCCGTTCTGCGCCAGCACCTGGGCGAAGTCGTCGCGGTTGTTGCCCTGGCCGAAGGTGAGCACCGACAGGTTGACGCCCTTGACGCGCTCGCGCTCCACCAGGCCCTTGAGTTCCTCGCGATTGGCGATGCCGACATTGAAGTCGCCATCGGTGGTCAGCAGGATGCGATTGACGCCATCCTTGCGGAAGTTCTGCTGCGCCAGGTTATAGGCAAGCTGGATGCCCTGTGCGCCCGCCGTGGAACCGCCGGACTGCAGCGAGTTCAGCGCCCGCTCGATGGTTTCGCGGTTGCGAACCTGTGTGGGCGGCAGCACCGTGCCCGCGGCACCGGCGTACACGACGATGGCCACGGTGTCGGTGGGCTTCAGGCTGTCGAGCAGCAGCGCCACCGACTGCTTGGCCAGCGGCAGCCGGTCCGGCGGGCTCATCGAGCCGCTGACGTCGAGCAGCAGCACCAGATTGACGTCGGGCTTGCTGCGGGCAGGCAGTTCATAGCCCTTGATGCCGATGTGGACCAGCTTCCTGCCCTTGCCCCAGGGCGAGTCGCTGACGGTCACGGTGGGCCGCAGCGGTTCCGTGCGCGAGGTGGGCGCCGGCCACGCATAGTCGAAGTAGTTGATCATTTCCTCGACTCGCACGGCATCCATCGGCGGCAGGCGGGAACCCTGCTGCAGGCTGGCCTGATTCAGCAGCCGCCGCGTGAAGCTGTACGAGGCCGTGTCCACGTCGATCGAGAACGTGGATTCCGGTTCATCGGCCACGCGCTTCACCGCATTCGTCTCGAAATGCTCGAACTTGTCGCCGCCCTCGGGAGCAGCGGTCGACACCACGCGCCGGCCATCAATCATCGTCAGCGTCCGCGAACCGAACGCAGGGTCCAGGCCGCGCAGGTTGGCGATGGTGTTGCCGACGAAATATGCGTTGCGATCAATGCCGCCAGCGCCGGGCTGAGAGCCGCCTGTCAGCCCGGGCTGATAGGTCGAAACGTTCTGCGGCACCAATTGCAGGAGCGCATCGGCAGTATTGACCACACCCAGCCGCCGCATTTCCTCGCCGGAAATGCTGGTGATCGGATTGCTGGCAGTGGCAGCGGGCGCCTGGACGCGCGTACCAGTGATCCGCACCTCGTCAAGTTCCCCTTCATTTGAACCGCCGGCAGGCCGTGCAGCAGCAGTTGCAGCAGGAGCCCTGGAGCCGGCCTCCCGCTTTTCAAGCTGCACATTGCCGGCCATGGCACCAGAGCCGGAGGTAGCCGAGGCGCCGCCAGTCACCACGTCCATGCGCTGCAGCAGGTTCGACGGGACGATATTCAGATCCACCACATCTGCCTGGCTGGAAGCCGACACGACGCGCCGTCCATCGACCAGCGTCTGCGTGCGCGAACCGTTGGCAGCTTCGCCACCGCCCGGGTTCGTGATCTGTCCGGCGGGATTGGCAGCCGCGCTGGCCGGCAACTCAACCGGCGTGGTCGCTGCCTGGGTCTGCGCATGTGGCTGCGCCGGTGCAGCGATGGGTGGAGCTTCCTGGACCGGCACCGGCACCTGCGCCGGCACATGGGCCTGCGGCACCTCCGTGGGCACCGGTATCACCTGGCTCACGGCAGGTGCAGACAACCGGGGCTGGCGCTGATCTTCCGGCACGAGCCAGAAGAGCGACACGGCAACCACCGCAACGCTGGCCGTTGCAAAACCACCCAGCCACGGGCTCTTCCATGACCACCGCGAAGTGGCCGGCCTGCGTTCGTCCTGGTCGTGGACACGCCGGAACTCCGCCATGGCCGCGCGTCGCGCGCGCAGCCGTGCTGCGGGATCCGGCACCGGCGGAGTGATGTCCTGCAATTGCCGCTCAAGGGATTTGTTGTTCATACGTTGCTGCTCGCGAGTGGTTCGCGCCTCGTCATGTGCTTGCGCATGGTGTGGATGCGCCAGGAGATGGTGGATTCGGATACGCCGAGGATTTCGCCGGCTTCGGCGTGGCTCATGCCTTCGGCATGCACCAGCAGAGCCGTCTCCTTCATGCCTTCGCCGATGCAATCGAGCTGCGACAGCAGTTGGGCGAGGTGGATGGAGTCTTCGGCCTGCGTGGAGTCGGATGTGGGTTCATCCTCGGTCAGCGCGTCGTGCAGGTGGCGTTGCTGCGAGCGTTGCCAGTCCTGGGCACAACTGACCACCAGCCGGTAAAGCCAGCTGGTGAACGCCGCCTGGAAGCGGAATTGCGCCAGGCTGTTCGCCAGCTTGATGCATGACTGCTGCGCGATGTCCTCCGCATCGGTGCGGTGGCCGCACCATTTCCACGCGAAGCGGTAGATCGTGTCGTAGTGCAGATCCACCAGCTCCGCGAAAGAGGAGGTGTTGCCGCCCTGCGCCTGCCGTATCAAACCCGTCAGTTGCTGATTGTCCATGGGTCTTCTTCTTGTGGCTGTCGATCCTTGGACGGCGGGATTCGCGAAATCCTTGGAAGAGGGGCCTGGAATAACATATGCAGACCTGTGGAAGAGGCGGTCCGGGCTGGACTTTGCCTGCTTTCCGGGTCAAATGGGCGTATTGAAGGATCGGGTACGCACATAGCAAAGGGTGGAGCGCATGAAAATCGGGGCATTGGCCACTGTATTCGCCAGCCTGGGCCTGCTGTGGGCGCAAGGCTCCAGCGCAGCGCAGCACGTCGACGACTTCAGGCTGCTCGACCAGAACGGGAAGTCCCACAAACTCTACTATCTCTCCGACCGCAAGGCGGTCGTGATCATGGTGCAGGGCAATGGCTGCCCGATCACCCGCACGGCCTGGAATGCGCTCAAGGAAATCCGCACCGGCTACGCAGCGAAGGGAATCGAGTTCCTGATGCTGAACCCGAACCTGCAGGACGACCGCGCCTCGATCCAGGCGGAGGCACACGAGTTCGGCTACGACATTCCCATCCTGGTGGACAACGCGCAGCTGGTCGGCGAAGCGCTGGGCGTAACCCGCACCGCCGAAGTGTTCGTCATCGAGACGCAGCACTGGAACGTGGTCTATCGCGGACCAGTCGACGACCGCCTGACCTATGAGCGCCAGCGGGCCACTGCGAAGGAAAAGTATCTGATCGATGCACTGGATAATGTGCTCGCGGGCAAGCCGGTTGCCAGGGCGAAGCGCGACGCCATCGGCTGCATCGTGAACTTTCCCCATCGCGACAAGCCTGCGAAAACGATTTCGTACAGCAGGACGATTGCACCCTTGCTGCAAAAGAACTGCGTGGGCTGCCATCAGAAGGGCGGCATCGGGCCATGGTCGATGTCGAGCTATGAAAAGGTGCTGGGCTTCGCCCCTACGATTCGCGAGGTGGTGCGCACGCAGCGCATGCCTCCCTGGCATGCCGATCCGGCAGTGGGACACTGGGTCGGGGACCGCAGCCTTTCTCCCGGGGAGGCGGCGACCCTGGTGCACTGGGTCGAAGCCGGAGCGCCCCGCGGCGACGGACCTGATCCCCTCGCAGTTCCACGCCCGGCCGCCAGCGAGTGGACATTGGGCCAGCCCGACCTCGTGCTCACGCTGCCGGCCTATGATGTACCGGCCACAGGAGTGGTTGCCTACCGCTATGCCACCGTGGTCAACCCCCTCGACAAACCGGTATGGGTGCGTGCGGCGGCAGTGTTGCCGGGCGACCGGAGCGTCGTGCACCACATCCTGATCGGCTACAACGCAACCTCAACCGCAGGCGCGGGCTTCGGTCGCGCCAACGGCATCGGCGCGGCCCTGGGCGGTATCAGTGTCTTCGAGAGCTCACTGGGTGGCTATGTGCCAGGCACGGAGGCACATGCTTTCCCCGCGGACACGGGCGTGCTCATCGAACCCGGCGGCAGCTTCGTCTTCCAGGTCCACTACACGCCTGCGGGCAAGGCTTCTACGGATGTCACCCGGCTCGGCCTGTATTTCCATGACAAACCGCCGCGGCAGATCATGCGCAATGTCGTTGCGGTAAATCCGCTGATCAGCATCGCGCCCAACACGGCTGCCCACGAAGAGTCTGCCTACATACCGTTCGACAAGCCTGCCATTGTCTATGCCCTGTTCCCGCATGCGCACTATCGGGGCAGCAGTTCGAAATTCGAGATCCAGTATCCCGACGGCCGCGTCGAGCTGCTGCTTTCGGTGCCCCAATACGATTTCAACTGGCAGCGCGACTACCTCTTCGAGCAGCCGCTCGAAGTGCCGGCGGGATCGAAGATCATCCATACGACGGTGTACGACAACTCCACGCAGAACCCGGCCAATCCCGACCCTGGCAAGAACGTGACCTTTGGCGAGCAGTCCTGGGAGGAGATGCTGTATGGCGGAATCCGCTTTCGCTGGCGCGATGAGACCGCCGACCATGTCATCCATGACCAGTCTCTGCAGCGGGTGCAGCAGCTCTTCGGCTACATGGACCGCAATCGCGACGACCGGCTCGAACCTGCTGAACTGCCGGCGTTGCTGCAGCGGTTCGTCGGGCCACAGCTCACGCTGCTGGACAAGGATGGCGACGGCAAGCTCAGTGTTGCCGAGATGAGCGGGTTGCTCGGCGGCAGGATGTCCTTGCTGGGTGCGCCGGCCCGTTAGGTGGCTGTGCTCCTGGATGCGCCAGCCTAGCGAGCCGGCGCCGCCCGTCCCGGAAAGCCGCAGTTCGGGATCGTGCACACGGTCAGCGTGTGCACCAGGCGGATCCTGCCGTTCTCCACCCGGAAAAGGTGGCTGTCGGGCTGGTCGTTGGTCGTGAACTTCGAGAGGATGACCGCTGCGCCGATCTCCGGGTCGATGATCAGGCGGCGACTGCTGAAGATCATGCCGCTGGGCAGACCGCCCGTGCAGCTGTCCTCCGGGGTGCCCTTGCCGGTGCGGATGCCGCCTTCGAGCCGGTTGCAGGGCATGCCCCAGGGCACACTCACCGCGTTGTCGAGAAATGCGTCCTCGTAGGCATTGGCCGCGGCGCTGAGTGTGTCGCGCGTGTCGCGTGCCGCCGCCGGAATGACGCCCCAGTTCTCTCCCGGCGAGTACTTGAGGTAGTTGTCGGCATTGAACAGCCAGTCACCCTGGTCGGTGATCATCGCGTCGACCTCGGAAACCTGTCCAAGTACCACGCGCTGGCGCACGCCCAGCACATACGGGTGCGTCTTGTCGGTGACAATGACCTCGGTGAAGGTTTCGCAGGCCGAGGTATCCAGCAGGCTGCGATGGAAGTCGATCTTCAGCGGCGTGTGCAGGATGCTCTTGTCCAGCGTCGACGCCTGCATGTTCTCGATGTACCTGGCTGCTGCGGCCAGCTTCATCGCAGTGGGAATGCCCTTGCCCTGGGCGGCGATGTAATTGTCGACCGCAGTCTGCAACTGCGCGCGTGTGCAGGCAGTCTGGGCCTGCGCCGGATGTGCCATCAGGACGGCCACCAGAATGGCGGCGCTACCCGGCAGAATGCGTCTCGTAACAGCTTCTGGTTTCATGCTCTGCCTCACTCCTGCTGACGGACTGGATCAGCTCCACATCACAGCACTGTTGCAGTTCCGTGACAACTGCGTGACAGCTGCAGTCCGGGTCAGGCACTGAATCTGCTTTCACGATAGTGCAACAAAGCTGCAAGACACTTCTCCCCTCAAGCCATCGGGGCAACAGCGGAGAACGAGTCGATGAAACCTTTGAACTGGATTGTGGCAGGTGCCGTGGCCGCGTGTCTGGCGGGATGTGGGGCGGAGGAAATCGCCTCTCCTGGCGCCGGCGGCAGCATAACGATCAATGACAACCGGTTCAGCGGTACAGGTGGCACTGGCGGCGGCGGGGGCGGTGGCGCTCACCTGGCGACGCCGGCAGGCGCCTGCCCTACCATCGCCAACATCGAATCGGTGGCCGGCGTGCTGGTCGGTGGCCTGAAGGACGATGGCACCATCAGCGGCCCCTCGGGCGAGTATCGCATCTGCACGCTGCCGGCCGTGTTCAAGAAGAACACGACCCTGTCGCGCATCGCCGGCGTGCTGTACCGGATCGACGGACGGGTCGATGTCGGCTACGACCTCGGGCCGGTGCAGGGTGGCCCGTTGCCGCCACATGTGCCCGCGGGAACTTCGACCACCGGCATTGCGCTGACCATCGATCCCGGCGTGATCATCTTCGCCACTTCCGGTCCGTCATGGCTGAACGTCAATCGCGGCAACCAGATCAATGCCGCCGGTACTGCAGCACGGCCGATCGTCTTCACCAGTCGCGATGACGTCGCAGGCTTCACCAGCGACTCTTCGCAAGGTCAGTGGGGCGGGGTGGTGCTGCTGGGTCGCGCGCCGATCACGGACTGCGCCACCGGCGCCACGCCGGGCTCGGTGGACTGCTATCGCCAGACCGAAGGCTCGGTCAACGAGGCCTGGTTTGGCGGCGCAACGCCCGCCGACAGCAGCGGCACGTTCAAGTATGTGCAGATCCGCTATTCCGGCTATGTGCTCTCGGGCAACAGCGAGCTGCAGTCGCTGACCCTGGGCGGTGTGGGCAGCGGCACCACCATCGATCACATCCACTCGCACAACAGCTCCGATGACGGCTTCGAGGTCTTCGGCGGGCGCGTGAAGCTGCGCTACTTCGTGATCACCGGCGCGGACGACGACAGCATCGACGTCGATACCGGCTACAAGGGCACGATCCAGTACGTGATCGCGGTGCAGAAGTCGAGCGGCGCGCCGGATGGTGTGGTCGAACTCGATACTGCCGGCACCAATACGACCACCTCCGAGGGCCAGACGCCGCGCACGAACATGAAGCTGGCGAATTTCACCCTGGTCCACCAGGGCACGAGTTCGACCGGCAACATCGCGGCGATCCGGCTGCGCGGCGGCGCCGATGCGACCTTCGTCAACGGCGTGGTCACCAGCAGCACCTGGGCCGGCATCCGTGTCGACAACAGCACCGATGCGACCTTCGGCATCGACATCATGCGCCCGGCCAACCCCGCCGTGGATGAAGCCGGATCGCCGATCTTCCGTTCGGTGCTGATACAGGGCGCCGGCGGTGTGGGCATCCGCGCCGGCTCGCCGGCCGCGTTCACCACGGAATTCAACACCACCGGCTTCAACAACAACGCCGCGTACCTGGCCACCCTGACCAACGGGTTCGTCAACGGCGCCAACGAGACCAGCGCCCTGGCTACGGATCCGAAGACGCTGGATGCGGAGTTCGACACCACGACCTGGGTTGGAGCGGTGCGCAATGCGACCGATACCTGGTACACGAACTGGACCTGCAATTCGTCCACCGCGAACTTCGGTTCGAGCGGCGTGGCCTGCACCTCGCTGCCGTCGCTGGAGTAATCGATGGCGAAGTCGAGCATGCGTGGCCTGCCGTTGCTGGCAGTGGCGATGGCGGTCAGGGCTGCGCTGGCGCAGGAGCCGGCCGGTGATTCCCGGGAAGACGTGGATGTCGCGGTTCCCGGGGGCCTGGCAGTGCTGGATGAGGTGGTCGTCGAGGGGAATCGCAAGGCCAATATCCAGCAGGCGGTGACCGAAGTGGTCTCGGTGTTGTCGGCCGAGGACATCGCGCGCACCGGTGAGGGCGATATTGCCGGAGCGCTCAGCTTCGTGCCGGGCCTGTCGGTGGTGGGCGGAGGTTTCGTCTATGTGCGCGGCCTGGGCGATCGCTACTCGCTGGCGCTGCTCAACGGCTCGCCGTTACCCAGCCCCGAGCCGCTGCGCCGTGCCGTGCCGCTGGACCTGTTTCCCACCGATGTGATGGCGTCCGCGCTGGTGCAGAAGACCTACTCGCCGAACTATCCCGGCGAGTTTGGCGGCGGCGTGATCAATCTGACCACGCTGGCGGTGCCGAAGGTGCCGTTCTTCAATCTCAGCGCAGGTGCCAGCGGCGATACCGAGACCAGTGGCAAACTGGGCTACGATTACTACGGCGGCAAATATGACTGGACGGGTTATGACGGCGGTGCGCGCGGCATGCCGTCCGCACTGGCGGCATTCATTGCCGGCGGCCAGAAGATCAGTGCGCTTAACAACGAACAGACTGCCGCGGTCGCCAGCCAGTTCGTGAGCTGGCGCAATGGCCTGGTGCAGAAGATCGACGGGCTGCCGGTCAACTGGTCCGGTTCCGCCACCGGCGGTACCAGCTGGGCGCTGGGTGGTGGCGAGCTGGGCGTGATCGGCACGGCCGGCTACAGCAACAAATGGCGCACGCGCGACAATCTGGAGCAGACGCCCGGTACGGTCGATCTTTCGACCGTGAACAAGGACCTGCGCAGCGTGGCCACCGAAGACCGCATCGTCACCAATGCGCTGCTGGGTTTGGGCTACGAGAACGGCAGGAACCGGCTGCGCTGGACCAACCTGTACATCCACGACACGCTCAAGCGCACCAGCCTGTCCGATGGCAAGTGGCATGTCGACTACGGCGATGCGGACCTGCGCGAGCAGAACACCGCCTGGTACGAGCGGGAACTGCTCAACACGCAGCTGACTGGCTCGCTGGATCTTGATCCCTTCACGCTCAATGCCCGCGGCTCGTATGCCAAATCCAGTCGCAACGCGCCGTTCGAACTCGGCATCGGCTATTCGCGCAGCAATAACCCGGATTCCGCAGCCGATCCTTACGGTGCGCAATTCGTCAATCTGTTGAACGGCCAGGCCGGCAATTTCGCGAACATCGCGTTCTCGAACCTTGATGAAGATCTGTATTCCGCGGGCGTGGACGTGTCGTGGCATCTGGCGCCGGGGCGCGTGCTGTCGCTGGGTTTCGATCGGGCCGACACCCGCAGGCAATCCCGGCGGCGCGAGTTCCTGTTCCGCGCCGAGGATCTGCCGCCGGGTGTCGGTCTGCTGCGTCCGGACAACCTGCTGAGTCCGGAAGTGATCGGTCACTACCAGATCGATCTGCAGGAGAGCACGGAGACCGCGGCTGCCTTCGCTGCGCGCCTGCTGGTGAATGCCGGCTATCTCCAGTTGCAGACGCTGCTGGCGCCTGGCCTCGAACTGGCTGCCGGTGCGCGGTATGAGAAGGGGGAGCAGACCGTGAAGCCGGCGGAGGTGTTCGCCACCCTTACCAATACCGGCCTGCCCACGAATCTCGAGAATGACTACCTGTTGCCGGCGGCGACGCTGACCTGGAAGTTCGGCCCGGGCGAGGACCGGCAGCTCCGCGTCAGCGGGTCGAAGACCATCGCGCGTCCGCAGTTCCGCGAGCTGATGTTCCAGCGCTTCTTCGATCCGGAGGGCAACCGCACCTACCTCGGGAATCCCCTGTTGCAGGACAGCAGGTTCCTCAACGGCGAAGCGCGCTTCGAGTGGTACTTCGCGCCGGAGCAGCGCTTCTCGGTGGCCGGCTTCTACAAGAAAATCGATCGGCCCATCGAGGCCTATACCTCGTATCCGCAGGGCAGCCCGGAAACCAGTTTCGCCAATGCGCCAAAAGCGGTGCTGTATGGCGCCGAGCTGGAAGTGCAGAAGTACTTCGGGCTGGAAGGGCTGGGCGAGTCCGGCGGACCGCTGGGCAAATTCCTGTCGGAACGCCGCCTGGTGGTGATCGGCAACTACACCTACAGCACTTCGAAGATCCATGTTGGAGCGGACGACGTTACCGATATTCCCGGCGCGGCCGACACGCCAGCCAGCTTCCTGTTCCAGGACGGTGCCAGCCTCACAGGCCAGTCCAACCATCTGGTGAATCTGCAGCTGGGGCTGGAACACCCCCACAGGCTTTCGCAGCTGACGCTGCTGTTGTCCTATGCCGGCGACCGCGTGACCAGTCGCGTGGTGCAGTGGTTCGACATCAAGGAATCGCCGGGTTTCAAGGCGGACCTCGTTGCGCGCCAGGGCTTCATGCTCGGCGGGCAAAACATCGAGCTCAAGCTGGAGGCACGTAACCTGTTCGGACGCGGCTACAAGGAGTTCCAGCGCAACGGCGACAACGTCGTCTACTACAACAAGTACGACGTGGGCACGTCCTTCGGATTGTCGGTGAGCATGAACTTCTGACACGGTTTCGCGTAGTCGATCGCCTTGCCTGATGCAGAGCATGGGTGGGGTATCTGTGCAGCAGCCCGTCTAAGCCCGTCATCGCCGCTTTCCGGCGACCGGGAGTAGAACGTGAGCGCCATGCGGAATATCTACCTGTCGGGCTTCCTCGTCTCAATAGCCGTCGGTCGGGCATTCGCCTTTCAGGCAGAGGAAGCGACCATCGAGAGCGTCCAGAGCGCAATCCGTTCTGGCGAGATCACCTGCAAGGGCGTGGTCGAGGCATATGTCGCGCGCGCCAGGGCCTACAACGGCGTCTGCACGGCGCTGGTCACGGCGGACGGCGCCAGCATCAAGCCGGTGCCGGGTATTGTTCGGGCGGGCAAGCCGTTGGTCTTTCCGACCCGCACCGTGAAGGCTTCGGCCCTGTTCCCGGATATGGACAAATACCAGGGAATGCGCGTTGGAATTCCGGATGCGGGCCAGATCAATGCGCTGGAGACGCTCAACATCCGCGGCGAGCGCTCGGTCACCTGCAAGGGCAGGTTCGATGCCCACCCCTCGACCGGGCCCCTGCCCAAGGATGCGCCCGCGGTCTGCGAGAAGTTCCGCCAGCAGCCGGATGCCGTGGAGCGCGCGGCCGAGCTCGACGCGCAATACGGGCGCAACCCCGACCTGCGGAAGCTGCCGATGTACTGCGTGGTCGCGGCTTTCAAGGATCCTTACGACACCAGGGACATGCGCACAACGTCGAGCAATGACGTCAATTTCGCGATGGACGTGCCGCCCTTCGACTCGACGGTCGTCGCCGAGCTGCGCGCCAAGGGCGCCATCATTCATGCCAAGTCGGCAGCGCATGAGTTCAACGGCGGCTCGGGCGCGGCGATCGGGGGCAACCTCGCCATGATCGGCATCTGCGAGCAGTCCGGCGCCTCCTGCCAGGGACCTGCGTCGCGCAATGGCACGGCGCTGATCCTGACCACCAGGGGAATCATTCCCGACAATGGCGGCATCGGCAACCAGTGGTTCAATGATCGCGCGGGAATTCATGCGCGCACGCTGGTCGATGCCGCGAAGGTGCTCGACGCCCTGAAGGATCCGGAGCGTGGCTATCACGATCCGCGCGACCCCTTTACTGCGCTGCCCAGGGCGCTCATCCCCGAACAACCCTACGCGAGCTTCCTGGTCGGTGACGCTGCGCTGAAGGGCGGCAAGAAACCGCTCAAGGGCATGCGTATCGCGATCCTGCGCGAACACATGGTGAAGAAGACCAGGAACCACGAGGCAATCAGCGACCAGATCGACGCGGAGATCAAGAAGGTGCTGCGCGACCAGCTCGGCGCCGAGCTTGTGGAGACCGTCACGCCCAGGTTTCCGGACGATCCCTCGGTACCGAACCTCAAGTACGGCTTCACTGACCGGTACCTGATCGAGCGCGGTGACAGCCGCGTGACCGACTGGGCGGCCTGGGTTGCGAACGCCAGGTTCCGGCAGAGCTCGTCGGATGCGGGCGCGAAAAACTGGGTGCTGTTCAAGGATCACACTGCCGAGGGCAAGGCCGAGCGCCTGGCCCGCAGCCAGGTGGCACGCATGGCGCTGCAGCGCGTGATGTACGAGAACAGGATCG
>JAATEY010000068.1 GCA_015655465.1 Gammaproteobacteria bacterium | reverse complement strand
CCTGACGGCAACGGCGGGCAATGCACAGGTGGGCCTGACCTGGTCCGCGAGCAGCGGCGCGACCAGTTACAGCGTGAAGCGCGCCACGATCAATGGCGGACCGTACACGCAGATCGCGACACCCACGGCGACGTCCTATACCGATACCTCAGTCACCAACGGCACGCCTTACTACTACGTGGTCTCGGCAGTCGGTCCGACCGGTGAAGGGGCCAGTTCGGCGCAGGTCAGCGCAACACCGCTGGCCCCTCCGTCGCCCCCGGGTGGCCTGACGGCAACGGCCGGCAATGCACAGGTGGGCCTGACCTGGTCCGCGAGCAGCGGCGCGACCAGTTACAGCGTGAAGCGCGCCACGATCAATGGCGGGCCGTACACGCAGATCGCGACACCCACGGCGACGTCCTATACCGATACCTCGGCCACCAACGGCACGACCTACTACTACGTCGTGTCGGCGGTCGGTCCGACCGGTGAAGGGGCCAGTTCGGGGCAGGTCGGCGCGACCCTGCCTCCATCGCCCCCGGGCAACCTGACGGCAACGGCGGGCAATGCACAGGTGGGCCTGACCTGGTCCGCGAGCAGCGGCGCGACCAGTTACAGCGTGAAGCGCGCCACGATCAATGGCGGACCGTACACGCAGATCGCGACACCCAGCTCGACTTCCTATACCGACACCCCGCTCGCCAACGGCACGCCTTACTACTACGTCGTCTCGGCGGTCAATTCGGGCGGTGAAGGTGCCAGTTCGGCGCAGGTCAGTGGGACCCCCCAGGCGCCCGGTGGTCCTCCACTGGCACCGGCCAACCTGACGGCAGCGGCCGGCAATGCGCAGGTGGCCCTGACCTGGTCGGCCAGCACCAGTGCGACGAGCTACAACGTGAAGCGTTCCACCATCAACGGCGGACCCTACACGCTGATCGCAACACCCACCGGGACGACCTATACCAACACCTCGCTCACCAACAACACGACGTATTACTACGTCGTCTCGGCGGCCAATTCGGGCGGTGAGAGTGCAGACTCCGCGCAGGTCAGCGCGACTCCGATTGCTTTCCCGACCACCTTCGGGACCTGGACCAACGTGACACCTGGAGGGGTGAATCTCACCGACAGTTTGAGTTGCCTCAACTTTGGAACGGAAACTGTTCAGGTAGACCCTGTGCATCCCTCCAATCTGTATACCGAGTTCAACTGCCAGGGAATCTGGAAATCCACGGACTATGGCGCCACATGGACTGGACCCATCAACACGGGAACCAATGCTGCCCTGGTGAGCGATTGCGCTGGCGGAATCACGATCTCGCCTACCAGCACGGCAAGCGTTCCGACCATTTATCAATCATGCATTCGAGGAACTGGAATCGGCTTCTGGAAGTCTGTTGATGGCGGTGTGAACTGGACCAGGTATTTCGTTGCTCCAAGCGGTGCGGGTCGTCAGGATTATTATCCTCCTGTGGTTGATCCATATGACCAGAACCATCTGCTGATGGCTGGTCACGAAATGGATTACCTCGTTGAAAGCGTTGATGGTGGTCTGACCTGGACCAACGTCCCTCTCAACTCCGGAATGCTGCAGGTCATCGGCACGGGGGCAATCTTCTTTATCAATACGGGCAGTGCCTCCACCACACGCGGGACCTGGCTGTGGATGGCTCAGCAGAACGATGGAAGTGTCGGCACCTGGCGCACCACTAATAATGGTACAAACTGGTTCAAAGTGGATAAAAACGAACATCCCCATGGGGCTTCACAAATCTATCAGCCGGATAACAACGGTGTTGTTTTCATGGCCGGAGCTTTCTCGACTCTGGGCTGGGGTGTTTTGAGAAGCACGGACTACGGACAAACGTGGGCGTGGGTAGGTACGTTCGGCAATCGGAATGTCGTTTTTGGTTCATCAAAGAATATCTATTCGATGTTTGGATATCCCGACGGGTGGACTTTCCCCTACGTGAGAGATCCAGCCTTTGAAGTTGCGGCACAGCCGGGTACCGGCACCTGGGTAGTGCCGGGTAGTACCAATGCGGCCGCCATGACGCAAGGCACCGCGCAAGTCATTGTTGTCAACGACGGCACCCACAATATTCTTGTGGGCGCGATGTGGAACCGCGGTGTGTGGCGATACGTCGAGCCCTGATTCAGGGCTCCTCGTCCATCACCCGCCAGGCCAATAGTTCCACGGAGCCTGCGGCGACCTGCCGCTGAGTGAGCGCAGAAACTCGATGATGTCATGCTTGTCTTGTGCGTCGGGGGCTGCATTCCCCGGCAGAATCCGCGCGTGTGCATCGATGGCCTGAT
Organism: Gammaproteobacteria bacterium; assembly: GCA_015655465.1. GTDB lineage: Bacteria > Pseudomonadota > Gammaproteobacteria > Steroidobacterales > Steroidobacteraceae > ZC4RG30. The sequence goes on along the minus strand of JAATEY010000068.1, from coordinate 15,446 downwards.
CGAGCGTATCGAACGCCCCGTCATGCCCGTAGGGGAACGTAAGCACCACATTCCGGAGTGACGGCGTCCGGAACCCTTCGGGTTTGCCGGTGACCGTGGCCGCTTTCGCCGTCGATTCGCGGCCTGGCGGATCAGCGAACTTGCTGGTCGAGGAGAATTGCCACTTGCTCGCGAAAGCCATGCCGCCCGCACGAGCCGGATCCTGCGGGCGTCCAGATTTTCCCGGATAGCCAAGATCGTGAAATCCTTCGTCCGTGAAGGTTGGGCCGGAATGGCAGGAGTCACAGCCGTGACGGGTGAAAGCCACCATCCCGCGCTGGGCGTCGATGCCCAGCGATTTGGCGGATCCATTCATGAAGTCATCGAATGGAGATCTGCCGGCGGCAAGCTTTCGCATATAGGCCTCGAGCGCCTTGCCGAGGTTTACGTACACCTGATTGACGAGATCCTTGTCTTGTTCCGACATGGCGTCAAATTGTGGCGTGCCGGGTTTTCCCGACAGGGGGAATCGCTTCGTATCGCTCAGGTCGGGCATGGAGCCGAATATCTTTTCATACCGGATTCTGTAAATGGACGCCAAGGTGCGCACTGCGCTCAATCGGCTCGAGCCCATTTCATCCTCCTGTTCGAGTGTGAAAAGCGGCGCCGACCAGAGGTTGTCGACTTTGCCATCCCAAAAATGGGAACTTGTATACCAGGCTGCATTGATCAGGTCGGGCGCGTTCCTGGAAACCTCCCTGATCGTGTGCGAAGTTGCCTTGCGCTCGGCAAAGGCATGTTCCGGGTCATGGCAGTTCGCGCAGGCAACGCCGCTGGCGCTTTGCGAGAAACGATTGTCGTAGAAGACTTTCATTCCCAGGGCGGCGGCGGCTTCATTGTCGGCGAAGGCGTTGCCCCGGGCGGCGGGAATGGACTGTGGCAGTACATGGGACTGCCATTGCTCACACCTGGATTCCAGAAACTGCAGATGCTCCGGGCATGCGGCTGCCGCTGTGGAGATCGTTACATCGACAGCGGCCAATCCACAGAAAAAAATCCACGCTTTGGCATCAAGGCTCATTGTTTTCCGGGCCGCGGCTGGCATGCGCGTAGCAGGTCCGGGAATCGAAGTCGCCAGGTGCTGAAACGTTTTCTTCGAAACCCATGTTGTCCCAGGTGCGCTGGTCGAGCCAGGGGGTGTTGTAGCGGTAGTGGTAGGCAGCTCCCCGATCCGGACCCGTGAAGCGTTCCACGAACTCACCCGAAGAATGATAGAGCACCTGGTGAAAGCCGACCGCGGCGTCGGCAATGTTAAGCCTGGTGGTGGCCGTGGTGAAGTCGTTGCACAGTGTCGACTTGCCGTTTACGTACATGATGATGCGGTTGTTGCGCACATACAGGTCATATTTCGTCCGGGGCGAGACCAGCTGTTGATCGTCCAGGATCGGCGCAACTGGATTGCCTGTTGCGTCAACCTTGTAGAACCAGGCAACTTCTCCGGCCGGATTGTCCAGCTGCAGGGGCGAAACATTGATCGGGCTGGTCACGGCGGACTGGACGACCTGTTGATTGACGCCCCATACCTCCGGCAGGTTGGCGGCGGGGATGGGCTTGTTGACGAGGACGACGACATCGCTTTCAGGATGAACCGTATAAGCGGCTGTCTTCGACGGGTTCGAGATGCTGGGTATGGCGTTGTAGATGTAGTCCTTCAGATCGTACAGACCGTTGTTGGGCGGCACCGGTGGTCTGCCGCCCTTGATGTTGTGCATGCTCTCCCAGTTGGAAAAAGCATATGAATTGCCTTCGCGATTCAATATCTGCAGACAATTCCAACCCGCGGTGCTCGGGTTCAGGCCCGTATTTATATAGAAGAAAGTCGAATGAACGATCTGTTCCTTGAGCGCACCGGTGCTGTCGAGGGTCTGGCCCGGAACGCTCGAACCGCACAGCGTTACGACCCAGTACCTGCGCGAGGTTGCAAACGAGGGCACTTCATAGGTGACATGCAAATAGCTCGTGGCATTCAGATGCGCCGCTTTGCGGGGAATCATGGTGATTTCCGAGAGAACATCCTGTGCCCAGTCCCCAAGGGTGGTGTGCAGGGCGCCACTCTCGACATAAGCCTCCGCATGCCCCCGGCCGTCCGGTCCATCCGTTGGACTGCAGCAGGTGAAGCCGTTGCCGTAAATGGTCCATTTGGAATTCTGAAGGACGAGTTGGCCGGCGAGAAATCGCGGATATGTCCAGCCAGGTATCGGCAGCTTCTGGAACGTATCGTTCGCATTGGAAAAATCATCGAAAAACCCGGCAGGCGGCGGCGGCGGCGCGGCCAGCGGTGAGATGGCAATTGCGGTTCTTGCCAGCACAATCGGCGGGTTTACCGGGGCCGCCTGGGCAAGCGGGGGGTTAACCGGAGGGATTGCCTGCACATTGGCGCCTCCCGCCCATCCTTGCCCGTTGATTATCAGGCTGCCGTACTTCGCAATCACCTCTTCCTTGGTGACGACGGGAAACGTTGCAATCGAAGAAGCATCGATCCACGGATTGTCGGGATGCCGCACATCCGGACCTTGCGTCAAGGCAATATTCACGTGGTTCTGACCGATGGCGCCGGGGAAGGGACACAACCTGTCCAGGGCTTCGACGGTTACCGTCATGTTCGCTGTAACCCCGGTTACCTCGATCTCCCGATGCGGGGGCGTGTCCAGATCGAAAAAGATCCAGGGAGTTGGCGGAGGTCCAAAAAAGTTCGGGGGGGTTATGCTGGTTGGACTGGCGGTTGTGCTGTTGGTATAGAAATAGTACGGGAAAAGACTGACAGGATCGGCGACGAACCGCCCGCGCGCCTGATGCTGGCGAACACCGGCGCAGAATTGCGTTCCGCCGTTCACGGATTCGGTTCCATTGCCGTTGGCTGTGACCGAAGTGGGCTGCACCAGCACGCGAAAGTCCCTCGCGTTCGCCACTGCCGGAACCTGAATGATCACGCTGTCCCGATTCTGGACCATCGTGACATTGCTCAATGCCGGCGCTGAAGTGAAGTTGAACCCCGGACCAGAGGGCAGGCCGGTGGGGGGTGGAGTCACCGGCGGCGGTGTGACCACCACGGGCGGAGGAGTTACCGGCGGCGTGACCACCACGGGCGGTGACGTCGCGGGGGTCACGGCGGCCTGCGTTGAAATGGTGCTCACGCCGTGCGAATTGACCGCAGCAACGACATAGTAATAGCTGGTGTCATTGCTCACGGTAGAGTCGGTGTAGGAGGGCAACGTGGTGGTTGCGATCTGCGTGTAAGGTCCGCCGCCGGTGGTGGAGCGTCTGACCTGGTAGCTCGTCGCGCCACTGATCGCGGACCAGGTCAGGTTTACCTGTGCATTGCCGGGCGTTGCCACGAGGTCTGTCGGTGTCAGGGGCGTTTCGACTGGCGCGTCGGGGGTTGTCCCCGTCGGCGCGGGAACAGCCTCCGCCCCGCAACCGGCAACCAGCACCAGGCAGGCCGCTACCACGACGCAGCGGAAGGCGAACAGGTTGGGGTGGCGTTGGAACATCTCAATACTCCTGAATACGGGGCTGCCCTGGAATTCTCGCTATTCCCGATAATAAGGTGAGCTCACCGGAGTATCTAAACGTCGCGAAACGCTCACAGTGAAGTGGATCAAGGTTCAGGAATCCCGCAATTCAGTTGTTCCCCGCTGCAGGCTGAAACTTGAACTGTGACAGGAGTCGGTGTTGCGCTGCACAGCCTCTGCTACACTGCCGGCTCGCCACGAGATGCCCGCATACTGCCCGGTATTGCTCCTATCGACGTCATCCAGTCAATGATGCCTGCGGCCATTGTCCGCCTCCATGAAGCCAGGCGCGTGTGACGGTGGTGGCCAGCGTGACGAATCATGAACAGGGAGCCTAGGTCGATGCGCGCAAGGGCGCCGCAATACCCGCGAGGCCTGAATCGCAACGCCGGGTCGACCAGTGGCAAGCGTCCAGCCATCAAGCGGCCAGCCATCAGCAAGGCCGGTGGCGCAAGTCTGGTACTGCTGGCGATATTGTTCTGGGTCATTTTCTACCAGAATCTGCCGAGCAATTTTGGCCTGAACGCAGTAGTGACTCCGGAAAATCTCGGCCCGGAGGTGACCACTGCAAATGTCCAGGACCGGATCATCAAGATGTGCATGCTCGCGATGAGCATTTTTGTCATGGCGACCCGGTGGTCGCTTACGCGGGCCGTCGCGAAGGGGCTCAATATCGGTTTCGCAGCGTTCATGGTGCTTATCCCCCTGAGCGCTGTATGGTCCTTCGACTCCGCTGCCACGATACTCCGGTTCATCTCGCTGATAGCAATAGTCCTGGTGTGCTTTGCGATTTCCCTGGTCGGGTGGCATCGCCACCGTTTGCAGCAGCTGACGATCCCTCCCTTGATGTTCATCCTGGTGGTCTCGCTGCTGCTGGGCATGGTGTTCCCGGACAGGATCACGGAGCTTGGTGACGACCTGTCGCAGAAGGGGGCATGGCACGGCATCACTCTGACCAAGAACCAGTTCGGGATGGCGGCGAGCCTCGGGGTCATCATTTGTGCCAACAGGTGGCTGGCCCGCGAGGGACGCACGTCCTGGGCGATAGTAGGCGCCGTCATTGCGTTTGTGGGCCTGATTCTCTCCAGGAGCAACACATCGCTGCTTGCAACGATGATTTGCCTGTCTTTCATGGTGCTCGTGATGCGGGTGCCTGTGGTCAAGCAGAGATATTCCACTCATGTTGTCTTCACGATTGCCGGCATCCTTCTGGCCTACGAGCTGGTAATCCAGGACGTGATCCCTGGAGCCCATACACTCATGGCGCCGATCAGGGCGATGACGGGAAAGGATGGATCCTTGTCCGGTCGCACCATAATCTGGGACATCGTAAAGCAACACATACAGGCGGCTCCTTACCTGGGAACGGGCTACGGCGCCTATTGGCTGGGAGCGACCCCGGAGTCACCTTCCTACGTCTTTGTGTACACGATGTATTTCTATCCGAGCGAATCCCACAATGGCTATCTGGAGATAGTCAACGACATGGGATACCTGGGTCTCTTGTGCCTGGCCGCCTTCCTGATCTCGTATATGCGGCAGGGACTTGAATTAATGCGAACTGACCGCAGCCAGGCGGCGTTGTATCTGGCCTTGCTGTTTCAGCAATTGGTCATGAATATGTCGGAAAGCGAATGGTTCGCGCGGGACAGTGTCTTTACCATCGTCATTCTTGGAGTCACCTGCATGTCCCGGGCGCTGCATGAAAGTCGCCTGCATGTACAGGCGGCAATTCCCGCCCGCAAATAACGCGGGCAGATTCCGGGGCGGTCCCTTGCCTGTGCGCCGGGACACGTACCAGCCGCTGATCCCGGCTATGCTAGAACGTATCGTCTACCGCAGAATCAGGCTTCTGGATGTCCGAACCGTCAGTTTCGAAGATTGAAGAGCTGGACAGCATCCGTGGAATTGCCGCCGTCCTGGTCGTGCTGTATCACATGCCGGCGTGGAACCCCTGGCTGCACGGTATTCGTGCGATTCACAACAGCTACTACATGGTGGATTTGTTCTTTGTTCTTTCCGGGTTCGTGATGAATCTGAACTACGGCGATCGTCTGCGCAACGGCAAGGACCTGGTGCGATTCCAGCTGCTGCGGCTTGGTCGCCTTTATCCGGTACATCTGGTGTTCCTGCTGGTTGCGCTGCTTACGGCGGCATCCGGCTTGCTGGCATCGACGATATTCGGGTTGCAGATTCCGAATGGCTCGGCTCTCAAGGGCACCACGGTTGCGACGTTTGTGGAGCAATTGCTGCTGGTGCACTCGCTGGGGTTCTTCAGGATCGAACATCCGTTGAACCTGCCTTGCTGGTCCATCAGCGTCGAGTTCTATACCTACCTCGTGTTTGGTCTCCTGTGCCTGATCCCCTGGTTGCGTACCCGACTCTCGACTTTCGCGCTGTTGGCAGGCGTGTCCCTGGTCTGTCTTTCCCTGGGCGCGGATTCCGCAGGTGATTTTTCGCAAATCCTGCAGTGCTTTGCCGGCTATTTCATGGGTTGCCTGCTGGCCTCCCTGGTGGCGCGATACCCGGGATTCTGTCCTCGCGGCAGCGCGCTCGCGGCGTTGCTCCTGATGGCACTGTTTCTCTGCTTCAAGACCGACCCGCGTTTCGATGTGACCATCTTCTTCCTGTCGGCGTTGCTCGTGGTTGCAGTTGTTGCCAGCCCGGGTGGTGTCACCAAGACAATCCTGCGACACAGGGCGCTGAAATTCCTCGGCCTGATCTCCTATTCGATCTACATGTCGCACACCTTTGTACTGTGGTGTTGCAATCAGTTTGTGCGTCTCGTGCTCCGGGTTCCCGAGGCCGTTGCCGACGGGATAAGCACGCCGCAACTGACGATCTGGGGTGCACTGGCGTGGTACGGAATTGCCGTCGCCGGCACCATTGCCTTGAGCGCCGTCGTGTTCAAATATGTCGAAGATCCCTGGCGACTCAAAAGCAAAGCCTTTGTCCGCAAGTACCTGTGAATCGCGCCCGCATGCTGCTTGCATGCTGTGGACAGGCGCGGGCACGCCGCCGGGGTCAGCTCAACGGGTTCTGAGCTTGATCTCGATGCGGGGAAGCACGGCGAACACACGCGGTCCGCGCACCAGATAACGCCGGGCCAGGCGACGCGGGCTTTGCAGCAGCCGAAACGCCCACTCCAGGCCCAGCCGCTGCAGCAGCCGCGGAGCGCGCACTTCCTGCCCCGTAAGGAAGTTGACCGACGCGCCAATGCACAGTGCCAGCCCGCGCGCGATGCCTCTTTGCTTCAACTGTTGCGCAACGATTTCCTGCTGGGGGCAGCCCACTGCCAGCAGGCAGAACCGGAAGGGGCTCTGCTGTTCGATGAATTCGAGCACCTTCGTCACCGCACCAGGGTCGCGGATGAAGCCCATCGGCGGGTTCACATGCCGCAAATCGGTGAATCCGAATTTCTGCGCGAGGATCGCAGCCTGTTCGGCTGAACCACCGACCAGCACCAGCCGGTCATGGGGCTGTGCAACGTTCGTGATCAGCTGCTCCGTGAGGTCGCTTCCGGTGCAGACCCGGACGCGCAGACCCTTGGCAACAGCCAGGATATAGGACAGGAAGCGACTGTCGGAAAGCACAAACTCGGCATCCGCATAGGTGGTACGGAACGAGGGATCGTCGTAGTAGCGGATCAGGTGGTCGGCATTGGGTGTGACGACATAGCCAAAGCGCTCCGTACCAAACTGCGCTGCCGTGCGCACAAATTGCGCCAGATCCTGATTGTCGAGCTCGAGGATGATTGCCATACGGTCAGTGCGCCTCTTCCAGCCACGTGGCCACGGGTTCGATGCACCAGTTCATGTCGATTTGCCGCTTGTTCTTCTCGTAGGCACTCTTCGCCATGGTTGCGAGCCGGACCGGGTCGTCGAAGGCGTTCCCGGCGAGCACCCCGGCCAGGGTTTCGGGAGTGAAAGCGATGCAGTCCTCGCCGTCGACCAGGTCGTAGCCGCGCATGCCGGCGGTCGAGGTAAGGATCGGCAGGCCTGCCGCGATGAACTCGGCCATTTTCAGGTTCGTGCCGGAGCCGCGGAAGGCACCGTTGAAGGCGAGGTCGGCGACCGCGAAGTAGGGTTCGACCCGCGCAACCATGCCGATCGCCTTCAGGCGCGGGCGCTCAAAGGGCTGCTTCGAGACACTGCCGGCGACCAGGAAGCGCAGATTTTTCCGGGCGAGCAACGCCTGGTGTTCGGCCACGAATCCGTCCAGCCATGCAAGTGCCTCGACGTTCGGGCCGAAGGAACTGGCGGCGAAGAACAGCACGCGGTCTTCGTCCCCGTAGCCCAGCGCCGTGCGCAGCGGTCCGCGCTCTGCGGCGATGCCGGTGAAGCGTGCCGGGTCAATGCCGTTCGGCACAATGCTGGTCCGTCCGGCACCGGCCAGCGGTGCGAAAAAGGCACGGTCCCCCTCCGAGCAGCAGAAGACGCGCTGGACGCTCTGCGCCGCGCGCCGCTCGATCCCAGCGACCAGCCGCTTCATCCATGGCCGCTGCCACAGCTCGGCTTCGACATTGTGCGTGTTCAGCGCCACCGGCTTCGTGGTTGCCCTGGCGGGGGGGAAAAGGAATGGGAAGTCGATGATCACCGCGTCGCAGGACGCAAGCAATTCCCGCAGCTTCCGTGGCATGCGCAGTGTCAGCACCAGCGTTATCCAGAAGGGCGGCAGCCCGATCCAGTAGGACGGGAACTGCAAGGCAGCCCAGAAGCGCCCGCGGTCAACGTATTCGCGCAGGCCATCCCTGATGGTTTCGGTGCCGGAGGGCTTCCGGGCCAGGTAGTCGGACTTCCGTCCCACCATCGAATACAAGGTCACGTCGTAGCCGCGCGCGACCAGGGCGCCGATGAGGCTCGAAGTACGAAGCATTCCGCCCGATTCGGGCGGGTAGATCTGCAGTCCGGACAGGACGAGGACTTTGCGGATAGCCACCTTCAGAAGTCGTTGAGGACCGCGCCTATGATCCGCGCGTCGGTCGCGTCCAGCCGGCGCTTCAGTTCAGTGACCTCGGCATAGGAGGTCTTGTTTCGATGGGCAACCAGCACGACGTTGCGTACCGCGTTGGCGATCACAATGCCGTCGGAACGCAGCGACGTGGGCGGCGTGTCGATCAGCACGTAGTCATAACTGCGCGACCAGTCTTTCACCAGGCGTTCGAACTGGATCCCCGACAGCAAGTCCACCGGGTTGCTGGGCGGCGTGCCGGCTGTCAGCAATGCGAGATGCTGCGGGCCTGTCACGCGATGCAGTGGCATGGTGTGGGTCTTGCCCAGGAGCACCTCGGTCAGCCCGGTGTCGGAGCGCGCGCCGAGGAACAGCTTGTCCAGCCTGGGTCTGCGCAGGTTGGCGTCCACCAGCAAGGTGCGTCCGCTCAGTTGCGCGAACGCCAGGGCGAGTTCCGCGCAGAGCTGGGATCGACCCTCACCCGGTCGTGAGCCGAGAATCGCGAAGGCGGCGGCCCCCTGGTGCGCGCCGAGGCGCATCAGCAGCTCGGTGCGCAGGCTGCGCAGCCTTTCGCTGCGGAGGCTGCCGGAGTCATGCGCGTAGCTCAGCGCAGGTCCGGGTTCTACGGGGTCGCCTTCCCATACCACCAGGTCCCGGCGATCCGACAGGCGGCGAATGGCGCGTTCGACGATACCGCCGCTCTTGCCTCCACCCTCGCTGCCAGGGGCATCATCGACGATCTGGCCGCTCAGCGACTCCGGCTTGGTGGGTTCAGCACTCATCTACTGTATCTTGCCAGACTTCGCCAGCGCCATGCATGTCACATGTCTAGCGTACGAACCAGGACAACATCCTTATGTAAGAAGCCTCGTAGTAGATGGCGGGTTCCGTGATGGCCCAGGAAGAGTCCGGCCAGGGCGTGTTCCAGTCGCGGTAGGACTTCTGCCGTGGCTGGCCGGCCGGCGGTGCCAGTGACGCCGGCACGCCATCTGCCACGGCATTCACGTTGGGCCCTCCCGGCACGAAGCCCGGCGCGGGTCCACATTGTGAGGCAACCGCGCTGTCCCAGCGCGTGCCCTGCGAGAACCATGAGTGGTAGATCTCGTTTGCCGAGCGGGTTGCGCCATAGCGGTACATGTTGCTCAGGTACACCATTGCGAACGGATTCACCCCATGGAAGTAGTGGAGTATTTCTTCAGCACGCTCCACGTAGGGTGTCGCAAGTTCTCCTTCGACCAGCCGCGCGGCATCCAGGTTGGTATTTGCATAGTTGGCCCGGACATTGTTGCTGCCCCAGTGGTACTGCCCGTCATTCAAATAGGCGCGGTAGAGGTCGTCGTCTGGCCGCAGGCCGTAGATCCGGTTGCCGGCGGCGCCAATGTCCGCCGACTTGTCCGCCACGATGGCGGCTGCCGTCGCCTGGTCGACACCGGACTGTCGCGCATGGAACAGCAGCGCCTCGCCCTGGTGTGGGTTGTAGCGTGACCAGCCACTGTCGCGATAAGGCCGCGTTTCGCGGTAGTGCGCCTTGACGTAGTCGTCGTACTCCTTGCCGCCGGTCAGCGCGAACAGGTAGACGGCGGCGACCACTGCCTCGGCGTTCTGGTCCGTCTCATCCCAGTCCGCGTCGCCGGCCTTGACCTCGCCGTTGTCGCAGGCTGTCTGCCGCGGCGACGCCTGGAATTGCTTCCAGGCTCGCACGGCCCGTTCCCCGAGTTCGGCGCGTTCCTGCTCGAGCGGCGCGAATGCGCCGAACCGCAGCGCTGCATGCGCAAACATTCCGGCAGCGGCAATCGTGGCCGAGGAGCAGCTGGGGATGTAGTAGCGCGCATTGCGGTCCAGGCTGGGCTTCACGCCCGCGGTAGGTTCAAGGGTGCCGACCTTGAGCGCCACGCTGCCATCCGCATACTGCATTCTCTTCAGCCAGTCGGTCTCCCATTTCACTTCGTCGAGCAGGTCCGGTATGCCGTTACCCGATTCGGGGATGCCGAACTCGTCCGTGAAGGCGGGGGGATTTTCCTCATACGCGGCCAGCAGCTGATGCACTGGTGCGCTCGCGAAAGTTACGTACTTGTTGGTGTCGCCGGCATCGAACCAGCCGCCGAAGAGGTTTCGCGCCTTCGCTGCGTTCCTCCGGTCCGTGACGTCACGCGCCTCGAGATCCTGGCCAGGGCCCAGAAAGGCGACATCGTCGGTCCAGCAGTCCTCGGCCGAGGGCGCGCGCTTCGCAAAGCCGCTGCGCTGATAGTAGAAAGTCCGCATCGCCGCCTTGAGGATTGGTGCGTACACCTGCTGGGCGATCCTGAAAGTGGCGGAACGCGCCTTCCGCTGCTCGTCGTAGATGAAGTACGTGCCATCGTCCTTCAGGTCACTGAAATCGAACCACCAGCCGGCATCGCCGGAGCCGGCATCTACGCTGCCATCCCGCCAGGGCACGGGTGCCCCGGTGTACGCGACGCTGCCGTCCTCCGCCCGCCGCACCTGGTAGCTGGCGCCCGGGGTGAAATGGTCGGCACTGTCGTAGCCGATGCGTGGATCGCGTATCACGGCGACCTTGCGATCCGCGGGCCGGTACCCGAACTGGTCAACGACGAGGTGGGGGTTGAACGGGATCCCGGCAATGCCGGGAGGGGCAGGGAGCTGTGCAGCCGCCTGTGCGGCCGAGGTGCCGGGTGCCGGCGCGCCGCCGCAGGCCGCCAGGGACAATGCGATCCAGAATATGTGAAATAAACGCATCAGAATGGAAGCTCCGGTAGCTCGGCGTTATATTGGACCAATGAGATTCGTCCAGCAGTTGATTTCTGCGGCCTGCGCGGCGTTCGCGCTCGCGGGCCATGTCGTCGTTGCGGCGGAGGCCGACGGTACGGTATCGCCCGCCTCACCTCCGCTGCTGCAGATCGGGCCTGGCGACCAGGTCCGGGTCGAAGTGTTCGGCAACGCCGACCTGGGTACCACTATCAACGTGACCGACGATGGCACGATACGCATGCCTCTGGCCGGCCTGGTGGCGATTGGCGGCCAGTCACCTGCCGAGGCCGCGAAAAGAATCGAGGCTGCGCTCAAGACTGGCGAGTTCCTGCTCAATCCGCAAGTGACTGTCACTGTGGTTCAGTCGTTGAGCCAGCGCGTGTCGGTGCTTGGCGAGGTGGGGAAGCCGGGCCGCTACGCCATCGAGTCCAATTCCACGGTGTTCGACCTGATCGCCCTGGCGGGCGGCATTACCGATAAAGGTTCGGATGTCATCTATATATTCCGCGAGGACGCTGGCGGAGTGCTGCAGCGGTTGCCGGTAGATCTGCGCCGTATCGTGTCTTCGCAGGACGCCAGTTCGGCTGCGATCATGACCCTGCGGGGCGGTGATTCCATCAACGTGCCGAAGGCCACGTTCTTCATCACCGGAGAGGTGAGGCAGCCAGGCGAATACCGTATCGAAGGTGACATGATGCTGTACGAAGCCATCGCGCGTGCCGGCGGCCTGACGCCGTTGGGCAGCAATTCGCGGATCGAGATCCAGCGTAAGGGTCCCGACGGAAAGGTCATTGAGGTCAAGGTCAGCAAGAAGCTGCGTATCGAGCCAGGTGACGTGATAAGGGTAAAGGAGAGACTCTTTTGATCGGCTCACAATCCACCCTGGCGGCTTCCTCCGGGGACCAGTCGCAATTCCCGACGTCCTTCCCACCCGAAGAGGAGGAGGCAGGCGGTGGGTTCACTCTCGTCCAGGTGTGGTACATGCTGCTCGCAAATGTGTGGCTCAGTATCGGGATCTTTCTCGTGATGCTGGGCCTGGCTTTCATGGGGATCAAGTGGTTGCCCAAGAGCTATGAGGCTACCGCCGCGCTGATCGTTAATTCCGACAACACCGATCCGCTGGCGGGCAGGAATCTGCCGATCGGTCAGACGGGTACCTTCTTTCCGACACAGGTCGAGCTGATCAACAACCCGGTGGTGCTGCGGCCGGTCATCGACCGGCTCAAACTGCAGACTGACCGCCGGTTCACCAAAGGTTTCGTTGGCGACCCGAAAGCACTGGACGATGTTGTCCTGGCGAACCTGCGGGGGGCCCTGCAGGTGCAGCAGGGCGGAGGTAGCCAGCTGCTGTACATTTCTGCGATGGCGCTTGACGCGGTGCAGGCGGCCGATATTGCCAATGCGGTAGCCGAAGAGTATCTGCGCCAGACCAGCCAGCGGACCAACGCACCCGCGATCGAGCGCGCCAAGCGCTACTCCGATCAGGTCGCGGAGTTGCGGAGCAAGGTCGACACGACGCAGGCCAAGGTGGCAGAGTTCCGGGAGCGGCACGGCATGGCCGATCTCAAGGATGGTCAGAACGGCGATTCTGAAGGTGCGGCACTGGCGGACCTGCAGACCAAGCTGCTGCAGGCCAGGAATGAGCGCCGCCAGCTGGAGAGCAAACAGGTGGATGCCAACGCCGACAGTTCGGCCGTGCTGGAGACGCCGCAAGCAGTTGGCTTGCAGGACACGCTGAATAAACTCCAGGGCCAGTTGGGACAGGCCACCGCGACCCTGGGTAGGCAGCATCCACGCGTCCTGCAGCTGCAGTCCGAGATCGATTCCACGCGCAAGGCGCTGCAATCCGCCGTGCGCGCCAGGTCCGACAATTCAGCCATGCTGCTGGCACGCGCCCGTGAACTCGAAGCCAAGTACGAGGCCGCCATGGCGGCGGAACAAAATCGGCTGCTGGAACGCCGCGGTGAGCAGGACGAGGGTGCCAAGCTGCTGCTGGAGCAACGGCTTGCAGAGGAAACCTACGCCCGGGCGCTGCGCGGTCTGGACGAAGTACAGTTCGCCTCCGTGGGCAACTACAAGGATGTCACGCTGGTCAGTCGGGCAGAACCGTCGGTGAAGGCGGCCAAGCCGAACAAGCTGAAGCTGTTGGCGATGGCGATGATGGCAAGCATGGGTGTGGCAGTGGGCGGGCCTTTCGCTTTCGAGCTGCTGCTCAACCGGCGCATCCGCTGCCGCGACGACCTCGAGCGCCACTTCCGCATCCAGATGCTGGCCCAGTTCGGGCGCATGTCCCCGGCTCCCGCCGCGTGAGGCTCGGGGCCTAACCGCCTTCGCGGTTGGTACGCACCCATTCGGTAGTGCGCCGACCGCGGAACATCACGGCCAGTTTCCACACCAGGAAGAACGGCGCCCGCAGCAGGTCGAGCAGGCCACGCAACCCTGTGTTGCTGAGCTGCCAGCCACGCAGGATATACAGCACCAATGCCGCGCAGCACAGCAGACCCAGCCAGAACCATGGGCTGGTGCTGACGCCGGCCGGTGCCAGCAGCCACGCGGCAGCTGTCAGCGCCACAGCGTTGAGCGCGACATAAGAGAGCGGCAACACCAGCAAGTCCATTGCCAGGTCCAGGCAAACGAGGCTGCGTGCCGTCAGCGCCCGTTTCAGCAGCGGCAGCGTCCTGCTGCGCAGTATGGCCGCGCGGCCCTGTTCCCACCGCCGTCGCTGGCTGCGCGCGTCCTTCTCGCCGGATACCATTTCTCCATTGCAGTGGGCTTCGTCCGCGTAGGCCACCCGTACGTCACGCATTCCCAGCTCGACGCCGAATTCAAGATCCTCGGCCAGCGAGAAGCTCGTGTAGGGCACCTGTTCAAGCAGCGCATGGGTCAACGCCCAGCCATTGCCGCGTATGCCGCAGGACAGGCCGAGACGTTCCCGGCCGCGCGAACGCACGCTGTGGAAGGCGGCCATGGCGATGGCCATGAGGCGTGTACGCCAGGACGCGTGAATATTGGAGACGCCATAGTGGACCTGCACGGCCTTCTCGCCGCGCTCCATCCTCGACGCCATGGCTTCGATCAGGTTGGCGGATACCTGGCTGTCGGCATCGATGATTGCCACCGCGTTCGCCCAGCCGCGCTGCCGGCTGTCATGGAATGCGTAGGCCAATGCATGGCCCTTGCCGCGCAGCTCCGTGTTCTGGCGTACCAGTACCTGCGCACCTGCCCGTGCCGCGACATCGGCCGTGGCGTCGGTGCAGTTGTCGGCCACGACGACCACCCGGAAGCAGTCGGCAGGCCAGTCGATCGAGAGCACCGAGCGGACGGCCGCGGCGATCCCTGCTTCCTCATTGTGTGCCGGAATGATGATGTCGAAGCGCATCGTGCGCGTCGAGCGGGGCGGTGGTGTGATCCTTGCGGAGAGCAAAGTCAGCACCAGCAGATACAGGGATGAACCCGCAGCCGGTACGGCGAGTATCCACAGGATGGGCAGGGTAATCAGGGACAAATACGCCTCGGTCGGAAGGGAACGACTCAGTCGAAGGAGGCCATCAGTTCCAGGCCGGCGCTGGTATTGTTGAACTGGGCGTACAGGCCGTTGGAATGGCGTATGTGGCGCGTGGCATAGGTGCGCAGCGACAGGTGCCGGGTAGCAAGGTAGTCGATACCCAGGGTGTAGTTGCGCACCAGATCCTTGCGCTGACTGGGCGTTCCAGCAACCAGCAGACCTTCGATGTTCGACCAGGTGTACTGGGAGTCGAGTCTCGTCGACACCTTGGCCGTTGCGGCCCAGGTGATCCTGGCAGTGAAGCCGGTACCCACCGTCGTGTTCACACCGGCGTCGTACTGCCGGAAATCGCGAAATGCGCTGACGGTAACGCCGGTCTTGACCGACAGTTGGCGGTGATAGTTCAGCGAGCCGGTGAATGCCGAATTGCTGCCCTCGTTCGCCAGGGCCTGGGGATCGTTTGAGGGCACGATCAGATGGGTTGTCCGTTGCGTGTGCCCGGCGAAAAGAGTGAACGTCGAACCGCCTGTTGCCTGGTCGTTCAGCGTGCCCTGGATGTTCCGTTGCCGGTAGCGGGTCGCGCTGGCGATACCGGAATATCTGCCCCGCACACCATTCAACCCCAGCACTGGTACCAGTTGCCCGACCCTCAGTTCGAAGAGCGCAACGGTGCGATGGGACTAGCGGAAGTG
>JAATEY010000382.1 GCA_015655465.1 Gammaproteobacteria bacterium | reverse complement strand
GCATTCGCGGTGGGTGATCCGGTGCTGGTGACTGGCTGTGGCCTGTCGGAAACGCGCGATGGCGGCTATGCCGAATACGCGCGCGTGCCGGCCGAGGCCGTCATCGCCCTGCCGCAGGGAATCAGCCTGCGGCATGCGATGGTCATCGGCACCGCGGGCTTTGCGGCGGCATTGGCCATCATGCAGCTGGAGCACAACGGGCTCGCTCCCGGGCAGGGGCCGGTGGCAGTGACCGGCGCCAGCGGTGGCGTGGGATTGCTGGCGGTGGACATGCTGGCTGGCCGCGGCTACGAGGTGACGGCGTTTACGCGCAAGACCGAAAGCTTCGCACTGCTCGGGCAGGTGGGCGCGACGGAAGTGCAGCAGCTCGATGTCGCGGCGCTGGGCACGCGGCCGCTGGAAGCAGAACGCTGGGCGGGGGCCATCGACAATATCGGCGGTGCCGTGATGAGTCATCTGCTGCGCAGCGCGCGCATGCAGGGCGCGGTTGCAGCCGTGGGGCTGGCAGGCGGTTCCGAGCTGCAGGTGAGCCTGATGCCGTTCCTGCTGCGTGGCGTGAATCTGCTGGGCGTGAATTCCTCCGCCACGAAGCGTGACCGGCGGCTGGCCGTGTGGCGGCGCATCGCCGGCGATCTGGCGCCGCGCCACCTCGATGCCATCGTGACGCGCACGGTATCGCTCGCAGAACTGCCGCAGGCTTTCGAAGCCCTGATCGCCGGCAGCAACACCGGCCGCACGCTGGTGCGCATCCATGACGATGAAGGCTGAAGACACCGCGCTTGCGCGCCAGCGCCTGCTGGTGATCGTGGCCATGATGCTGGAGACGCTGTACGAAGAGACGGCGGTGCAGGTGCTGGCCACGCTGCGACCTGCGGACATGCGTCCCGGCGGCGCGCGCGTGCCCGGTACTTCCTATGAATTGCTCGCCGCCACCGCGACGCGTGCCATGCAGCAGCTGCTGGCGCTGCGCGGTGGCCGTGCCGATGCGCTGCTGGCGGCGCTGGCCGATGCCGACATCGAAGCACGCCTGGCGTCTCTCTCTGGCCGGACTCCGCCCGAACTCGGCAGCCTGTACGCGCATTGCACGGCGGATATCGCCGCGGGCGGCAGCGACACACTCGAGGGCGCGATGCAGCGGCTGTATCGCGCGGCCGAAAAGATCTTCACGCTGACGCATATGCGACGCATCGACGAGCAGTTCCACAAGTGGAGCGCGGATCCCGCCGGGATAGACCGCATGCCGGTGCAGCAGTTCGTGGCGCGCTTCATCCGCAACGCACCGCCGTGAGCGATCTGGCCTTGCGGTTGCAGGGCGGCGCCGCGGCGCTGGGCGTGCCGCTTGTGCCTTCGCAGCTGGCGCAGTTCGAAGTGCTGGTGCGCGAGTTGCTGCGCTGGAACAATGCCTACAACCTCACCGCCATCACTGCGCCCGAAGAAATTCTCACGCACCACCTGCTGGATTCGCTGAGCGCGCAGCCGGACCTGGCCGGCAGTGCGGTGGCGGACGTTGGCACGGGCGCGGGTTTCCCCGGCCTGCCGCTGGCCATCGTCAATCCGCAACGGCAATTCACGCTGCTCGATGCGGTGGACAAGAAGCTGCGCTTCATCGATCACGCGGCGCGTGAACTGCGCCTTGGCAATGTGCGCACCGCGCATGGCCGCGTCGAACAACTGAAGCATGCGCAGGCCTTCGACACGGTGATCGCCCGCGCCTTCGCGCCGCTGCCCCGACTGGCCAGCTGGGTGGCGCCGCTGTGCGATGCCCACACCCGCGTGATCGCCATGAAAGGCCGCTGGCCGCCGCGGGCGCCGACGGACAGCAGCAGCGACGCCGATGGCGGCGCGCTGCCGGCCGGCTGGCGGATCGAGTCGCTGCGGCCGCTGGCCGTGCCTGGTCTCGCCGAGGAGCGTCACATCATCATATTGCGCTGTGACGGTCGCAGGCGTGACACCCTTGCACAGGTTCCCTAGACTGCCCTGCTCCATGAAACGCGTCATCGCCATAGCCAACCAGAAGGGCGGGGTGGGCAAGACCACCACGGCCGTCAACCTTGCCGCATCGCTCGCGGCCACGCAGCGGCGCGTGCTGCTGATCGACCTGGATCCGCAGGGCAATGCCACCATGGGCTGCGGTGTGGAGAAATCCGCCGTCGAGCACGGCAGCTGCGAAGTGCTGCTGGGCGAGTGCACGGCAGAACAGGCCATCGTGCCGGTGGTCGATGGAATGTTCAGCCTGATGCCCACCAACCAGGACCTGACCTCGGCCGAGGTGCGCCTGCTGATGAGCAATGACGCGCGCGAGTCGCGGCTGCGCGATGCGCTGCCGCCGGTGCGCGCGCGCTTCGACCTCATCATCATCGACTGCCCGCCCTCGCTCAACATGCTCACGCTCAATGCGCTGGTGGCCGCAGACAGCGTGATCGTGCCCATGCAATGCGAGT
>JAATEY010000327.1 GCA_015655465.1 Gammaproteobacteria bacterium | reverse complement strand
TGTTTGAACAGCAGCAGGCTGCTGGGCCGGTTGCCCTCATGCACCTTGTGGGAATTGTCGGCGCGCTGTCCGTAAGCGAAGGCCTCTGCCTGCGCAAGGCAATTGGCGATGGCCAGTTCGTGTGCAGCCTGGTCGCCGCAGGATGAAAGCGCTGGCAGCAGAAAATCGAGCGCGGCGCGCGACGTACCCTGGTGCAGCATCTGGAAAAACGAGTGCTGCTCATTGTTGCCAGGCTCGCCCCAGATGACGGGCGCGGTCTCGCAGAACACGGGCGAGCCATCGACCCGCACACGCTTGCCATTGCTCTCCATGTCGAGCTGCTGCAGGTAGGCCGGGAAACGCGCAAGGCGGTCGTCGTAGGGCAACACCGCGAGAGTGGGCAGCTTCAGGAAGTTGATGTTCCAGACGCCAAGCAGGCCCATCAGTGCAGGCAGATTGCTGCTCCAGGGGGCCGCCAGGAAGTGCTCGTCCATCGCTGCGGCGCCGGCCAGAAATTCCTCGAACTGCTTAGCGCCAATGGCGATGGCGAGCGACACGCCAATGGCCGACCAGATGGAATAGCGCCCGCCTACCCAGTCCCACATGGCGAAGCGATAGTCGGGGTGGATGCCGAAGGCATCCATGGCTGGCGCATTGACCGACACTGCGGCGAAATGCGCCGGCACTGAGCTTGCGCCAAGCTGGCCAGCCAACCACTTACGGGCGGTCTCCGCGTTGGTGCGCGTCTCGAGCGTGGTGAAGGTCTTGGAGCAGACGATGAACAGCGTGCGCCTGGGGTTTGCCGCCGCCAGTGCATCGGCCAACCTGCAACCATCGACATTCGACACAAATGCAATGCGCGGCGCACCGGCGCAGTGATGCCGCAGCGCCTCCACGGCCATGGCGGGGCCCAGATCCGAGCCGCCAATGCCGATGTTCACCCCCAGCTCGAAGGGTTCGTTGCTGCTGCTGCGGATGCTGCCGCTGCGCACGCTTTCGGCGAACGCGAGCACGCGTTCGCGCTCGACGCGCACCATGTCCGCGTATGGCGCTCCGCTGCGCCGCAGCGCGGTGTGCAGCACCTGCCGCCCTTCAGTCGGGTTTGCAATATCGCCGCGATACATGCCGGCGATGCGACTGCGAAGGTCGACGTCTTCGGCCAGCTGGGTCAGCAGACGCAGTGTGTCGGCGCCGATCCGCTGCCGGGAATAATCCAGCGTGATTCCAGCAGCGGACGCCATGAGCGTGCGGCTGCGGTCCAACTCGGCGGCGAACAAATCTGCGATGGTGGGTTGAGGCACTGCGGCGGCTGCGAGGAGCTGCTGCCAGGCGGGGGAAGTGGAAGCATCGGGGTGCATGGCTATCTGATCTACTGCGGACATTTCCTGCCTTGCAATTTGAGCGGGTCATTCACAATTTACAAGGTCCAGGCCTGTTCAACGGCGAAGATGTGACCACGAAACTCCGCGAGCACAGGCAACATCACGACATTATGATGGCTGCTGAGGCCCATTGGTGATGCACACGTTCAATCCCCGCCTGGATATCCTGCCCGCGCCGCAACGACGGCTATGGACAGAACTGCACGAAGTTCCGCGAAACTTCGTGCTTTACGGCGGCACAGCAATTGCACTACGCCTCGGGCACCGCCAATCCATCGACTTCGATTTCTTCAGCTTTGGCGAACTCGACTCCCTCGCCCTGCTCGACCTTGCGGGCACCAAAGCAGCCGTCGTCCAGGTGCGCGCAGAAGCAAAAGACTATCTCGATCTCGACGCGATACTCACCAGCGGCATTGACCTTCCGCACGCGCTGGGCGCGGCCAGCGCCATCTACGGTGCATCGTTCAATCCGCAGATCACGCTGAAGGCGCTGTCATACTTTGAGGATGGCGACCTTGCGCAGCTGCCGGACGAGTTCAAGGAGCGAATGGCCATGGCGGCCCGCACCGTCGATCTTGACCGACTACCGGCTCTCGCAGCTGACAGGCCCACATGATTGTCATTCCCCGGAATGCCCAAACCGAAGCGATTGCCAGTCGGGTCATCTGGTTCGATCCCCCCGAGAAGGCACTGGCGAACCCGGCACGGTTCATGGCCTACGCATTCACCTACGCCGTGCACGCTGATATGAAGGTGTTGCGCGGCCTGTTGTCGGACGATGCGCTGCTGGAAGCACTGCGCACCGCCCCGCCGGGCATCATCGATCCGCGATCATGGGCCTACTGGCACTCGAAACTCGGGTGCTGGCCACCACCGGTTATGCCAAAACGCGAGTTTCCGGATCAGCTTGCGTAGTGCTGCCCGAACCACGCAATCGTGGACTGCATGCCTTCGGCCAGACCGATCTTTGCCTTCCAGCCCAGCGCCGACATGCGTGCAACATCCAGCAGTTTGCGTGGTGTGCCATCGGGCTTGCTGGTATCGAATCGCAGACTCCCGGCGAAGCCGGTGGCCGATGCCGCAAGTTCCGCCAGCTCGGCAATGGAAACATCCTCGCCCCAGCCGATATTCACCGGTGCCAGGTCGCTGTAGCGCTCCATGAGAAACACGCAGGCGTCGGCCAGATCATCGACATGCAGAAATTCGCGCCGCGGCTTGCCCGTGCCCCAGATCTCGACCTCGGGCGCCCCGGACTTCACGGCCTCGGAGAACTTGCGGATCAAGGCCGGCAGCACATGCGAACCCGCGAGGTCGAAGTTGTCCCCAGGTCCATAGAGGTTGGTCGGCATGGCGCAGATGGCATCGAAACCATACTGCTTGCGATAGGCCTGGCAGGTCTTGAGACCGGCGATCTTGGCAATGGCATACCACTCGTTGGTCGGCTCCAGCGGCCCGGTGAGCAGACAGTCCTCCGGCATGGGTTGCGGAGCATGCTTCGGATAGATGCAGCTCGAGCCGAGGAACAGCAGCTTGCGCGTGCCATTGCGATACGCGGCATCGATCACGTTCGACTGAATGACCAGGTTGTCGTGAATGAACTCGGCCGGCCGGGTGTCGTTGGCGAGAATGCCACCCACCCTGGCTGCGGCGAGATACACCTGCTCCGGGCGCTCGCTTTCGAAGAACGCCCGCACAGCTGCCTGACTGGTGAGGTCGAGCTCGGCTCGCGAACGCAGCAGCAGCTCGATCGAGGGCTCGCGCTGCAGCCGCCGGACCAGCGCCGACCCCACCAGGCCGCGATGGCCGGCAATGAATACGCGCGTCCGGCTGGTCACTCGGAATACCGGTAGGTCTTGAATCCCTCGCGGGCAATCACCGCATCGCGCCGTGCAATTTCCAGATCCGAAGCGACCATTTCGCGCACCAGGTCTTCGAAGCTGTGCTCGAGCTTCCAGCCCAGAATCGCCCTGGCCTTCGACGGGTCGCCGAGCAGGGTCTCGACTTCGGTAGGCCGGAAATAACGGGGATCGACCTTGACCACGGCGCGGCCGTTCTTCGCATCCACACCCTGTTCGTCGACGCCATGACCCTGCCACTCGATACGCATGTCGAGCTCCGCGCCCGCGGCCGCCACAAATTCGCGCACCGAATGTTGCTCACCGGTAGCGATGACGAAATCATCCGGCTTTTCCTGCTGCAGCATCAGCCACTGCGCCCGCACATAGTCTTTCGCATGGCCCCAGTCACGCAGCGAGTCCAGGTTGCCCAGATAGAGGCACTGCTCCATGCCCTGGGAAATGCGGGCCAGGCCACGCGTGATCTTGCGGGTGACGAAGGTCTCGCCGCGGATCGGTGACTCGTGATTGAAGAGGATCCCGCTGCAGGCGAATATGCCGTAGGCCTCGCGGTAATTCACCGTTATCCAGTGGCCGTAGACCTTGGCGGCACCATATGGCGAGCGCGGGTAGAACGGCGTGGTTTCACGCTGGGGGATTTCCTGCACCAGACCGAACATCTCCGATGTCGACGCCTGGTAGAAACGGGTCTTCTTCTCGAGGCCCAGAATCCGGATGGCCTCGAGCAGGCGCAGCGTGCCGATGGCATCCGCGTTGGCCGTGTATTCAGGTGTCTCGAACTACACTGCGACATGGCTCTGCGCGGCGAGGTTGTAGATTTCGTCCGGCTGCACTTGCTGGACGATGCGGATCAGGTTGGTGGAGTCGGTCAGATCGCCATAGTGCAGATGCAGGCGGACACCACGGTCATGCGGGTCCTGGTACAGGTGGTCGATGCGATCCGTGTTGAAGGACGAGGCGCGGCGTTTGATGCCATGCACCTCATAACCCTTGCCGAGCAGGAATTCCGCCAGATAGGCGCCATCCTGTCCCGTTACGCCCGTGATCAGTGCTTTCTTGGCCATGATGTCCTGGTAGCGCGCCGACGTTTTGTCCTGGCCGTGGAATTCTAGCAGTTGCTTGCAGCAGATTGCGTCGCCCGGATCAGCGCCAACAACCTACTGCCACACGACCTTGCCGCCGCTGGCCTTGTGTACGAGCTTCATGAAGTCGTCATGGGCCGCAAGTTCATCGGCATTCGCGTTGACTACCCGCAGCGAAGCCGGCAACGGCACAGCACCGGGCGTCGCCCCGCCTGCAACGGGCGCGGCCTGCGGCACGCCATCATCCAGCGCCAGCGCGTTCTGCCCGCCAGTCATGGCCAGATAGACATCTGCCAGGATGCGCGCGTCCAGCAATGCACCATGCAGCTGGCGATGGGAATTGTCGATTGAATAGCGCTTGCACAGCGCATCCAGGCCATTGCGCTGGCCGGGGTGCATCTCGCGCGCCAGCGCCAGCGTATCCAGCACGCGGCAGCGGGCGCGGATGCCGGCGGGCTCGGCGCCAGTCAGGGCCGCCCAGCGTTTCAGCTCGCTGTCGAGAAACGCCACGTCGAACGGCGCATTGTGGATGACGAGCTCGGCACCATCCACGAACTCCAGAAAGCGCTGGGCAACTTCCGCGAAGCGCGGCTTGCCGGCCAGCTTGTCGAGGGTGATGCCATGTACGGCGGCCGCGCCGGCATCAATCTCGCGTTCGGGATTCAGGTACTCGTGAAAGTGCCGGCCCGTGGGGCGGCGGTTCTGCATCTCGACGCAGCCGATCTCGATGATGCGATGACCGCGTTCCGCCTCCAGCCCCGTGGTTTCGGTGTCGAGTACGACCTGTCTCATTGCACTCCTCATGTGGGGGATGATGTTACTGCAAGCATGGCATCGATCGCGGCGTTGGCCAGCTGGTCGACGTGTTCGTTGCCTTCATTGCCGGCGTGCCCTTTCACCCACTTCCAGGTGACTTCATGCGGCTGGCGCGCGGCATCAAGCAGCCGCCACAGATCGATGTTCTTCACCGGCTTGCGGTCGGCGGTGCGCCAGTCGCGCAGCTTCCACTGCGGCAGCCAGACTTCAATGCCGGTGCATACGTACTTCGAGTCGGTATACAGCGTCACGCGCGAGGGACGCCGCAGCGCGCGCAGCGCTTCGATGGCCCCCGTCATCTCCATGCGGTTGTTGGTGGTGGCGGTTTCCGCACCGGACAGCTCCTTGCGCCGATCGCCGGCAATCAGCAACGCGCCCCAGCCCCCGGGCCCAGGGTTGCCCCTGCAGGCGCCGTCGGTATAGATCTCGACGTGGGTCACGGCCGGTTGCGTGTGGTGGGTTCCGGCATGGCACCGAACACGGGCCGGCGCTCGCGGAAGAAGCGATGGCGCAGCGGCGTCATCCGGTAGACGTGCTTGCGGGCCTTGATCAGCCATGCCGCCGCCGGCAATGGATTGAACAGGCCGCGGCGCAGGATGCGGCGGGGCCTGGCGCTGTCTGCGGCCCACGGCCGGCTGTAGAGATACTGCTTCTGCATGACGACTTCGTACCCCAGCAGGCCCAGCCAGTCGCGCACGCGCCCGACCCCGAGCATCTGCTGCAGGCCAGGTGGAAATCCCTGCCGCGATGCGGCGCCGCGCAGACCCCACAGGCTCACGGGCCGAAAGCCCAGCACGATCAACTGCCCCTCGCCGGTGAGCACGCGATCTGCTTCGCGCACGATCGCGTGGGGATCGACCTCGAACTCCAGCGTGTGCGGCAGCAGCACCGCATCGATGGATGCTGTCTGCACCGGCAAGGCGCTCAGGGCAGCCACGACATCCACCTCACCGCCCGATGTATCGGCGATCACTGTCTGCCGCCGCGTACGGCTGGTGGAAAGCAGTTCGCGTGATGCCCCCCAGCTGCCCAGCTGCAGCAGCTCCAGACCGAATACGTCGTCGAGCATGCCGCGCAGCATTTCGGCCTCCGCGGCCAGCAACTGGCGGCCCAGGGCGGATGAGAGCCAATTGGCAGGTCTGGGGTCGGGCATGGCGTTATGAAAAAAAGCGTGGCATTTCTGTGACGTCGCCGGTTAAATACCGGCGTCAAAAATCATAGGCTGTTTTGGCAGCTTTGGGCCATTGCACTTTGGGCCATTGCATCTGTCTTCCTCCATGGGGGTGCAAACTTGACTTGGGGCTGGCGATACCGCTTATGCGTTGCCGTGGGGGTGCTGGCTGTTCTGGCGGGCTGCGCCAGCGTGCAACCTGCGGCCGCACCGCCAGCCGGCTCCCGGGGTCAGCTTGCGCCAGCAGGCCACGACGAATCCCCTGCCACGCCCACCATTCCAAGCCCGGTACCCGTTGATGTGGCGCCGGCCCCCGCGCCGGTCTCGCGGGCTGCAGAGGCGGAGATCGCAGCGCCTGCGCCACCGCCAGCTCCCGGCCCCGTTGCCGAACCCCGTGACCTGCTGGCGCGCATACGCAGCGGCATGTCCCTGGGCGAGTTCCGCGATTCGCGCATCGATTCCGAAGCAGACTGGTTTGCCCGCAATCCGGAATATGTCGAACGTGTATTCACGCGTGCGGCGCCCTACCTGCAGTACATCGTCAGCCAGGTCGAGGCACGGGGCATGCCGCTGGAGCTGGCCCTGCTGCCCATCATCGAGAGCGCCTTCCAGCCCTATGCTTATTCGAGCGCGCGTGCTACCGGCCTGTGGCAGTTCATCTCGTCGACCGGCGGGCGTTTCGGCCTGAAGCAGGACTGGTGGTATGACGGGCGGCGCGACGTGGTCGCTGCAACCCAGGCCGCGCTCGACTACCTGCAATACCTGAATGAAATGTTCGAGGGCGACTGGCTGCAGTCCATCGCCGCCTACAACTGCGGCGAAGGTAATGTGGCCAAGGCCATCAGGCGCAACCAGGCAGCGGGCAAGCGCACGGATTTCTGGAACCTGAAACTGCCGGCCGAAACACGCGGCTATGTGCCGCGCCTGCTGGCCATGAGCCGCATCGTCGCCAACCCGGAGGAATACGGACTGGACATCGAGGGCATGCCGGACGAACCGTATTTCCAGCGCGTCGAGACCGGCGGCCAGATCAGCATCGAGGTGGCCGCCGAGCTGGCGGGCGTCACCACCGAGGAAATGTACGACCTGAACCCCGCACATCATCGCTGGGCCACCGACCCGACCGGACCGCATTTCCTGCTGGTGCCGGTGGATGCCGCCGAGGCATTCAACACCAACCTGCTGCTGCTGACTCCCGACCAGCGCATGCGGGTGGAACGCTACACGGTACGCGAGGGCGACACCGTCACCAGCATCGCGAAGCGCTTCGGCACCACGGCCCAGCATCTGCGGCAACTGAACGAACTGGGCAACGCCAACACCGTGCAGCTGGGCGCGGAACTGCGCGTGCCGTCGTCGGTATCGACATTGCCGCCGCAGGTGCTGCAGGCTGCAGCGCGCGTCGACGGTCGCAACCGCGCGCGCGCGGTCAGCGCCGTGCACGTGGTGCGGCGCGGTGACTCGCTGTGGTCCATCGCCAAACGACACAACATGGATGTGGTCGCGCTGGCGCGGCTGAACCGCATGGGTCCGAACGACACCCTGCGCACCGGCCAGAAGCTCAAGCTGCACGACGGCGACGAGGGCGGCGGTGGTGCGGCAGCCAGCGGCGACGGTCGCCGCGTCACTTACGTCGTGCGCCGCGGCGACACGCTGTCGAGCATCGCCCGGACACTGCGCGTAACGGTAAACAGCCTGCGCGACTGGAACAATCTGTCCGGCAGCGCTATCCGTCCGGGCCAGAAGCTGGTGGCCTTCGTCCCCAGCCGTTCCTGACGACTGCGCTATCATCGCGCCCCTTGGATTTCACCTAGGGGCTTTCATGGGAATTCTCGCCGGCAAGCGCGCACTGATCATTGGCGTGGCCACAGACCGCTCGATCGCCTGGGGCATTGCCCAGGCCATGCATGCGCACGGGGCCACCCTCGCCTTCACCTATGGCCACGAGAAGCTCAAGGACCGCGTAGAGCCGCTGGCACAGTCGCTGGGATCGACGATCGTGCTGCCGCTGGACGTGACCGTCGACAGCGAGATAGACGCCGTATTCGCCACCCTGGGCTCCGGGTGGGGCTCGCTCGATATCCTGGTCCACGCCGTGGCATTCGCCCCGCGCGAGGCATTGGCTGGCGACTTCGTTGCCAGCACCTCCCGCGAGGCCTTCGCGGTGGCGCACGATGTCTCCAGCTACAGCCTCACGGCGCTGTCCCGCGCAGCCCTGCCGCTGATGGCAGGCCGGAATGGCGCCATCCTCACCCTGAGCTACCTGGGGGCCGTGCGCTCGGTGCCCGCGTACAACGTGATGGGCCTGGCCAAGGCCAGCCTGGAAGCCAATGTGCGCTTCCTGGCGGCAGACCTCGGCCCAAGGGGCGTGCGGGTGAACGGCATCTCTGCAGGCCCGATCAAGACGCTGGCGGCGGCCGGCATTCCCGGGCTGCGCAAGATGCTCGCGCATGTGGCCCAGGCATCCCCGCTCCGCCGCAATGTCAGCCAGGAAGACGTGGGCAAGGCCGCCGCCTTCCTGTGCTCGGACATGGCCAGCGGCGTGACCGGCGAGATACTTTACGTGGACGGCGGCTTCAGCACGGTGGGCATGAGCTTCCAGGGCGAGCCAGCGGGCGTATAGGCGCCCCCGGGCTTAATCGAAGGCCTGCGGGTTCTTGCGAATCCTGGCCGACTTCAGGATCTCGGCCACGTAGCCATCCGCATTGCGCCGGCTGTAGCGCTGCAGCTCGCGCTCCGAGCGCGTCTTCACCAGCTCCGGATTGTCCGACATGGGCTGTACGCGGGAACCCGTAACCTCGATCACTGCCACGCCGCCGCCCTCGACCTGCATGGCCTGGCGGAACGGCTTGCCGGCAACCGGACGCGCTGCAGCGAATACGGCGTCGCGGATTTCCACCGGCAGATCCGGTGAGCCACGGCCCACGAAGCGGGCGGGCTGCGCCTTCACATGCAGGCCTGCAGCGACCTTGTCGAAGCTCTCGCCAGCGCCGAGCTTTGCTACGGCTGCCTCGGCGGCCGCCAGCGCGGCCTTCATGCCGCGCTCGCGCTCCACGGCAGCGATAATTGTGGCGCGCACCTCTTCCAGTGGTCGCAGCTGCGCCGGGCGATGCTTGAGAACCTGGAAGATGGTGATGCGGTCTTCGCCGAGCTGCACCGGGCCGCCCACGCGCCCCTGTGCAAGCACTGCATCGCTGAATACAGCGTGATTCAGTTCGGCGTCGGACCCCAGCGGCAGGCCGCCGGCACCGCGTTGGAACTGCTGCACCTCGCCGCGGCGCATGCCGAATTCCTGCGCCAGTTTTTCGAGCGTGGTGCCGGCGCGCTCCAGGCGCTCCTGCAACTGATCCTGCCGGCTGCCGAACTGGGTAACCGCCAGCTCGTTGCGCAGGGTGGCCGCAAGTTCAGCGCGTACCTCCTCGAATTTGCGACCCGCCTCGGCCCGGACGCCATCGACCCGGATGATGTGGTAGCCGAACTGGGTCTTCACCGGCTCGCTGACCTCGCCGGGTTTCATGGCAAAGAGTTTGTCGGAGAACTCCTTCACGTAGACATCGCGCGTGGCCCAGTCCAGGTCGCCACCCTTGGCAGCGGAGGCGGTGTCCTTCGAATACTGCTTCGCCAGGGCGGAGAAATCGCCACCGCCCTTGATGCGCGCATACAGATCCCTGGCCAGCGCCGCTGCCTTGGCATCGTCGGTGGCGCCATCCACGGCGATCAGGATGTGGCTGGCGCGGCGTGTCTCGGGCTGTATGTATGTGGCCTTGTCGCGCTCATATCGCTCGTGCAACTGCTGGTCGCTTACCTGCACGGCAGCGGCGACATCGGCGAGCGACAGTTCCGCATAGGCCAGCTGCACAGACTCGGGCTGCGTATATTCCGCGGCATGCGCCTTGTACCAGGCGTCGATCGCGGCGGCATCGACCGGCCCGGTGCCGGCAAAGCCTTCGGGTTGCAGCAGCAGGTAGCGCAGTTCACGCTCCTCATCGAGCAGCGCCAGCACGCGCTTCCTTTCTGCGGGCGTGAAGAAATCGGAAACGCCGATTGAACCCAGCAGCTGGTTGACCAGCAGGCTGCGCTTCAGGTCGTTGACATAGGCCGCTTCGGTAAAACCTGCTGCAGCCAGGCGCGAGCGCGCGGCCTCCAGACTGAACTTGCCATCGACCTGGAAGGCTGGTTCCCTGCGGAATGCCTGCGACAGCTGGTCGTCGGAAACACGGAAGCCAATCCTGTTCGCGTACTGGGTGGTAGCGAGGGTGCGCACTGCGTCATCGAGCAGCTGCCGCTGGAACTGCTGGCGCTGCGCGTCGGTGATGGTGCCACCGAAGGCCTGCAGCAGCCGCGGCTGCTGCTGCTGCCAGAGTTCGTTGACCTCGGCCCTGGAGACCTCTTCACCATTTACCTTGGCGGCATATTTGGTGGTGCCAAAGCCCACGTCCACAATGCCGTATGCACCCCAGGCGGCGAATACCAATGCCAGCGTGCCCAGCATCAGGTAGGTGAGCCATTTCTGGCTCTGCATCTTGTCGCGAATGTTCTGCAGCATGGATTTACAGGTTTTCTAGTTGTGGTCCCACATTGACTGGCGGAGCGGACGGGACTCGAACCCGCGACCCCCGGCGTGACAGGCCGGTATTCTA
>JAATEY010000072.1 GCA_015655465.1 Gammaproteobacteria bacterium | reverse complement strand
GTGGCGCAACTGCTGACAGTGCTGCACCGCCTGCGCGATGAAGGCAACACGGTGGTGGTCATCGAACACAATCTGGATGTGGTCAAGACCGCCGACTGGATCATCGATCTGGGTCCAGGTGGCGGCACGCATGGCGGACAGATCGTCTGCACCGGAGTGCCGGAAGAAATCGCCCGTTGTCCGGAGTCGGAGACCGGACGCTTCCTGGCGCCACTGCTCAAACCGCGCTGAAACGCAGCGGGTCAGGGCACCGGCCGTCTGATCGAGCTGAAGTACTGCCGCACCTCGCCGCTGGCGCTGCGTTCACGATAGTCGCCGCGCGTATACGCCGACACCACATTGCGCCAGAAGCTGACTGCCGCCGGATTGCGCGAATACTCGAGAATTTCCCAGCGCCCTGCGAAGCGGTCGAATATCAGGCGCACTGCGCTGCGCCCCACGCCGCGTCGCCGGTGGTCGCGTGCCACGAAAAATTCTGCCATGCGGAAATCCGCCGCCCGCGACGCCAGCGTTTCGCGCGCCACCATTGCAAATCCAGTCGGCTGCTGGTCGTCGAGTATGGTGAGCAGAGTCGCGGAACGATCGACCAGCCAGCGCTGCAGCTGGTCCGGTTCCCGGTGTCCGATTTCCCCGAGCGCGGGAAAGATGCCGGTATTCAACAGGCCCAGGTCATCGAGATAGTCGCGATACACGCTCTCGATCCACTCCCGATCACGGAGATTGGTGCGCGCATCGCGCAGGCTTACCGTCATGTCGTTTGCCCACGGAACAAAAAAGCCCGGGCAGGATATTCCCCTGGCCGGGCTTCATGTCTGTCCGACTTCGCAGTTGGACAGATCGGCTTCGCTGGCCCTTACTTGGCTGGCGCAGCAGGAGCTGCAGGAGCCGGTGCAGCCTCGGCAGCCGGAGCCGGAGCGGGTTCCGGAGCAGGAGCAGCAGCAGGAGCCGGAGCAGCCTCAGGAGCAGGAGGAGCCTCTTCCTTCTTCGCGCAAGCGGCAAGAGCCAGCGCCACGGCGAAGGCGCTGAGAGCGAGTTTGATTTTCATCTAGCAGATACCCCAAAAAAGTGGATGAGAGAGCAGAGACCAAAAATTGCAACAAGAAAAGGACCTTTTCAGTCCTGACGATTTCGCATCGCTGCACCGAATTGTAGCGACTTCTGCGACCTGATTCAAAACTCTCAGCGGACCCAACTCGGGCGTCGCACAATTACGACATGACTTCCTGCCCTCCCGGCAGAGGCGGTGGCAATATCGGAGTCATGCCATGGTCGTCAATTGACGAAGTACTGTTCGCCGCGCATCTGCAGGTCACCCTCGCAGCCGTGGAAACGGCCATGGAACAGCAGCAACTCGACACGCTGGTCATCCAGGCCGGCGACAGCCGATTCGCCTTCCAGGACGATCAAGCCTGCCCGTTTCGCGTGAATCCCTGGTTTGCCTGGCTGGTACCGGCGCCGCCAGCCCCGGGCAGCCTGATCGAACTGCGGGGAGGGCAATCCCCAAAGCTGTTATTCGTTGTGCCGAATGACTACTGGCATAGCCCACCAGCGCCACCCGCCGGCGCGTGGACCGGACACTTCGAAATCCAGGTATTTCCGACTGCCGCTGCCGCGATTGCTGCCCTGCAATGCACCGCAGGCGCCACGGCCTGGATCGGCGAATCAGCACCGCCGCAGGCCAGCTGGCAGGTCAACCCGGAGCAACTGCTCGCCGAGCTGGTACAGGCGCGCTGCCACAAGACAGGTTATGAGCTCGCCTGCCTGCGCGAAGCAACCCACGTTGGCGTGCTGGGACATCTCGCTGCCGAACAGGCCTTTCGCAACGGCGCCAGCGAATTCGACA
Organism: Gammaproteobacteria bacterium; assembly: GCA_015655465.1. Taxonomy (GTDB): domain Bacteria; phylum Pseudomonadota; class Gammaproteobacteria; order Steroidobacterales; family Steroidobacteraceae; genus ZC4RG30. The sequence continues at coordinate 3,298 of JAATEY010000072.1, read as the reverse complement.
TCCACCTCGCCTTTCTCGCGGCCATCCGGCAGAACGAGTCCGAGCTGCCCTACCCTGCCATCGTTGCCCTCAATGAGCACTGCGCGACGCTGCATTACCAGCTGCGGGACACCCGGCCGCCGCGGCGACCACTGTCGCTGTTGATCGATGCCGGGGCCAGCTGCCGGGGCTACGGCAGCGACATCACGCGCAGCTGCGCGATGATTCCCGGCGTATTCGCGGCGCTGATCGACGGCATGCACAACCTGCAGCAGGAACTGTGCGAAGCCGTGGCGCCGGGAATCGACTGGCGCCAGCTGCACCTGCGTGCACATCGCCTGGTGGCGCAATTGCTGCGCGATGCCGGCGTACTGCGGCTGTCGGCTGAAGCTGCCGTGGCTACCGGCGCGTCATCGGTGTTCCTGCCGCATGGGCTGGGGCATCTGCTGGGGCTGCAGGTGCACGATGTCGGCGGATTTGCAGCCAGGGCCGGCGCACCACCCATCCCGCGCCCGGAGGGTCACCCGGCGCTGCGGCTGACGCGCTGCCTCGAGGCCGGCATGGTGGTGACGGTCGAACCCGGCCTGTATTTCATCGACAGCCTGCTGCAGGGCCTGCGTGCCGGGCCGCAGGCGGATGCGGTGAACTGGACCCTCGTGGAAACCCTGCGGCCCTGCGGCGGCATTCGCATCGAGGACAATGTCCTGGTTACCGCTGCAGGCCACGAAAACCTGACGCGCACGGCATTCGCCGACGCGAGCTGAAGCAGCGTGGCCGGCGCTCGCCGGCCGGCCGCTCAGGTTGCGACCTGCTTCTTCAGCAGGTCACGAATCTCTTCCAGCAGGACTTCGTTGCGCGGCGGCGCGGGTGGCGCTGCAGCCGGGGCTACCGGTGCAGGCTTCTTGAGTTTGTTGATGCCCTTCAGCGCAAGGAACAGGATGAAGGCGATGATGATGAAGTCGAAAATCGTCTGGAAGAAAGCGCCGTATTTCAGCACCACCGGCATGCCATCCGGCGCGGTGCCGATCTGGCTGCCCATGTCGCTGAAGCTGACGCCCGACAACGCCACGCCCAGCGGCGGCATGATCACGTTCTCGACCAGTGACGACACGATCTTGCCGAAGGCTGCGCCAATGATGACGCCGACGGCCATGTCGACCACGTTGCCTTTCATGGCGAATTCTTTGAATTCAGATGCGAGACTCATGGCTGCTCCCTGTTTTTCTGGTCAAGTGTCCGCAGCCTAGGCCATCGGCCACAGCCGGGCAACCGCGCAGGCTGCGTCCAGGCCCTTTGCCCATGGCCCGCACAGTCGTAGCATGCCGTAACTTCATCGGGCCGATCGGCCTACCCGGGGGAAGCCAGTGCAACTGCATCCGCATGGCAAATTCGACAATCATCCGCATCCGTACCGGCACATCACGGCATTGCCGCTCGCGGCTGCCATGGGTGCCGAGATCCGCGGTGTCGACATTGCGCATGTCACCGATGCACAGTTCGCGGAAATCGAGCACGCGCTGTTCCGCCACAAGATGATCTACTTCTGCAAACAGCACATCGGCCATGCAGAGCAGCATGCATTCAGCCGGCGATTCGGCACCTTCGCCGAAGATGCCTACACCGAGGGCGTGCCCGGCTTTCGCGAAGTGCAGCCGCTGATCAAGGAAGCAGACGACCGGTCCGCCATGGTGTTCGGCTCCGGCTGGCACACCGACTCCCCGTTTCTCGACGAGCCACCGGCCATCACCATGCTGCGCTCGGTGGAAACCCCGCCCTATGGCGGCGACACCATGTGGGCCAATGCCGCGCTGGCCTGGCAGATGCTGGACGACAACGCGCGTAACGGCCTTGTGGGACTCAAGGTGCATTTCTCGATACGCGATGTGCTCGCCTCCGCCCAGGCCAATGCAGAGCAGCGCGACAGCCCCATCGGCAAACTGGCTGCAACACGCGAACTGCCGGAATTGCCCGAAGGCCTGCAGAAGAAGGTCCGGGGCAACACGCACCCTTTGGTTCGCACCCACGCCCGCACTGGCGAGAAATCGCTGTACATCGACCCTTCCTACGGCATCGGCATCGAAGGCTTGGGCGAAACAGAATCGGCTGCGCTGCTGAAGCTGCTCACCAATCACCTTACCCAGCCCGCCTTCACCTGCCGACTGCGCTGGCAACCGGGGATGGTCACGCTCTGGGACAATCGCCTGTGCGTGCACCAGGCGTTCAACGACTACGACGGGTTCCGGCGGGAGATGTATCGCACGACCATCGCGGGTGAGAAGCCGCGGTAACAACGATCACGGTGCATGGCTGTTGCCGTGATCGAGGCGGGGCATCGCTGAATTCCCGCACAGATACAAAAAACCCCGGACGAACCGGGGTTTTCTTCGAGATGCGGTATCCGTGAAAAATCAGGCCGCTGCGGCCTTTTTCTTCTTCGAAGCGGCCTTTGCCTTCGGAGCAGCCTTGGCCTTCGCTTTCGCCTTCTTGCCGCCCTTGGCATCCTCTTCGGCAGCGGCTGCCGCCGCAGGTCCATCGACCAGCTGCATCAGCGCCATGTCGGCATTGTCGCCAGGACGCGGAGCCATGTGCAGGATGCGCGTGTAACCGCCGGCACGCGCCTTGAAGCGCGGCCCGAGGTCCACGAACAGCTTCTCGACCACCTTGGCATCGCGCAGGCGCGAGAACGCCAGGCGGCGCTTGGCTTCGGTATCCACCTTGCCCATGGTGATGAGCGGCTCGACCACGCGCCGCAGCTCCTTCGCCTTCGGAATGGTGGTCCGGATGGTTTCGTGCTGCAGCAGTGACACTGCCATGTTGCGCAGCATCGCGCGGCGATGCGGTGCATTGCGCGACAGCTGCCGGCCGGAAAGTTGATGACGCATTGCTTCTAACCTTTAGATACTGTCGCGGTCGTCGTGGCGCAGTCCTGCCGGCGGCCAGCCGTCCAGGCGCATGCCCAGCATGAGGCCGTGGCCCTGCAGCACTTCCTTGATCTCGGTCAGCGACTTCTTGCCGAGGTTCGGGGTGCGCAGCAGCTCCACTTCCGTGCGCTGTACCAGATCGCCGATGTAGTGGATGTTCTCGGCCTTGAGGCAGTTGGCGCTGCGAACGGTGAGTTCGAGCTCGTCGACCGGCCGCAGCAGCAGCGGATCGAACTGCATCTCGGTGACCTTGCTGCCGACTGCCTCTTCGCCCTGCAGGTCGACGAACACCGACAGCTGATCCTTGAGGATGCTGCCCGCGCGGCGGATGGCTTCCTCCGCGTCGATGGTGCCGTTGGTCTCGATGTCGAGCACCAGCTTGTCGAGGTCGGTGCGCT
>JAATEY010000255.1 GCA_015655465.1 Gammaproteobacteria bacterium | reverse complement strand
TTCCGGCGGATCGTGTGGAAGGATCCGAACCGCTTCGGCCTGCTGGGCAAGGGCAATGTGCTGATGGCCACTTCCTATGGCGACCGCACCTCGCCGGTGGTGCGTGGCGCATGGATCCTGGAAAACCTGATCGGCACGCCACCCACTCCGCCGCCACCGGGCGTCGAAGCGCTGAATGACGGCAAGCGGCCCGGCGCGCGCCAGCTCACCGTGCGCGAGCGGATGGAAGTGCACCGCAGCCAGGCGTCGTGCAAGGCCTGCCACGGCATCATCGATCCGCTGGGCTTTGCGCTGGAGAATTTCGATGCGGTGGGCAAGTGGCGCGTTGTGGATCGTGCCTCGCTGGCGCCCATCGATGCCTCCGAGCGCCTGGTCACGGGGCAGCCGGTGAAGAGTCCGGCCGACCTGCGGGCCGCGCTCACCGCGCGTCCCGACCAGTTCGTGCAGACGCTCACGGAAAAGCTGCTGACTTTCGCGCTGGGCCGTACCGTGGAATACCATGACATGCCGGCAGTGCGCGCCATCGTGCACGCCGCAGCGAAGGACAATTACCGTTTCGAGTCGATCGTGCTGGGCGTGGTGAAGAGCGACGCATTCCAGCTACGCCAGTTGCCGCAGAGTTCCGAGCTCGTGACCCAGAATCACTGAAGGACGCCAGCCATGTTCATCACCAGGAAGCATCTGTCACGTCGCACCGTGCTGCGCGGCGCTGGCGCCAGCATTGCACTGCCGCTGCTCGACGCGATGATTCCCGCCGCAACGGCACTGGCGCAGACCGCCGCTGCTGCCAGGCCGCGGCTGGCGTTCATCTACTTTCCGCATGGCGCCATCATGGACAACTGGACGCCAGTGAAGGAGGGCAAGGACTTCGAGCTCTCGCCCATCCTCAAGCCGCTGGAGCCGTTCAAGAGCAAGCTGACGATTGTCAGTGGCCTGGAGAACCGTCCGGGGATGAGCGCCTCGGTGCATGGCATCGTGCCGGGTACGTGGCTGACCTGCGTGCACCCCAGGGAGACACCGGAACACTTCGGCGGAGTGTCCATCGACCAGATGGCGGCGATGAAGCTGGGTCAGGACACGCCGCTGCCTTCGCTGGAAGTGGGCATGGAGCAGGGTGGCTCCAGTGGCGCCTGCGACCGCATGTACGGCTGCAGCAATTCCGCCACCATTTCCTTCAGCTCGCCGACCACGCCGCTGCCGATAGAAAGCAATCCGCGCAAGCTGTTCCAGCGTCTGTTCGGTCGTGGCGATTCTGCCGATGACCGCGCCGTGCTCGCCGGCCAGTACAACAGCCTGCTCGACATGGTGGCGCAGGACGCGGGCGCGCTGAAGAACAAGCTCGGCGCACGCGACAGGGCAGAGCTGGATGATTACCTCGACACTGTGCGCGAGATCTAGCGCCGCGTGGAGAAGGCGACGCACTCGGATCTGTCGAAGGTGACGCTGCCTGCCGTGCCGCCGGCAACCATGGCCTGGGACGATCAGCTCAAGCTGATGTTCGACATCATGGGCATCGCATACCAGGCCAACCTCACCCGCATCCTGAATTTCATGATGGCGGCCGAGGTGAGCGGCCAGACGTATCCGCAGATCCAGATTCCCGATGCCTTCCACCCGCTGTCGCATCATGCGAACGACCCGGGCAAGATCGCGAAGCTGATCAAGCTGCAGACCTACCACTCCGAGCACCTGGCGCGCTTCCTCAAGAAGATGCAGGAAATGCCCGATGGCGACGGCTCGATGTTCGACCACATGCTGATGATGTACGGCTCGAACATGAGCAACAGCGACCGCCACAACCAGTTCCCGCTGCCCATCACGCTGATCGGCGGCGCCTGCGGCAAGGTCAAGGGCGGCCAGCACCTGAAGTATCCCGACAAGACGCCGCTGGCGAACCTGCTGCTCACCGTGCTCGACCGCGCCGGCACGCCGGTGGAGAAAGTCGGCGACAGCAGCGCGGTGATGACGGAGGTTTGAAGGTGAGATTCCTGGTCGCCGTAGCGGCGCTGCTCGCGTCCATACCTGTTTTCGCCGCAGACGCGGCGCAAGGCGTGGATCCGGATGGCACCACGCCGCTGCACTGGGCTGCGCACGAGGGCGATGTGGCGAAAGTCGATGCGCTGATCCGTGCCGGCGCCGATGTCAACGCACACAACCGGTTTGGCTCGACGCCGCTGTACGAAGCCGTGCTGGAAGGCCACACCGAAATCATCAGGAAGCTGCTGAAGGCGAAGGCGGATCCGAATGCCGCCAACGAAGGCGGCATGACGGTACTCATGATCATCGCGCGTACTTCAAATGTCGAAGCGGCGGAGGCGCTCATCAAGGCTGGCGCGAATGTCAACGCGCGGGAACCCAGCCGCGGCCAGACCGCGCTGATCTTCGCGGCGGCGCAGAGCCAGCCCGGGATCGTGCGCGCGCTGATGAAGGCGAAGGCGGATCCGGAAATCCGCTCCCCTTCGGCCCTGGGCCAGCGGCAGGTGAGCAGCGAGCCGCGCGCGCAGCAGCGCCCCGTGGGCAACATGAATGCGCTGATGTATGCCGCGCGCCAGGGCTGCGCGCTGTGCGCGAAATATCTCATCGAGGGCGGCGCGAACCCGAGTGTCTCCGACCCCGAAAACACCACCGCGCTGCAGTACGCACTGCTTTCCATGAACTTCGACACCGCCAAGGAGATCATCCTGGGCGGTGCGGAAGTCAATCGCTGGGACTGGTGGGGTCGCTCGCATCTCTATGCGCTCGCCGATGTGAGCACGCTGCCCAGGGGCGGTCGCCCGGACCAGCTCTCGCTGGACAGGACCCAGCCGATCGAAATCGCGAAGCTGCTGCTGGACCGCGGCGCCGACCCCGACATCCAGCTCAAGCTGCTGCCGCCTTACCGCGCGCTGGGCAATGACCGCGGCCTGGACGGGATGCTCACCTTCGGCACCACGGCGCTGACCCGTGCCGCCAAGGCCGGCGACGTGCCGCTGGTGAAGCTGTTGCTCGAGCACGGCGCAAACCCGAACCTCGCTACCAACCGCGGCTATACGCCCATCCACGCGGCTGCGGGCCTGGGCTCCAACGACATCGACTCGCGCGGCATCGACAAGACGCCGGCACAGGCCATCGAAACGCTCAAGGTGCTGCTGGCATACAAGGCGGACATCAATCGCAAGGATTCCGTCGGCCGCACGGCGCTGCACGGC
>JAATEY010000045.1 GCA_015655465.1 Gammaproteobacteria bacterium | reverse complement strand
GGTGCACGGCCTGCACATGCGGGTGAAGCGACGCAAAGTCCGCTTCCATCAGCCCTGGAAACAGCGGGCGTGCGGATGGTCCCTTCATACGCGTGGCGTCCTGCCGCCGCGTGGCGACAGCCACCGCGACACACCACTGCCGAGTTTCATCAGGGCTGCCAGCTGCGATTTGGGCAGCGTAGCCATCTGTTCGTACCATCGGCTGGTCTGCTCCACGAATTCCAGCATCGCGCGCAGCCGCGCGGTGGCTACGGGGCTTACCGACCGGTCACCCTCGGCGGTGGCCAGGCACTGCCGCAAGGCCGCAGCGGCCGGATCCAGCTCGCGTACCTTGCGACCCTGCGCAATCCGCGACAGCAGCGTCCACAGATCCGTTTCGGCCTGGTAGAAAGTGCGCCGATCGCCCATCACCGTAATCGGCCGCACGATGTCCCAGTTCTGCAGCTCGCGCAGCGAAGTGGAGACATTGGACCGGGCAATGTTCAGGGCAGCGGCGATTTCCTCGGCCGTCAGCGCCCGCTCCGATGCGTAGAGCAGCGCGTGGATCTGGCTGACCGAGCGGTTCACGCCCCAGCGCTCGCCGAGGTTGCCCCACAGCAGCACGAACTCCCGGACTGCCTCTGGCAGCCCCCCTGCCGTGTCTGTAGTTTCTGTCATGACAGAAATTACAGATCTCCAGCGCCCGAAAGTCAAACGACGCAGTGGCGCCGGGTTCTTCCTGAGGAAGAACAATATGTTAGGTCAGGAACATGCAGCGCGGCATTCGCTGTCCGGGGCTACCACTGACACCGGCCGCCTGTTCAAAGGGATAAACTCCACCGCCTTGAAGATGAGCCGAACAGCAGGTACCTCATGAACCAGTCCTCGGATACCTCTGCACTCGAATTGCTGGCGCGGGATACGAAAGCGCCGCTGGCCGAAGTTACTGCCCTGTTCGAGCGCGAGCGCGATGCGCTCGCCGAAGGCGCAACCATCACCAACTTCGTCACGCTGCTCGCGGTACGCCGCGTGCGGCACCAGCTGATGCAATCTGCAAGTCATCACTGAAGCCGGACCCTGATTGTTGCAGCCGTTCAATTTCCTGGCCGGTACAGAGACGCTGGACAGCACCCGCACGGGATGGGTGCTGGATCAGGTATCCGGCAGCGATGATCGATCCTTCCGGGCGTGGATCCCCTTTTCCCGACCGTTTGGCGCGCCACCGCTGGTCCATGTGGGTATCGCCGGCTTCGATATCGCCAATCAAGATGCGGCGCGACTGACGACCTCTGTCGCGCAGGTCACGGCGGAAGGCTTCGAGATCGTACTTTCCACCTGGCTTGCCACCCGCATGTGGCGGGTGGACGTGAGCTGGCTTGCGATCGGTGCCTAGCGCCGAAGCGCCCCAGGATCCGGCGCGCTGCCCGCTCTGCGGCGCCGGCAACCAATGCACGATGGCAGAGGGCGCCAGCGACAGCTCCAGCTGCTGGTGTCGCAACGCCACCATTCCCGATTCAGCCCGGCTGCGCGGCCGCGGATTCCCGACAGCCTGCATCTGCGCGAACTGCGCACAGGCGCAATAGCCTCATTTGCAGTTGGCGCGCTCCGTGGTGCCCGGATGGCTCGACAGGAATACCGGCACTTCGCCGGCCTTGCCGCCGCGGGTCCGGGTCATGCGGCAGAGAATGTCATCGAAGCGCGTGCCTGCGATGCCCGCCTGTTGCAGCCAGGCGCGTGCATAGCCGTCGGCCTCCCGCTCGAAGTCGCGCGAATGTTTGGCCTGGACCAGGGCCGGGGCCGCGCTGGCGAGCGCGGAGACCGAGCCGACGTCGCCCAGCACCACGACAGCGAGTACCGACACCCCGGCACCCTGGATGAGCATGCGCAGGGAGTGACGGCCACGCACATGGCCTATCTCATGCGCCAGGACGGCTTCGAGTTCCTCATCGCTGGTCGCGAGCTGTACCAGCTCATCGGTGATCACGATGATGCCGGACGGAAGCGCGAAGGCATTGGGCCCCAATACGGGCGACCGGCGGAACTCGAGGCGGTATTGGTGGCCATCCTGCAGCGGCGCAGTCATGTGCGTGAACAGATCGGTCAGCTGCGTCCTGCGCCATGGATGCAGGCGGGTGGGCCTGAGCACGGTGCGATCCAGCACCTGCAGGGTCTGTGCGCCGATCAGCCGATCTGTCCTGGCAGGCAGGTGATTTGCAGCCCAGCCTGACAGCGCCGGCAGCCCGTATCGCACGATCAGGAAGCTGACCACCACGACCCCGGCCAGCGCTGCAACGGCAACGCCCCACTGACGCTCCAGCGCATTGACAAACCGGCTGTGCGGGCGGATGGCACCGCCCACCAGCGCGTCCATGCCATCGTTGTCGCGGGTTTCGAATTCGGCGCCATCGGCAAGGTGCACGCGCCGCGGAATGCTGCCGATGCGATCCGACACCCTGTTCTGCTGCGGGTCGAGCAGCATATCGACATCGCCGGCATGCAGATGCCAGCGACCGCCTGCCCCGGACTGCAGCGTCGCAGCTACCGGCGCGGATTTCTGCGCGTCGAAATAGCGACCGTGGACCATCAGAATCCGAAATCGATGTCGAAGATGTCGCTCACTTCCTCACCCACCGCGCTGACACCCTGGTTGGCATCCGCAATGAACTGGTTCAGATCACCATCGGCGATAACGCCGCTGTTGGCGAGCTGATAGCGCATCGAGCGGACTTTTGCCCACGGATAGAACAACCCGAGCGTCACGATCATTGCGAGCAGATTGGTGACCAGGATGCCGAACATCGGCCACACGCCGAGGCGTGAGTAGAGGCGGTGCGGCCCGATCTGGACTCCGCCGATGGAGGCATTGAGCATCCTGGAGCGGAAGTAGGCAGAGATGAGCATCAACCCGACCACGTAGACGAGCAACGCCAGCAGGAAGGCGCCCGAAAACAGGGCCTTGAAGACATCCTCCGGCCTGTCACCCGCCTGGACCTGGGACAGCGACTGCCCGATGGAGCTGGCGCGCACCGCCACCATGACAGCACCGATGCAAAAGATCACACCGATGCTGATCGCAAGCCCGATCAGGCAGAAGCGGTAGAAGGACCCCCTGGTCGCGAGAAAGGCGAACCGCTGCGAACCATAGGCATTGTTGCCCAGCAGGTAGTTGACCTGCTTCCACAGCGCCAGCGGCCACAGGATGCCGATGGTCAGCACAGAGAGTATGGCCCAGCCAACGATTGCGGCCATCGCGCCGCCGTAAGTGCCATGAAAATTGAACCGCAGGCCGCGCCAGGAGGTCATGCGCATCTGGAACAGGCGCGAGCGCATGACGATCCACGGCAGGCCAAATATGAACAGCGGCAACATCATGATGCTGAACACCGGACTGACCTGGCCAAGAACCACCACCAGCAGGTACGCACCAACGGCGACAATCCGGCCCTTGAGGATTGCGATGGGCCGCCCGTGATATTCGAAGCTGCTGCCTTCCAGCGCCGTACTGCCGTAGAAATAGCGCAGGCGGCGCACCTTTGCCCAGGCTGAATAGATGCCGAGGGTCACGATCGTCAGCAGCAGGTTGACGATCCAGATGCGGAAGTACTCCCCGCCGCTGGCGTGGAACTCAATGGGTATTTCGCGCTGGGGCTGCGCTGCCGCGGCAAATTCGCTCATTGGAGACTCCCTGTCCATTTATGGTTGTTCTGTGGGCGATCAGCCGTTGATCGCGCCCACGATGTTAGCGCAGGCTCTGTCGACCGCAAAAGACAGCCGGGATATTCATATATAAAACATATAGTTATGTAAGTTATCGAATATTTTACTGCAGATACTCCGGTGCTGCGCTGGCAACGGCCAGAGCCAACCCCCGGCGGCGCTGGATTTTCAATTTGCCCAAATGCGATACGGGTGTATATTTCACTCGTACCTCATTGACTCTATTCGAGGTTGTGGTGGTGCAGCCTTAATGCGTTACTTGAGGTTGCCGCGATAACAAGACCAACTTCGTAAAGTGGGCAGAACCCGGAACAGCATGGACAACACACTAGACCTCCTGCAACGCGCAGCGATCCGCCTTTCCCAGGAAGGTTCGATCAAGGATCGGCTTGCAGATGCCTATGCATCGCATCTGATCGAAGTCGATGCAGACGAATTGCCGGACGGTGTCCGCAAGGACTTCGCCGCGTTGTGTGAAGCGCTGCACCGCGAACGACCGCTGCCCCGCGAGAGTGTGATCCGTGCATCGGTGCGCAAGATGTCGAACGAGGAAGCCGGGCACTACGCTGCGCTGGTGGTGCGCATGTTCGCGACGCTGGCGAGAGCGGAAGTTGCAGGCCTCGCCGCGCGACGCAGCACACGCGGTGTGGCTGCAACGCCGATCGTGCAGCTGTTCGCCGTCGAGGGCTGATCAGTCCAGCTTGAAGTCCCGGAATTCATCCGGGTTGAATTCAATGGTGTCGTAACGTGCGGTGTTTTCATGCCGCGCCAGCCGCCGGATGGCATCGACCAGGCCGCGCTCTTCCCACTCGCTGGTTTCATCCGAACGGTCGGTGAGCAGCTTTGCCAGTTCCTGCCGCGAACCAAAGGGCCGCAGCAGCAGCACGGGTTTCTTCTGCGACTTGGCGTAATTCATCTGGAAGATCGTCAGATCCGGCTGCTCCGGATACAGGCTGGCGAGCGCGACGACGATTTCAGCGGCATTGATCTGCTGGCGCAGATTCTCGCGCACGGCCTCGGTGTCGCCCGAGGGCGGTGGCTTGTCCGGCGTGCCGGTATTGCGATAGAAGAAATTGCGCGCGCTTTCGAGGTATTCGAACAGCCGCGCATAGTCGTCCGAATCCTGCCAGCAATGGGTAACGAACACGCGAATGGGAGCTTGCTTCGACATACGCGACCCAGTGTACCCCAACACCCGATAGACTAGCTTCGTGACAGATTGTCGCGGGAGTGTGACTTGCGTCTGGTGGTTTACAACATTCGCTATGCCACGGGCACCGGACCGGGTTTCAACCTGCCGCTGCCGGGGGCGGGTTACCTGCGCAGCAGCCGGCGCGTGCTGGCGGGCTTGACGGAATTCCTGCGCAACCAGGACGCCGACATCATCGGGCTGATCGAGGTGGATACCGGGTCGATCCGCTCCGGCATGGTGAACCAGGCCGAGTTCATTGCCGGCAGCCTCGGGCATTTCTCGACCTACGAGTGCAAGTACGGCGCGGCGTCGATGAATCACTTCCTGCCCATCGTGCGCAAGCAGGCGAATGCCTTCCTGGCCGCGCCGCGGGTGCACGGCGAGCGCTTCCACTACTTCGACTCGGGCATCAAGCGGCTGATCATCGAGCTGGAACTGGAAGAGGTGTGCGTATTCCTCGTGCACCTGTCGATCAAGTACCGGCACCGGCAATCCCAGCTGCGCTACCTGCACGAGCTGGTGGAGAAGTCCTCCAAGCCGGTGATCGTGGCCGGCGATTTCAACACCTTCTGGGGCACGCACGAGCTCTACCTGTTCATGCGTGCGTCGCGCCTCAGAAGCGCCAACATGGACGGCCTGCCCACCTACCCCTCCAGGGCGCCGCGCTCCGAGCTGGACTTCGTGCTGGTGAGCGAGCAGATCGAAGTCACCGACTTTCGCGTTCCCGATATCCAGCTGTCCGATCACCGTCCGATCATCTGCGATTTCAATCTCCGCAGGAGTTGAGAACATGAGCAGTTCCGCCTGGGAATACCAGACAGACACGGATGGCATCGGCGTGCTGACGCTGGATATGCCGGGCAAATCCGCCAACACGCTGGGTGCAGCCGTGTTGCAGGAACTGGCGAACGCTCTCGATGGAGTCGAGCGGGCGCCGCCGGCTGGCCTCATCATCCGCTCGGGCAAGGCCAGCGGTTTCATCGCCGGAGCGGACATCACCGAGTTCACCACCTTTGCCACCGTCGACGATGCGCTGCGCAGCATCCGGCTCGGCCAGGGCCTGTGCGACCGGATCGCGGCGCTGCCCTGCCCCACCGTTGCCCTGCTGCATGGCTTTGCGCTGGGCGGCGGCATGGAGCTGGCGCTGGCCTGCCGCTATCGCGTAGGCGTGGATGACGACAGGCTCACGCTCGGCCTGCCCGAAGTGCAGCTGGGCATTCATCCGGGATTCGGCGGCACCGTGCGTGCCGTGCAGCTGCTGGGTGTGCGCCCGGCGATGGACATGATGCTCACCGGCAGGAACATCCGTGGAGACCGTGCGCTGAAGGTCGGGCTCATCGATGCGCTGGTGCCGAAGGATGAAGCTGATGCCGCCTGCCGCAGGCTGCTGGTTCGCAAGCCGGCGCCGCATCGTCCGGCGCTGGTCGAGCGGGCACTTTCATGGCCACTGGTGCGCCCGTTCATCGCACCGGCCCTGCGCCGCCAGGTCAGCGCCCGCGTGCGCCGGGACCACTACCCGGCGCCTTACGCCATCATCGACCTGTGGGCTAGGTATGGCGCCCGCGGTCGCGCCGCCTATGACGCGGAAGCGCAATCGATCGCGACGCTGTTCGGCAGCAGCACGGCCCGCAATCTGGTGCGGGTGTTCCTGCTGCAGGATCGGCTGAAGGCGCTGGGGGGCAAACCCGCGGCGGACGTTGCGGTCATCCGCAATGTGCATGTGGTGGGCGCGGGCATCATGGGCGGCGACATCGCCGCCTGGTGCGCACTGCGCGGCTTCAATGTGAGCCTGCAGGACCGCAGCCTTGCGCAGGTGGAGCCTGCCATCCAGCGCGCGGCGGAGCTGTTCGCGAAGCGGGTTCGCGGCCAGGGTGAGCAGGCCGCTGCCGCTGCGCGACTGGTGGCCGATGTGGAAGGGGCCCGGGTTGCCGACGCGGACCTGGTCATCGAGGCGATCTTCGAGAACCTGGAGGCCAAGCGGGCACTGTACGCAACGCTGCTGCCGCGCATGAAGGACAGCGCCATCCTCGCCACCAACACTTCGAGCCTGGTGCTCGAGTCGCTGACTCCGGGCATGTCCGCGCCGGAGCGGTTTGTAGGCCTGCATTTCTTCAACCCGGTGGCGCAGATGCCGCTGGTGGAAATCATCGAAGGGCCATCCACGCGTGCGGAAGTGCTCGCCGCGGCAACGGCCTTCGTGCGCAGGCTGGACAAGCTGCCCCTTCCCTGCCGTAGCTCACCCGGATTCCTGGTCAACCGTGTGCTCATCCCCTACATGCAGGAAGGCATGACGGCCGTCGAACAGGGCGTACT
>JAATEY010000115.1 GCA_015655465.1 Gammaproteobacteria bacterium | reverse complement strand
TGGTGAGGCCGTAGTGCAGCGCGAGGCGCTCGTTGACGAAGGTGTAGTCGGCGGTGAGCAGGTTCACCACGCTCTGGTCGCTGCGCAGCACACTGTCGATGAACAGCTCCACTTCCTTTTTCATCGCGCTGCGCAGGCCGGCATCGAACTCGGGGAAGGCGCCCCCGTCCGGCATGATCTCGTCGGCCTTGTCGATCACCAGCCACTGGAAGGCGAAGTTGGTGACCAGCGATTTGCTGCGCTCATCAGCCAGCATGCGCCTGACCTGCGCCGTGAGCACGGCGGGCTCGTGCAACTTGCCGGATTCCGCGGCCTGCAGCAGCGCCTCGTCCGGACCCTGGCTCCACAGGAAGAACGCGAGACGCGAAGCAAGCTCCAGATCACTGATGCGCCAGGACTGCCCCGGCACGGGGTTTGCCGGCATCTGCTCGCCGCGATACAGGAACTTCGGGCTGGCGAGGATGGCCATGATGCCCTGCTGGATACCGGCGTCGAAATTGCCCGTCCTGCGCGCGTTGTCGTAGAAGCGCAGCAGCGAAACGAGGTCTTCGTCCGTGACTGGACGACGGAAGGCCGCGCGCGCGATCTTCCCCAGTATGCGTTTTGCGCAGGGTGTTTCTTCCACAGCGCTCGCCGGCCTGCAGATGAAGATCTTCGTGCGGCTTGGTGTCTGCAGCAGGCCATTGATCATGGCACTGGCTGGCGCGACGATTTCGAGTTGACCGCCACCGCCGCCGCGCCCACCACCACCGGGGCTCAACGCCTTCAGCATCTCGTCGCCTTCGGTGAGCACGCTGGCTGGTGTCGCGACAATCACCTTGTGCGTGCCCGCCTTCACCTGCAGCTTGATGCCGCGACCGCTGCGCGCTTCCGCTGGCGCCTTCTCGCTGTCCCACACCGGCACGCCATCGATCAGCAGCACTGTCGCAGTGGCTCTGCCGGCAGGAGCAGCGGCTGCTCCCGGCGGGGGACCACCCGCTCCTGGCGGGCCAGCACCGGGTGGACCACCACGCCCGCCACCAAACCCGCCGCCACCACCGCCCACGTTGAAGGTGTACTCGCCATCCACCGGAAACTCATGCGTGGCGATCACGCCGCCTTTGGTACCCAGCGGCATGCCTGGCACATACATGCGCCCATCCTCGGAGCCGCCACGGTAAGTAGTGCCCGGGCGCGAACTCTTCGGATCGCCTACCGCCATCAAGCTGACTTCACGCGCGGCCCACAGATACTGGTCGAGATAGGAAGGCGATACTTTGAGGATATTGGCGATATTGTCGAAACCCTCGTTGCGCACATCCTTGGGAAGCAGTGTCGAGGCGTCGAACCGCACGTCGAGAATATCCTGCACCGCGCGCTCATACTCCGTGCGGTTCAGGCGATGCAGCGAGATGAAGCCCGGAGCCGGATGGTTGGCAGCATGCGCATCGATGCGGCCTTCGACGAAGGACACCAATTGGTCCACGTTCGCCTGGCTGGGCTGCTTCTTCGTTGGCGGCGGCATCATGCGGCCGCGCAACTTGCGCACCACTGTTTCCCAGGTCTTGGCATCTGCCGGAATCTGCGCGAGGTCCATGCTGTCGAGCGCGAGACCGCCAGACCAGTCCGTGGAGTTGTGGCAGTCCTGGCAGTAGGTCTCGAGCAGCGCGGTCATCTTTGCGTCGGCAGCAGGCGCGGCCTGCAAAGCGGGCACGAAGCTGCCGGCGACGATCACGGCGGAAAGGAGCTTGCGGAAGGCGTTCATGTTCATTGGAGTCAGACGATCCCGCCGAGTTCGCGCGCATGCGCCCACAGGCCAAGATAGGCGTTCTGCAGGAACAGTCCGGATTTGCCCCACTTCGCGTCGAAGTCCTTCGTGAGCTTCTGCTGGATCATGTCGTCGCCATTCATGCCTGCCTTGATGCCCTTGACGAGAATCGGCCGCACCGCGGCCAGCATGTCGGAATGCGCCTGCAGGTCGGCCTTCGTCTGCACGGGGCCGGTACCCGGCACGATGCGCGTCTGCTCGTTGCACAGCGTCAGCAGCTTGCGGTTCGCATCCGCCATGCCGCCGATCCAGCCGCCGGTGGTGTAGTCGAGGATGGGGTAGCCGCCGACGGCGAGCAGGTCGCCCACCACCAGCACGTTCTGCTTCGGGAAGTGCACATAGATGTCGCCGTCGGTGTGCGCCTGCCAGAGGTGTCCATAGACGACATCCTGCCCGGCATGCTGCAGCTCGCCATCACAGTAGAAGCCGACTGTCGGCACGGCAGCCGCAGGACGACGCGCATAGAGACGGTCCTGCCAGGGAACAAAGATGGAAGTCATCAGCCACTGGCGCGTGAACGCCTGCGCCATGATGGAAGTGCCGGACTTCGTCAGCACCTCGTTGCCACCGGTGTGGTCCCAGTGCCAGTGGGTGTTGAAAGCGGTGGTGATGCGCCGGGTACCGGTCTCGGCCTCCACGGCACGCAGCAGCGCATCGGTATGTTCAGCGGCGCCGCTGTCGATCATGAGCAGGCCGTCTGCGCCCCTGCCCAGCGTGACGACATTGCCGCCTGCGCCGGCGTACATGACCAGGTCATCTGCGAGACGCGTGGCCTGTATTGATACGGGCGCAGTGCTCGCGACAGCCGCGGCCAGCGCGGAGGAACCCAGCGTGCTACCCACCGCGCCTGCGATGGCGCCTTGCATGAATTGCCTGCGGTCGGTCATCGCCCCTGCCCTGCCCCTCTACAACCGCAAATGTCAGCACGTCTGCGGTGAATTAGCCAGCGTGGCATCCAGTTCGTTCAGCGAAGCTGCCCACCAGGCGGCCCGCCATAGCTCATTTCTGCCCGCACCGTGCCGAAACGCCGGTTGACCAGGTTCGCAATTATTTGTACAACTATTTTGTACATTTTCAGGAAATCGGCAATGACCGTCATCAGCGTCAGCAAGCTGCGCCAGAACCTGCAGAGCTATCTGGCGCTGGTGGCCAGCGGCGAGCGACTTCGCATCACTTCCCACGGCCGCACCGTGGCAGAGATCACGCCACCCGCCGCCGGGCACGACGCCGCAGCCACCGCGCGGCGGCGGCTGCGCGGCAGCGTGCTGCGATTCGATCGGCCAACCGAGCCGGCCTGGTCCGCAGATGAATGGACCATGCATCAATCCGCACCGGAATGATCGTTCTCGACACCCACGCGCTGGTCTGGTGGCTGGCCGACGCTTCGCAGCTGTCGAACAAGGCACGTGCTGCCATCAAGATAGCCGCCAGGCGCGGCGAGGTCACCGCTTCAGCGGCCAGCATTCTGGAAATCGCGACGCTGGTCCGTCGCGGCCGGCTCGCGCTATCCCTGCAGCTGGACGATTGGCTGGCGACAGCGCGCAGCCTGCCGGAGCTTGCCATCACGCCAGTGAACGCAGACATCGCCGCGCGAGCCGGGTCCTACGGTGACGGAGTGCATGGCGATCCGATAGACCGGCTGATAGTCGCAACCGCGCAGCTGGGCAAGGCGCGACTCGTCACGGCCGATACGGCCATGCGCACACAAAAACTGGTGCCCTGCATCTGGTAGGTTCCGGCGCTTGATCAGCGACTGCAGCGGGCATAGTGTGTTGCATAGCTGCTCCCTGCAGTAGCCTGATGCCATCAACAACAGTGATTTCCCGGGGACAAAGCCATGAGCCGTGACCATCGCGATGATGATTCGTCTTCTGTCAATCGCCGCCACTTCCTGACCGGGGCGGCTGCGCTGGGCGCAGCGGTGGGCACGCTGGCCGTCAAACCTGCGCAGGCCGAGGTGGCGTTCCCGACGGAACGCGGCAAGTTCGGCTCTGGCGGCGCGGCCACCGGCGCGGTCAACCGTTCGGAGAACACGCTGTACGACTGCGAGGTCGAGGGCGACCTGCCGGACGATCTCGACGGCGCCTTCTATCGCGTGGGTCCCGACGCGCAGTACCCGAAGCCAAAGAGCCTGGAGCACGATATCGGCTTTGATGGCGAAGGCCATGTAAGCATGTTCCGCATCCAGAACGGCCATGTGGATTACCGCAGCCGCTGGGTGAAGAACGACCGCTGGAAGGCGCAGAACAAGGCGCGCAAGTCGCTGTATGGCGTGTACCGCAATCCCTACACCGACGACCCCAGCGTGCGCGGCAAGTCGCGCGCCACGCAGAACACGCAGGTGTGGTACCACAACGGCCGCGTGCTGGCGATGAAAGAAGACACCATGCCCGCCGCCCTCGATCCGCACACGCTCGAGACACTGGACGGCAACTACAAGTTCGACGGTGCGCTCGAAGGCCAGACTTTCACCGCGCATCCGAAAAACGACTCGCACACGGGCGACCTGCTCGCCTTCGGCTATGAAGCACGCGGGCTCGGCAGCACCGATATCCACGTATTCCGCATCTCGCCGCAGGGCAAGACGCTGTGGAAGGCCTGGGTCAAGGCGCCCTACTGCAGCGAGATCCACGACTACGCCATCACCGAAAAGCACATCATCTTCCTCGTCTATCCGCTCGCATATCTCGGTGAGGAGAGAATGCGTGCCGGCGGTCTGCACTGGGGCTGGGATTCCACGAAGTCCACCTACCTCGGCGTGATGCGACGCGATGGCGACGGCAAGGACATCCAGTGGGTGAAAGGCCCGCAGACCATGTGCACGCACGTGATGGGCTGCTGGACCGATGGCAACAAGGTCACCGTGGACATGGACGGCGGTGACGCCAATCAGTTTCCGTTCTTTCCCAACATCCACGAGCCGTTCGATCCGGCGAAGGCGGCAGGCAAGGTACGTCGCTTCACGTTCGATACGGCGAAGCGCAACGTGCGCAGCTTCGACATGCAGGTGATGTACCCGCAGTATTCCGGCGGCCTCGCGCGGCAGGACGATCGCTATCACACCGTTCCATACCGTTACGGCTTCCTGATCGGCGGCGGCCCGGGCGGTGGCGGCTAGCTGCGCTTCGATCACCAGACGAGCAAGGTCGATGTGTTCAACCCCGGTCCGGATGCATCGCTGTCGGAGATGTGCTTCGTGCCGCGGCGCAAGGGCGCGCCCGAAGGCGATGGCTATCTCATGGGCATCTGTTCACGCCCGAAGGAAAACGGGCGCGCCGACCTGTTGATCGTCGACGCGCAGCACCTGCAGGACGGACCGGTGGCGACAGTGAAGCTGCCCTACCGCGCCGCGCCGCAGGTTCACGGCTTCTGGGTGCCGGGCGATCAGCTGCCGCCGGTCACGGGCACCTGAGGCGGGGGCAACGTCCTACGTCCGGTCGTCTTACTACCCGATTCCAGGCCTGGTGAGCGGCGCTCCACACTGACGTCATTGTCACGTGGAGACTCGCCATGAAGGTCATCGGCTCACGAGTGGTATTGCTGTCCAGCTCGCTGCTCGCGGCAGTCGCGCTCGCGCAGGCACCTGTCGGCGCTCCGGTCGGATCGACCGGCCTCTGCGCCGATGGGACGTACTTCTCCGGCAAGGAGAAAGCCGCCGCGTGCAAGGGTCACCAGGGAATTGAAGTCTGGTGGGGTGTGCCGACCAAACAGGCTACGCCGTCGGTCGCGCGCGAGCCCTACGACAAGGCGCTGGCGCCGACAGGCACGGTGTCCGCGAGCGACTCGTCGAAGACGACGGATGGCAAGGAAGTGGCGAAGAAACCTGTGCCACCCGCGAAGCCTCCCGCCGAGTGATTCTGCATGGGGCGTCGTTCCCGACGACTTGGGCTTATTTGCCCCGTAGCGTAAAGGCGGTGAGCAATGACAGCTCCGTGCCGCGCTTCATGTCGCGGACCTTCACCGCCACCCTCCACGTCCCCTCCGGGTCCCCCGGATCGCCGACAAACTCGACGACGGACGTGGACAGATAGACGTGATGTGTCTTGCCGTCGAGACGGCCGTTGAAGCAGGTCATACCCTTCTGCTCGAAGCTCGTCGAACCGTCAGGCTTGATGAACGCGACATCGCAGCTGACGTGGCCGGTACCCGCCGCATCCAGTTTCGGATTCGCAAAGAAGATGAGCAGCGACAGTTTCTTGCCACGCTTGACGGTGCCCGCCTCCGAGAACTTCGGCGTGACATCGGCCGGGGTATCCCACTTCTTGCGCCAGTCTTCGTCAGGTGTGAGGATAATCGATCCGGCGAAACCGTTCGCCGCTTTCCGCGACTCGGAATCCGGAACGAGCGCGCCTTTGTCGTTGC
>JAATEY010000129.1 GCA_015655465.1 Gammaproteobacteria bacterium | reverse complement strand
TTATGCGTCCATCCGGAAGTCCGCAAGAACTGGAACAACGGCGTCTGCGCGCACTGCGCTTGCTGGGCGAGGGCTTCACACCGGTTGAAGTTGCCCGTCAGATCGGTGTCGATCGACGCAGCGTTCGGCGCTGGAAGGCATCGGCCCGCAAGGGTGGGGCAAAGGCCGTCGCAGCAAGACCTGCCTCGGGTCGACCGCGTCGCCTGGTGGCTGGCGATCTGACCCGTCTGCGGCGCCTGCTGGTCAAGGGCGCCCAAGCGGCCGGATTGCCCACGGATCTGTGGACCTGCCCGCGGGTGAGCTGGCTGATTCAGCGCCAATTTGGCGTGCGCTATCACCCCGCACATGTCAGCCGCCTGCTGCACGGATTGGGCTTCTCGCCCCAGAAGCCGACCCGACGTGCTATCGAGCGCGATGAGCCGCGCATCCGCGCCTGGATCGAGCAGGACTGGCCACGGGTAAAAAAAACGCCGCGCGCCTGAGTGCCACCATCGTATTTGTCGACGAGTCCGGCATGCTCATGGCGCCGCTGGTACGCCGCTCCTGGAGCCTGCGCGGTCATACCCCGCTGTTGCGCCAGCGCGGTCGCTGCTACCAGAAGGTCTCGGCCATTGCCGCGCTGTGCATCCCGCCCACACGCGACCGCCTCGCGCTGCATTTTCAACTGCACCCGGACGCCAACATCGATGCCGTGCGCGCCAGGGACTTCCTCGAGCACCTTCAACATCAACTGCGCACCCCCATCGTGCTGGTCTGGGATGGCTTCTCGGCTCACAAGGGCGCCCTCGTCGACGAATGTATACCGCCACGCTCTGCGCACCTGGAATATCTGCCGCCTTATGCCCCCGAACTTAACCCCGTCGAATACTTGTGGGCCTGGTTGAAAACCAACCCGCTGGCCAACGACCCCATCGCCGATCTGCAAGTGCTGACTCATCGCACCCGCTGCGCTGCACGCCGCGCTCAGCACCGCCAGGACCTGCTGCGCGGCTTCCTGCGTCACACTGGCCTTCCATTACGCCTTGTATAGGACATTACTTACGCAATGATCAATAGCTCATGCCGAGCGCAACGAAGTGAAAGCTGCTTACCGGCGCGACCGCTGGGCCTCGCTGCTGCCCGAACGGCGCCGGATGATGCAAGCATGGGCCGACTACCTGGACGGGCTCAAGGCCGGCGACAGCGTGGTGCCCATCAAGCGCAAGGCGTGACGGGCATCCCGTCCGCTGGCGTCCGATAGCATTGCAGAAAGTAGCTTTTAGGTTACAATGCCTCCTGTGGAAGTCCGCCGCTACCAGACCGCCGACGGCAAGACTCCGCTGACGGAATGGCTGGATGGCCTGCGGGATAGACAGGGCCGTGCCCGCATCTTCACCCGACTGGAACGACTGCAACTCGGTCTGTTCGGGGACTGCAAGAGCGTCGGCGAGGGCGTGAGCGAACTGCGGATAGATCACGGACCTGGCTACCGCGTGTATTACGGGCAGGACGGGCAAACGCTGGTCCTGCTGCTGTGTGGCGGCGACAAGGCAACGCAACCCAAGGACATCGAGAAAGCACATGGCTACTGGAAAGATCACAAAGCGCGCAGCGCGCCCAGGTCGCCCGATCCCCTCAAGCCTCCCGTTCAAGGTGTCCGCGCACCTGCGAAACGAAAGCGACATCGCCGCCTACGTTGAGGCGATGCTTGAGGATGGCGATGCCCGCATGGTGCCTATTGCGCTTCGCACCGTTGCCGAAGCCGTCGGCGGCATGGCCGCGCTGGCCGAGCGCACGGGGCTTTCCCGCGAAGCGCTGTACCGCACGCTGTCGGCGAAGGGCAATCCGCGACTCGATACGCTGGCCGCGCTGCTGGATGCCTTCGGTCTGCGCCTGACCGTCCGGCCGGTGCAAGCAGCACCGTCGCGTGTTGCGCGCCGCCGCTCAACGGCAGCAGCAGCAGCGGCCTGATTGCGATAGCAGCGCGCCGTGGCGAACAAGCGCAGGCAGCCAAAGGTTCAATACCCGACCTTCATGGTGTTCGCGGAATCGGTGCCGGAATCTATCAAGCTCCATGATCCGGCGACGACGCTCGACGAACGAGCGCAAATACTGACGAAAGCGAATGCCGACATGGACGTAGCGCGCGCCTTCTCTGACCGCAATACCCAGCAGGGCCCAAACGCCGGTGCGCGCGAGCTGCGCGATAGGGTAATGCGCGACTTGAAGCGCAACACAAACGGCAGACCACAGCGCGGTGAGCCGAAGCGCCTAGCGACGTTGCATGACATTCCAGTCTCTCGCGTCCGAGACTGGATTCGAGACATGCGCAAGCCAGCTCGCGCAGGCGGCAATGCCCTGCCGGATGACTGGCGCACCGTCTACTATGGGCAAGCGGTTCGGCATCAAGCTCGAATTGCAGGAAGGCAGCGCACCAAGAAAAGTTAGGGGGCCATCGCTGAGGTCTACGTCGTCCGTCCTAGTCTGTCGCCGTCGCAAGCAATCGCCTACGACGAACGCAACAGAGGACCGACACCATGACTGCCACATCACCGCCGCGACTCCTGCGGCTCCCTGCTGTCCTCGAACGGACAGGTTTGGGCAGGGATAGCGTTTTTCGTTACATCAAGGCAAACCGCTTCCCCAAGCAACACAAGATCGGCACCCGTGCGAGCGCATGGCTGGAAGCTGACATTACCCGCTGGATCGAAGAACGCACCAGCGGCAAGGGTGCGTCATGAGCGCGTCCGCGGGCGAGCAGCGCGTCCAACAGAGGCTCCAAGACATTCGGCAGCTATGGTTGTCCGGCGTGCCAGTTAGGGAGATCGCTGCAGTAGTCCACGGCCCGGCAACAGAAGTTGCCATGTATTTGATCATGCTGGTTGACGAGGACTTGGTTGCCGGACTGCGCAAACAACTCGCGCTTATCAGTGGCAGCCGCTCATGAGCGCCACTGCACCGCTGGACCCGCCGGACTACGTGGCGATGACCGCTTATGCGGCGCGTCAGGCCCGTCATGCCGGCGCGACCGATGCCGAGGTGTTGACGGCGGTGGCCCCTGCTTCAGATGGGTGGCCCGCGCCGACACTGCTGCCCGAAGGTCTACCGCCCGTCGCATCTTTCGATGGTGAGCTGCTTCCTTCGATGCTGCGCGAGTACGTGGCGGACATTGCCGAGCGGATGCAATGTCCGGTGGATTTCCCAGCCGTTGCCGCGATGGTTACTATTTCAAGCATTGTCGGGCGGCGATGCCTGATTGCGCCGAAGCGCGCTGATTCATGGACCGTTGTGCCGAACCTGTGGGGCATGATCGTCGGGCGTCCTGGCGTGATGAAATCTCCACCGCTGCAAGACGTGCTGCGACCGCTGCGCGAGTTGCAAGACGCGGCAATCCGCCAGCACGACTCCGCCATGCAGGAATACGAAGCGGCAGAAGTGATGGCCGCCGAGCGGCAGAAGGTACAGCGCGAAGCGATCCGCAGGGCATTAAAGAAGGGCGACACCGGGGACGCATCCGACCGCGCAGCGCATCTCGTGGAGCAGGCTCCCGAGAAGCCCGCGCGCCGCCGTTACATCGTCAACGATGCCACGGTGGAAAAGCTGGGCGAGCTGCTGCGCGAAAATTCGAACGGTCTGCTGCAATTCCGCGATGAGCTGACCGGATTCTTTCGCACGCTGGAACGGCAGGGGCACGAAGCGGACCGCGCCTTCTATCTCGAAGCGTGGAATGGCGACAATAGCTTCACCTATGACCGCATCGGACGCGGGACTGTGCATATCCCGGCCGCCTGCCTTGCGATGTTGGGCGGCATCCAGCCCGGTCCGTTGGCCGAGATCATGCGCGCCAGTGGAGCGGGCGGCGACGATGGGCTGATCCAGCGTTTTCAGCTCGCTGTGTACCCGGACGTGTTCGCCACCTGGCGCAACGTGGACCGCTTACCGGATCACGCGGCACGGGCAGGTTTCGATGCGCTGATAGCCCGGCTCGATTCGATGGCGACCAATCCTGAACCCCTGCGGTTCGATGCACAGGCGCAAGACTTGTTCGACAACTGGCGGGCGGCGCTGGAAATCCGGCTGCGCGACGGCAGCGAACACCCCGCAATGGAAGCGCACCTTGCGAAGTACCGCAGCCTCGTCCCGTCGCTGGCGCTGCTGCTGCACCTGGCCGAACAGGATGCCGGGCCGGTGGAGTTGCTGGCACTGGAGCAGGCCATCGGCTGGGCCGAGTATCTGGAGTCCCATGCCCGCCGCATCTATGCGCCTGCCGTCAGCCCTGACATGGATGCGGCTCGCCTGCTGGCCGACAAGATCACGCGGGGCGAGATCGCCTCGCGCTTCACGCTGCGAGACGTGTACCGTAACGGGTGGTCCGGGCTCGCCACCGTGGACGCGGCATCGGCTGCCGTGCGCGTGCTGGCGGACTTCGACTGGCTGCGGGCCGAACAGGTGGATACCGCTGGTCGGCCCCGAACGGACTACCTCGTAAATCCGACCGCCATGCCGAAGGAGCAGGCAGCATGAGCGCGCTGGCGAAGGTCCGCGAGAAATTCGGAAATCTACCGGCAGGCACCGACAAAGCCGACAAAAGCCCTTCCGTCAGTTCTGTCAGTGCCTCGCGGGAGGAATCTCAATTCTCACGTGCAAGAGACTGGGGTCACGCAAACGGGTCCCTCGCTTTCGGTCCCCCGCATGCGGACTCTCGATTTCCTCGCCTAGCCGCTATCAACCTTGTTCGTCGCATCCGTGCGATGGCGCTGCGCTGGCAATACACGGCCGACGACCTGGCCTATGCCCTTGAGGATGCACAAGCACGGTCCGAAACTTGGCTTGCTTGCTGTGAATGGGACGAACAGCTTCACGACAAGGCCCGGCGGGCTGGAATGAGGTGGCCGCATTGAGCACCAAGGTTCTGCGCGTGGGCCGCCTCGACACTCACCGGCGTATCCGTGCCGAGTTGGGCAAGCTGTACCGGTCGGCGCGCCGTGCGGCCGGTCCGAACCCGGATGCGCAGACCGCCATTCGGCTGGCAGCGATCCTGGGCATGATGAGCCGCAGCGTTGACGACGCCGAAAAGGAATTCATGCAGGAGAGGCAGCGCGAAAGGGAAGCGCGGGCGCAAGCTGCCCGGCGAGATAGGGCGATCCGCGAGAATGCCATCAAGCGGGAGAAATTTGCCGCCGGGGATGAGGCCAAGCGGACGGCATGGGACCGCCAAGACCCGCTGCGGCTGCGTGAGGAATTTCCGTAGCCTGCGGTTGTGAGGGCGGATTCAGCGTGCTGATTGCGTTCTCCTGACTACGACGAGCCTCCAATCCCTTCCAACAAGCGGGGCCCCGTAGCCTTGCGCGCCCATTCGCGCAATTCCTCGTGATGCAACAGGTGAACACCAGTCGTTCTTCCCGCCTTCTTGGCATCGTTCGTAAATCCGGAGCTTGAAACGACCGCAGCAAGATTGGCGCGGTAGTGAGTTCTTGCGCCTACGGTCTTTTTAACAGTCGGGCTTCCGATTGGTGCACTGTGCAGTTTGCATTCAAGCACAAGGGTTCTATTGCCATGCTTGGCAATCACATCTGCCCCGAAATCACGTGACCGGCCCGTGGTCCGCGCATCCCAGCCAGCTACTCTAAGTTGCTCTGCGCAGAATTCTTCGTATTCGCAAGGATCATTGGAATCGAACTCTTCGCTTGGCTCCCTCTGCGAACGAACCCGTTGGATTGCTTCATCCACCATCCGCCGATAGGTTCTGCTCCAGCTTCCTTCCTTGGTGAAAGCCTCGTAGTGATGCGCAGATATGCTCGGCCTGACCTTGTTTACCCAGTAGTAGATCGTTTCTTTATCCCACGGTCTCTCATCAACAATCCCATAGTCATCAGGAATGCAAAGCTCTTTGTTCTTCCTATCCAGAGTGGTGGCGTCGCTTTCGATCACTTTGGCGATTTCTGCGCCTGCATCCACCAAAGCTTTCTTTTTCCGATTTTCCAACCCCCATGCGCCCGCCACGATAATGGCAACAAGAATGGCAAACCCTGCGATGACGGAGTAATTCGCGAAGGCGGGTGTTATCGGGGCCTTGTCACGTGCAGGCATTGCATTCGCCTCGCCATCTCTCTTTGTTGGTCGATGCACCTCTTGTTACTTGCCCGTTTGCTTCGCAGGTTTCGTTTGAGTCGCAGATGCCTGCGGCAATTTCGAGGCCGCATCAATGTCCGTCTTTGCAGGCTCTTTGAGTATCTTTTCAAGATGATCTATGCGGGCGGCATATGCTTCCGCCAGGCATTCATCGGTTGTGCATTGATTTCGTATGCTGACGAGCCAATCCGCTTGCTCTGCCTGAATAGACGCGTTCCGCTGCAACAACTGCTCATACAGCTTGGTCATTACCGCATCAGCGGCAGTGAGAGTTTCATCGCCGCATATTGCAACCTCGATCGAGGTGCTTGCCGTTGCACAATCGACACCCTCAGCACCAGCGACACGAGCCATCACAAGTAATGCAAGTGCTGCCGGGAGCACGGTCGCCCATCGCTTCAATGCGGATGCGCCCATCTATCAAAGCTCCCCAGACTGTATGAGCTTTAATCGTAGCTTGGCCATTGCCGCGTGCCCCCCTTGAGGAAACCGATCCAAATAGATATTCAGGACTTCGGCGTCCTTGCTGGACTTTGCGATGGCCCAGGCATCCGCCTCCTCTTGAGCCGACCTTACCGCGACAATCTCTGCAGAGGGCTGTCCGCTTGGCGCATCGGAATATTGCTTGAGATCATCACGGCTCTGTTCGGTAGCGCAACCGAATAGAGCTGCCAGCATCAAGCTGACGCAAGCAATCGGAAGCACCTTCGTGACGAACATGGAGCAACTCCCTTCAAACATGGCCGCCGGTAGTTGAATACTTGGTGGTGGCGAGGCGTTTTGTAGCGGTCTCCGTCGTGACGCCAGTTCCGAGGCCGATCATAAGTATTTTCATGAACGTCTTCATAGGCGACAACAAATACCAATGAGAAACCAGCATCAGAGGTTCGGAGCTGGCTGGGCGGCCCTAATCCGAATGGCACTTACTTAAGGCCTGTAGCGCCACAGATGCCCATATTTTCGCACGCGCGCACGGGCCTTGGCGCGAGGGATTTTCAGCCACGGGTAGGGTTTGGGCCGACGTTTTCGCGCCCGCGGTTCGACGCGTCCGGGTC
>JAATEY010000295.1 GCA_015655465.1 Gammaproteobacteria bacterium | reverse complement strand
GCAGCGCAGCTCGCCAGTGCGCCAAACGGTGCGCGCCAGCCAGCGATGATCCCGTTGGATTGCATGTCAGTCTCCATGGCTTTCGATGTCGGCGAATACGCCCTGCGTGAGGAAAGTGGACCAGGTGCCAGCGATGTCGGCGTCAGGATCTGCCTGCAGCGCGGCGCTTGCCGCTGCGGCAGCGTTGCCGCCGGAGATGACGACATCCAGAAAGACCTGCGCTGCGGCGTCGAGTGGCAACAGCACCACGCCACCATCGTTGCGCACAACCAGCGCGGCTTCGTCGTGGTCTTCGATATGCAACTCGCCGGGCGGCGATGCCGGGGGGCGATTGGCCCTCCAGACAGTCACGGCGGAATGACCATAGACGCCGTAACACGCGCCGGGATGCAGCCGCAGCCGGAGCGCAGCCAGAACATCAGGCGCAAGTACACCCAGCCGCTCCGGCTTCAGAGCCGGTGCATCCTGCGCCAGCAATGCATGCGTCCAGGCGCGGTCCAGTGCCGCAACTCCCGGCAGATATGGCCAGGCCTGCTCCGGGTCCATGGCGCGCACGAAATCCGGAAACAGTTCGCCATAGTCCGCCAGCACGGCATGCCGCGGCGGGTACTGCATTGCGTAGGCCTGTGCCGCAGAGCCCAGCCACGCAGCCCCCATGAGCACGCCCACTGTCGGATAGTTCGCAAGCACCGCGTCGACCAATGCCTTCATCAGCGTATTGCGATGAATGCGCAGCCCCGCGGCCTCGACATCGGCCGGCCCCGGCGCGGGTATTTTCAATGCAGCCGCGAAGCCGCGCTGGAATTCAGCAAGCGACGGCATACACCTCTCCAGCGCCCGGCGCCGCAGCCGCCAGCAGCGCCGCGGCATGCTCGCGCTCTTCCAGGAGCACATCGAAAGCCGGCAAATTGTCGTCACGCTCGATCAGCGTGGGTCGCGGACCAATGCGGGCGAGAAGATCGGCGTAAAGCTGCCATACGACATCGCACACCGGCGCAGCATGGGTGTCGATCAGCAGCCCGCCGGATGGCACGCCCGCATCCGGCGAGTGTCCCGCGAGATGGATCTCGCCAATGGCTTCCGCCGGCAGCGCGGCGAGATACGCGCCCGCATCGCCGCCGAGATTGCAGGCGCTGACATACGCATTGTTCACATCGACCAGCAGGCCGCAGTCCGTGCGCTGCACGAGCCGGGCAAGAAACTCCGCCTCGGACATTTCATGTGCAAGCGGCAGGTAGGCCGAAGGATTCTCGATGAGGAGGCGACGGCCGAGAACCTGCTGCGCAATGTCGACATTGCGGACCAGCCGCAGCAGGGATTCCCGGTTGCGGGGGAAGGGCAGCAGATCCGGAAAATGCGCACCACCCCAGCTCGACCAGGCCAGATGCTCCGATACGACGAACGGACGGAAGCGCTCCACCACGGTTCTCAGCGCTGCAAGCGATTGCGGATCCGGGTCCGCATCGGCAGCAAGGGACAGGCCCACGCCGTGGATGGAAAGCGGATGCCCCGAGCGCAATGTTTCAAGCATTGCCAGCCGCGGCCCGCCTGCAATCATGTAGTTCTCGGCGTGAACCTCGAACCAGAGCCCGTCCGCCGGGCAGGACAGTGCCGGCGCGAAATGCTCAGGCTTGAAGCCGAGCCCGGCGGTCGGAGCCATGGGGATTCCTCAGCTCTTTGCCATCAGCGAGCCCATTCCCTTGGGGGTCTTGATGCTCACGCAGGTGCCTGCAGGCACGTTCTTCCACGAATTACCCTGGTAGTCGACCTTGGACGTGCCCGCGCAGCTGGTGCCCGCACCCGCCTTGCAGTCGTTCTTGCCAGCCAACGCCACGCCGAAGCACTTCTCCATCGCCGGCTTGTCCGCTGCCGGCTTGTCCCCGGCCTTCTCTGCAGCCGACGCCAGGCCCGTGGTCAATGCCGCAAGTGCCAGTGTTGCCAGTGCGATTCCCTGATGTTTCATTGTCCCTCTCCATGAATTGAATGGTTGCGTTCCGAAAGTGCCGCCGGCGGCGAAGCAGCCAGTCCGGTCGTGCAGATCAATTCGCGCCATGACGCTGATCGGTTACAGTGAGTGACGGAATTTGTAACCAGATGGCACTCCGCTGCGAACTACTGCATGGAGACCTCCCGAATCGCTGTCGAGGCCGGACTCAGGGCGCTGATGTTGCGCGGACTGGCGGGCGATGCAGCCGCACATTGCGAGCTGCTGGCTGCGCTGGCGCAATTGCTGCGCGGCTACCATGGCCGCAGGCTCGGGGGCAATGTCGCGGATGCCGAAGACCTGGTACAGGAATCACTGATCGCCGTGCATGAACGACGCCATACCTACGACCCATCGCAGCCCTTCACCGCCTGGGCCTATGCAGTCGCACGCCACAAGCTCATCGACCACCTGCGGCGACAACGCCTGCGCACCACTCTGCCGCTGGATGACTTCGAAGACATGTTCGCCGCAGCCGACGACCACACCGCCCGCGATGCCATGCGCGACGTCGCCACCCTGCTGTCGCAGCTGCCGCCGGCGCAGAGCGCGGCGATCCGGCTGACGCGCATCGAGGGGTATTCCATCGAGGAAGCAGCCGCGAGCACCGGCCAGTCCACCTCGTCGATCAAGGTGGGCGTGCATCGCGGCCTGAAGAAACTGGCGAAGCTGCTCGGCACGGAAGGCGGGAGTCCATGAAGGAGTCCACCACACAGCTGATCGAACGTCTGGGCGCGGGGCTCACGCCCTCACCGCCGCATCTCCTCGACCGCAGGCTTGCCACGGCACTGGCCATCGGCACCGCCGCGACATTTCTGCTGTTGACCGCGTCACTGGGATTACGCCCCGACCTGGCGGCGGCCGGCGCGGAATGGATGCTCTGGGGAAAAATCGGCTACGCCGCGACGCTGGCGCTGGGTGGATACCTGCTGTGTGTGCAGGCGGCGCGCCCCGAAGCTCGACCACGCTGGCGTGTCGCCGCGGTACTGGTGCCGGTCGCGCTGGCCCTGGTGGCAGCGCTGCTGCGCACCGCCAGCCTTCCGGCGGATGTGCGCAGCAGCGAATGGCTGGGCGAAACAGCTGCGATCTGCCCCTGGCTGATCGCCCTGCTGTCCCTGCCCTGCCTGCTGGCGCTGTGCTTCGTGATGCTTCGCGCGGCACCGACGCGCCTGCACTGGGCGGGCTTCTGCGCCGGCCTGCTCGCCGGCGCGATCTCGATGCTGGTGTATTCGCTGCACTGCCCGGAAGAAGGCGTGGCCTTCGTGGCCAGCTGGTACACCATCGGCATGTGCGTACCGGCGGCAGTCGGGGCTGCGCTGGGTCCGCGATTGCTCCGCTGGTGACAGGCTTTCGAACGGTAGTATCATCGACCGTTACCACGAGGTCGTGAGCGGCAGGCAAGGAGCAGGTACTACATGGCTGTCAACATCCACATCAAACTCGACGAGATCGAGGGTGAGGCCAGCGATCCCAAGTTCCCCAAGGCAATCACCGTGGTGGGATATCACTGGGCGGTGTCCCAACCCGCCAATGCCAACTTCAAGTATGCAAGCCCGACGGCGCAGGACCTGACCTTCATCAAACATGTCGACAAGGCAACCACGCAATTACTGTTCGCCCTCGCCAAAAAGAAGGTCATTGGCAAGGCCGTATTGACCTTGACCAAGGCCGGCGGCAAACCTCTCGATTTCCTCGTCATCACGCTGGAAAAAGTGATGGTCTCCAGCATCCGCACCAGCTGTGCCGAGGGCGAGGGCGAATATACAGAGGAAATAGGCCTGAGCTTCGGCAGGATCACGAAGGAGTATTACACGCAGGACGCCAAGGGAGTGGGCAAGGCGACGGGATCCGTGACCGTGGATTTCTCTCCGCCCGAGTAAGAACCAGGTTCCGTATGCCTACTGCCGCAGCTCCAGCCTGGCAGGCGGCAACGCACCGGCCGTGCCCTGTTCAAGCAGCAACGCATGCTCAGGGAAAATCTGCTTGCCGGCGGCCAGCACTGCCGCAACCTGCGGCCCCCGATTGGCACCAGCACGTTGATCGGCAATGCGATTTGCAAGTGTACGCGCCAGCATCAGTTCCATGGCGCGGTAGTCGGCGCCTTCAGAAGCCCGCAGTTCTTCCAGATAGCCCCGCTGTTCCGCGACGTTCAGTGAGCCCACGGCAGTGCTCAGCCGGTCATACGCATCCCCGACCACGATATAACGGGCTTCCAGATTCTTCAGCTCCGCGGCCGTGCCGAATTTCTTCCGGGCTGCCAGCAACGTATCCAGGGATTCATTGACCTGACCGGCCAGCATCTGCCGTTTGGCCAGGGCGGCATACCCACCTATCAACAGCTTCGGCAACTCACTCGATACATAGACACCGCCAGCCAGCACGCGGCGCAGGACAGTGGCCGTGGCCTCGGCGGCCGGCATGCTGCCGGCATTCACCTGGTCGACCAGCTTCTGCTTCAACAGCTTGATGCCCTCCTGCTGCGCAGTGTCGACGTCCTCTTTCTGTTTCCTGTCCTGCGCTACCTGCACAGTGCCGGTTTCCTCCTTCAGGGATGCCGACTGCGGATCGAGCGAACGTCCCAATGCCAGCAAATTCCTGGCATCGTCCAGCCGCCCGCGCGCCCGCGCGTCGGCAGCAGCCCTGGAGAACACCTCTCCTGCCGTGTGGCGCGCGTCCAGCAGCGAAGGATCGTCCGCGCGCAAACTGTCACCCAGGCGCTGCAATACGCCCCGCATCGACTCCGCCCAGGCGGAGGTAGCCGCCGGGTTTGCCAGCAGCTTCGCCAGCTGCTTGCGTTGCGACAGCACATCGGGCCCCAATGGCCGCGTCTCCTCCTGTGTGGTGCTGCGCAGCTGGCGGGATATTTCAGCTATGCGCTCGCTGCCCAGCAGCGTCTCCGACACCCGGCGCGCCAGCAACTGCGCCTGGTCCGCTCCGGACTGCTCCTTCATCCGGGTGATCTGCGGAATGAGCCGCTCCTCGGCGCTGAGCAATCCGGCATTCAGCTCCTGGGCATTGGCACCCAGCGCCTCCATCCGGTCAAGCGAATCGCCCAGCGCTGCAAGCTCGGCATCGCCGATGACCGAGGTGCGCAGGATCTCGGCAAATTTGCGACGTGCCGCGTCCAGTTCACTGGTGGCACCTGCAACCTGCCGCGCTGCAGGCTGCTTGAGCATGCTGTCCTCGCTGTCGATGCGCGTGCGCCACACCGCACCGGGCTGGGCACGACGCGCGGTCGCAAGTGCGGCCACTGCGCCGGCGTTGTCGCCACTCATGCGCGCACGGCGCGCGCGGCGCAGGTAACCATAGCCCAGCAGGTCGCGTGCGGACGCCACCAGATCGGGGCCGGCACCGCCACGCTGCAGCGACGCGAACAATTCCTGGGCGCTGCCAGCCACGGATTCCAGGCGCCCGCTCAGCACTGCGCGCCGCAGCCGATCCAGGGTTTCAAGCTGCCTGGTCTCCTGTGCCCGCCCCTGCTCCAGCACTGCCGCCCGCGCGGCGGCCAGTACCTGTTCCGGCAACAGTTCGCCCATGTTCAACAGCAGCTCACCTGCACCAGCCACATCGTTCCGCGCCAGCTGCGCCTTGATCTGCTGCTGGACAATCGTCTGCAGCGCCGCCTGCAGCCTGGACAATGTGCTGCTGGTCGGGGACAACGCACTCAGCTGCAACAGGTCATCGCGGCTTTGCAGCACCTGGTCGACGAAGGTTGCCGAGTTGGGATTGAGAGCCGCCAGGCGCTGCTCGAGCTGGGCTATGCGCGCGGCATTCTTCTGCGCCTCCAGCTCGGACTGGTAACTCGCCTGCACTGCCAGCAACGGGCCATTGTTCGGCAGGAACTTGAGGCCGGCGTCCACCAGCGACCTGGCCAGCTCCAGTTCGCGGGCTGCTACCGCCTTGCGGGCCGCGGCCTCATACGCGGCAGCGATGCCCGGCTCGGCCGGGGCCTTTGAACCCGGATCGATGCGCTGCCAACGCGCCAGCACACTG
>JAATEY010000390.1 GCA_015655465.1 Gammaproteobacteria bacterium | reverse complement strand
GCCGCTCTCCAGCCGCTCGCGCAGCTGCTGCAGCCGCTGTCCGCTCAGCTGCCCCGGTGCGCGGATAGCCTGGCGTTCTGCCTCGGTCAGCGGTCGTACTGCCTGCGCCCCTTCGGCGGTCTGCCAACCGAGTTGCCGGCCACCGCCGCCGTTACCGGCCCGGTTAACGCCACTGCCGACGCGACCGCGGTCGCCAAAGCCACCGTCACCCGTGCCGTTGGCACCGCCCTGTCCTGGCTGGCCGGCTTGCTGATTGCCGCCACCCTGGCCGCCCTGGCCCTGCCCGCCCTGGCCCTGCTGTCCTGACTCGCCACCGGCCTGTCCCGCCTGGCCCTCCCGGGCGTCGGGAGACTGGGCACCGGGCTCGCCACCGCCACGCTGGCTCTGCGTGCCGGCATCCTGCCGCGCACGATCCAGCGCCCGCCGCAGTTCGCCCAGCTCGGCGAGCAGGTCGCCAGCGTCGGCCTCGCGGCCCTGCCGCGCAGCACGACCGGTCTCGCCAGCCGCGACGCTGGTTGCCTGATCCAGCTGTCGCTGCAGACGCAGCAGTGCATCGCCCACCATTCCTTCGCGGTTGGCGGCCTCCGCACCCCGGCCACGCTCTATGTCACGCGCGTTGCGCGTCAGGATGCCGGCAGCGTTGGAATCCTGCAGTTCCTGCGCAGCCTGCGCCAACTGCTCGCTGGCGCGCGGCGCCTGCTGCTGGGACTGGCGGCGCGTGGTGTCGATGTCCGACCGCAGCGCCTCGATTTCCGTCTGCAGCTGGCGCCTGGCTTCGGCCAGGCGCTCCATCTGCTCGAAGTTCAGGCCAGCTTCCGCGTCGGGCCGACGATTGTTGCCAAGGGCCGCACGCAGGTCGCGCTCGGTCTGGCGCTGCCGCTCGGTGAGCTCGCGCGCCGTGCCGGCCAGGTTCTCGAACTGCTGCTGATCGCCCTGCTGCCGGCCACGCTCAAGCTGCTCGCGCGCCCGATTGAGCTGTTCACCGGCACGCGCGGCAGCCTGCTGGTCACCACGTGCCTGCGCCTGCTTCATCTGCTCCATGGCCTGCGCCACCTGGCGCGCGGCTTCGGCTGCCGACTGCGCTGCGGCGGATTGCTGCTGGCCGCCCTGCGCGCTGCTGCCCTGTGCGCCACCCTGGTTCTGGGCGCTTTGTGAACCGCGCTGCTGCTGCGAGCCACGCTGCTGTTGCTGCGACCCGTTCTGCTGCTGCGAGCCCTGTTGCTGTGACCCGCCCTGCTGTTGCCCGGAGCGCTGCTGCGCCAGCTGTTCCAGCTGCTGCCGCAGCTGCTCGGCCTCGCGCTGCAGCTGTTCCTGCTGCCAGCGCTGCTGTTCCACTGGCGTGCTGCGCCGCTCGGCTTCGCGCGCCAGCTGTTCCTGCCGGCGCGCCAGTTCGCGCAGGCGGCGCAGGGCTTCATCTTCGACCTGCGCCTGCTGCTGGCTGGACTGCTGCGGCTCGGTCTCGTACTGGTTCTTTTCCAGATCGAGTTCCAGCTCGGTCATTTCCTGCACGTCGCGACCGGCCTGTCCACCCCCGCCGCCGCCACCGCCGCGCTGCGACTGCATGGCCACCTGGATGTCGCGGTAACTCGAGTCCGCGCGCAGCAGCAATTGCAGGGCCTTCTGTTCATGCTGGATGGCGGCCTGCAGCTCCTGGTCCGACAGGCTCTTGGCCGCCGGCCCCATCGACCTGGCTGCCTCCTGCAGGTTCTTCACGAAGTTGGCGACGTTCTCGTCCTCGCCGGTAAGCTGACGCGCCTTGGCGCGGTCCACCAGTGTGTTGGCCTGGTCGGCGAGCTTCTGCTGCACATCCGACAGCATGCGGGCGTTGTCGGCACTGCGCTCGGCTTCGCGTGCACCTCCGGCTTCGCGATTGCGGGCGAGGTTCCAGGTGGCCAGCAGCACTTCACGCTGCCGCTGCGAGATCTGGCCCTCCTGTTCCTCACCACCACCGCCTCCGCCACCCCCGCCGCCGTTGGCCTGCGACTGCGTGAAGCGCCGCTCGAATGGCTGGATGTCGATCAGGAACAGGTCGGTCTGGGTGCTGCTGGCATGATCGCGCGCCACTGCGTAGTAACTGACCAGATCGCCGGGCACCAGCAGCGGTGCCTGGCCCCCCGGGCCACGTTGCTGCAATTGCTCCAGTCGCAGCAAGGCGGCGGTCTGGATGTCGGCGCTGCCGGCGGGCAATTTGTCGCTGCGCCACTCACCGCCATTGACGGAATAGTGCAGCTCCAGCGCTTCGAGCCGGAAATCGTCGCGGGCCCGCACGTTGACCGGCACCTCTTCGACATTGGTGGCCTTGTAGTCCTTGCCCGGCTTCACGATCTGCACGGTGGGCTTCTGGTCGACCACGAGTTCGATGACGTAGTCCGGCGTCAGCGGCACGATCTCGTTGCGGAAGCGCGTGGCGATGCGATAGTGCCCGGCCTGCTTCACGGCGATATTGCCGCGACTGGTGGCACCCGATTGCGACAGCCCCGATTCGCTGCCGTCGATCACCAGCAGCGGACCATCCAGCGGTTTGTCCGTTTCCACTTCCAGCGCGACGCGTGTGCCGCTGACGGCGCGGATGTCGCCGCCGGATTCCTCCACGCGACGCTTGAGGCCGGTCCATTCGGGATAGTCATAGGCCAGACGCAGCTTTTCGATCTTTGGCAGGTCGACCACTTCGATGCGGTGTTCCTTGCTGCGCAGGGAACCCGAACTCACGTAGTAACGCGCGGCCTCGCGCACCGCGAACAGCGTGAAGGCGTAACCGCCCTTGCCGTCCGCTGCCATCGGTGCGGCTTCCCAGTCGCTGCCGGAATCGAAGCGCACATACACGGTCACATCTTTGCCGCCCAGGGCCACCAGCGCAGAAATGCCCAGATCCTGGTTGCGACGCACGATGGTGTCGCCGGGACGCACGGCGATGCCGCCGGCGGCAGCGGCGATGCGGGTGGCCGGCGGCACGCGACCCAGCCATACGCGCTGTGCCGCATCACCCAGCAGGCCACCGAAGAGGAAGGTGCCGAGCAGCGCCGCGATGCACAGGCCGGCGAGCAGCCCGGGCAACCACAGCCGGCGCGCCGGAATGACCCGCGTCAGGGCCTCCTGTTCGGCGACGCGCTGTGCATCTTCGGCCAGCAGGTCCAGCAGCACCGAAGCCTTGCCCGGCTGCTTGGCGCTCTCCTGCAGATAAGTCGTAACGCGACCGCCCTGCGCGGGCAGCGCCCGCTCCAGCTGGGCGGCTCCACCATCACGACGCAGCGAACGCAGGCGCAGCAGATACCAGCCAACGGTTGCCGCCACCGCAGCGAGCAACAACAGGCGGGCGACGAGCACCGCGGAATCGGAGAATGCAAACCACCCGAGCGCCACCGCAGCGAGCAAGGTGAGCAACAGCAGGGCAGCGGCCAGCAGCGCCGCGCTCTGGCCGGCGATGATCCATTGCAATCGGCGCCGGACCTGCGCCAGGTAGTTGTCGAGCTGATGGCGGGTGTTCATAAACTGCGTTCCCTCCGCACATTCAGATAGTAGTTCGCCAGCAGGGGTTCCATGAAGGCGAATATCGCTGCGCCGAACAGCAGCCAGAACCACAGCGGAAACAGCCGTTCGCCAGGCACCGCAGACGTGGGCCCGGTTTTTGCTGCAGTGCGCTCCAGATCCTGCAGCGCCAGCCAGCGCTGCCGGCCGGCGTCATCCCAGCGCGCCAGCCGCGATTCGCGCGGGTCCACGTTCACCGCGATGTAGTCGCTGTGGCCGCTGGCACGCAGCTCATAGAAGCCCGGCATTTCCGGCACCCACTGGGCACCTCCGCCAGCCAGCCCGCCCAGCATGGACGCCCGCTTGCCCGCCGGATCGAACACCTGCCCGCCACCGCCGCGCAGCAGACCTGCATCCATGGCGGTACCCACCGTCGCCGCTGCGGCATCGGTGCGGGCATTGGCAAGATAGGCGGTGGCTTCGGCAACGAAGCGCACGAACAGCGGATGGATGGCGAGGTCATTCCATTGCCGGTCCAGCGGCGAGGCGAACAGCAGCAGTTTGCCCTTGCCCAGCGTCTGCTCCAGCATCAGCGGCGTGCCGTTCTCGAAGCGCATCAGCACGCGGGCGCCCTCGGGTGCTTCCACCGGCACATGCTTGAAGAAACGGATGCGCCGCCAGGCGCCGGGCTCGCGCAGCATCGTGTGACTTTGCTCCAGCTCGGCCACGCGTGCGGGCTGGTTGCCTTCGTCGCGCGCAGAGCCGCGGGCGAGTCTGGCGTTGCTGACCGGCACGCGCGACAGTTGCGCGGCACGCTCGCCCAGAGTCAGCAGCGCAGCGCCACCCCCATCGACATACTTCGCCAGTTCATCACTCGCGGCCTTGCCCAGCAATCCGGCATCGGAAACCACGACGGCTGCGAAATCACCGAGCTGGCGGGTGGAAAGCGCCGAGGGCAACGCGGCCTCGGCCGTGAAGCGCGGGCTGGCCAGCGACTGCAGCGCGGCGAGCAGGTAGCGTGCATCGTCGCCATCCGGCGAGGCGGCGATCACCAGCACCCTGGGTTCCACGCGCCGCAACAGGCCGTAGTGCGCATCGTCCTGCGGCAGCGAGTCCGCAGGTTCCAGGCGCGCGGTGAGGCGATGCTCACCCACGCCCGGGTCGCCGACGGTAAAGCGCTCCACCAGTGGCAAGGTCGCATCGCGCTTCAGCGCGCGGCGCGCCTTCTCGACGCCATTCACTTCCAGCACCAGCGTGCGGCCCGCCAGCGCCGCCGCATCACCTTCCACGCGCACCAGCATCGTGCCCGGTTCGCGCTCGGCCTCGGCCACATCTGCCACGCGCAGGTTGGTGACATCCGGCGCGCCCACATCGATGAGATCCAGCTTCATGCCCGGCGGCGGTCGCAGGTCGGCAAAGCGCAGGGGACTCGCGGACTGCTGCATGTCCGTCACCAGGTGCATGACCACCTGCTCGCCGGGTCCCGCGCCCCATGCGCCGGTGGCTGCCATCAGGCTGCCGTAGTCCAGCCGCGAGGTGCCGGGCGCAAGACCTGCAAGCTGTGCCTGCAACGCGCCGGCCTCGGCTGCAAACACAGGCTGGTGCATCACCCGCAGCCGATGATCCGCAGCGATCAGCATGGCGCGGTCCGCGCCCTTCAGCTGATTGATGAGGGACGCTGCGCGTTCGCGCGCGCGATCCCAGGTGCCGGTCTGCTGCATCGACATGGAGGTATCCACGACGATCACATGCAGGGTTGCGCCGGCCGCGCCGGGCGGCACCACGCTGCGCCACAGGGGGCCCGCAAACGCCAGCGCCAGCAGCACCAGCAGCAACACACGCGCCGCCAGCAGCAACCAGTAACGCAGCACATGCCGGCGGCTGCGGCGGATCGTGCTCGCCTCCAGGAACATCAGCGAGGCAAACGGCCGCTTCTGGTCGGTCTGGCGCGCAAAGCGGTGCAGCCACACCGGCAGCCCGATGCCGACCAGACCCAGCAGGAACCATGGTGCAAGCCACATGCGCTCAGGCCCTCTTGCGGAACATGAGATAGCGACGCAGCGCCTTGTCCAGCGGTTCGTCGGTGGCCAGCAGTACATGGTCCGCACCGGTGCCGGCGGCCACCTTCTTCACCCGCTCCAGATGTGCCTGCACGCGATCGCGATAGGTGGTGCGCAGATAGTCGGGCGACACTTCCAGCTGCTGTCCGGACTCCACATCCTCCAGCAGCACCGATTCATCCCAGTCCGGCGCCAGCTCGGCGCGATCCAGCACCTGGAAGATCATGATGTCGTGACCCTTCCAGGCCAGCGGCTGCACCGAGCGCATCAACGCTTCCGGATCGCAGTAGAGATCGGAGATCACCGCCACCAGGCCGCGACGCTGGCAATGCTCGCGGATCTGCTTGAAGGATTCGGACAGGTCGGTCTCGCTGCCGGCCTCGAGCTTGTCCAGCGCATGCAGGATGCCGCCGAGGCTGCCGGTGCGGCTGGTCGCCGGCCGGTAGCTGCGCACTTTCGAATCGAAGGCGATGAGCCCGGTGGGATCATGCTGATGCAGTGCCATGTAGGCCAGCGCAGCGGCGAGAAACTTGGCGTAACGCAGCTTGCTGATCGGGCCCGATGAATAGCCCATCGACGCGCTGACATCCAGCGCGATCATCAGGCGCGTGTTGGTCTCGCCCAGATAGCGGCGGATATAGGTGCGGTCGGTGCGCGCGAACACGTTCCAGTCGACGAAGCGCGGATCGTCGCCCTCGGAATACGCCTTGTATTCGGCGAACTCCTGGCTGAAGCCGAAACGCGGGCTGCGATGCATGCCCTGGAAGAACCCCTCGACCGCCGAGCGCGCCACCAGCTCCAGTGTCGACAGACTGGCCAGCACTTCCGGGCGCAGCAGCGCAGCGGCGGGCGAGGGAGCGTTCATCCCGTCAGCACCGTATCGACCACCTGCGACAGCATGCCATCGACGGTGACGCCGTCGGACTCGGCCTGGTAGTTGGTGAGCACGCGATGCCGCAGCACCGGCAATGCCAGCGCGCGCAGGTCTTCAATGGTCACGTGATAGCGACCCGAAGACAGCGCGCGTGCCTTGGCCGCCAGCGCGAGGAACTGCGTGGCGCGGATGCTCGCACCATAGCGCGCGTATTTCTTCACGGTGTCGCTGGCGCTGGGGTCGCTGGGGCGCGTGGCACGCACCACGTCCACCGCCTTGCGCGCCATCTCGGCGGACATGGGGACCTGCCGCACCAGCCACTGGAACTGCAGGATCTCCGCAGCGCTGGTGCAGACATTGATCTCCGGTGGATCGACGCGCGAGGTGTTGTCGGCCACGACCTTCAGCTCATCTTCGGCACTCAGGTAATCCAGCACCACGTTGAAGAGGAAGCGGTCCAGCTGCGCTTCGGGCAGTGGATAGGTGCCTTCGAGCTCGATCGGATTCTGCGTGGCCAGCACGAAGAATGGCGGCTCGATGCGCCGCGTATTGCCGCGCACCGTCACGCTGAGTTCCTGCATGGCTTCGAGCAATGCCGACTGCGTCTTGGGCGGCGTGCGGTTGATTTCATCGGCCAGCAGCACATGCGCGAACAGCGGCCCGGGCACGAAGGTCCAGGTGCGCTTGCCGGTGGTCTGGTCCTCTTCCAGGATGTCGGTGCCGGTGATGTCGGTGGGCATCAGGTCGGGTGTGAACTGGATGCGCTTGAACGACAGGCCCAGTGCACTCGCCAGCGTGCGCACCAGCAGCGTCTTGGCCGTGCCGGGCAGGCCGGTGATCAGGCAATGGCCGCCGACCAGCAGCGTGATGAGCAATTGCTCCACCACTTCGTCCTGGCCCACGATGAGTTTGCGCACCTCGACGCGGATGGCGTCGAAGGTCGTGCCAAAGCGGCTTACCAGTTCGCGGGTGTCGGTGGCAGGTGCGGTGG
>JAATEY010000111.1 GCA_015655465.1 Gammaproteobacteria bacterium | reverse complement strand
CGGCGTCTTGACGTATTCATCGTGGTAGAGACCCATCTGTCCGGCGACGTCTTCCTTCAGGTACTTGCCCTTGTTGGACGGGTAGAACGCGTATGACGTGCCGCGTGCCCCGCCAGGCGATGGCTCGATCACCAGGCCTTCCGACAGGTGGAGAATGTAGGAGCGCGGTGGCGACTGGTTCGCCTTGCAGTCCGGCCCGCCGGTGACCGTAATCAGTTGCTGGCGGCTGTTGAAAGCCAGCGGCTTGCCATTGCCTTCGTCGATGATGAACTGTCCGCCTTCGACGAACAGGTCTGCGAAATCCTGACCACCATTCGTGCAGTAATCGAGAGCGATGCTGAACCGGTTGACCAGTTGCTGGATCTCGATGTAATCCATCGCCGTCAGTGCCGCGGCTTTCTCCGCTGGCATCGCCCGGCCCGGCAAGAGCAACAGGGCAATGATGGCGGTGTTTGCCACCGCATGCAGATCCATGATCTTCACGGGCATGATGCGACCCTCCCTGTATTCGTGCGCCGCAGTTTGCAGGCTAGTGCCTGCGGGCCGCAATCGGCAACTACCGCACCGTCCACGCGCCTGAGCAGCGTTGCTCTCAGCGCGGCCTGATCACCCGCCAGGCCCGCGTCTTCTCGATCAGCGAGAAGCTGGCGTTGGCCGGGCTGGTAGAAGGCAGTGTGAGCCGCGGAATCAGCTGCTGTTCGTCGGTCAGAGTTGCCATCACATGCCGCTCGAACAGCTGCCGCGCGGTGTTGCCATTGAAATAGATGTGGCCGATACCCGGGTTCTTCTTCAGGAAGCGCCGGAAGTCATTGGCGACGATGCTGTCCGGCTCGATGGCGGAATCCAGGCTGCCACTGCGACGGCAGGCCTTTAGCACATCCCACACCGCAACGCCTGCCCCTTCGAGCGCGAGGACGCGTTCGGCGTAGGGGTTCTCACGCGCAATGCCGAACAGCGATTCG
This sequence comes from Gammaproteobacteria bacterium, assembly GCA_015655465.1. GTDB lineage: Bacteria > Pseudomonadota > Gammaproteobacteria > Steroidobacterales > Steroidobacteraceae > ZC4RG30. The sequence goes on along the minus strand of JAATEY010000111.1, from coordinate 3,018 downwards.
ACGATCAGCCAGAATGCATTGCGGGGATGCGCGTAGTACTGGCCCGCCTGCAGGGAGGCCACGCCTGGCATCGAGCCGAGGATGAGGCGCGTTGCGCCCGGGCCGCTGATCGGCGGGAAGCTGCGCAGGTTGCGCATGTGCAGCCAGACTGGCCTAGGACGCCAGGTAGTCCAGTGCGGCAGTCTGCCATCGACCGCCGCCGCCCTTGATGTACTTCGCCCGCAGCTGGCCTGTTTCCCACAGCGCATTCGAGCGGTAGCCGTGGTGGGTGGGCAGGGCGGCCGCGTGCGCCTGACCTTCGGCACCTGCAATGAAGGACCGATGCAGCACCTGGGCTTCCGTCAGGTCGGTGTACTTGATCCGATGCATCTGCAAAGGCTGGAAGTTACGCGCTGCCACAGCAATCTCCTTGGTGTAACCCCGGTCGTGCCAATCGAAGGATCTGTCCTGCTTGTATGTGCAGTTCGGAGCCGGAGACTAATTCATTCCGGGCGCTGCGGGAACGCAGGCCCGGCACCGACTCAGCCCTGAAAATGCAGCTGGGGTCATCACAGGCAGAATCACCGGCGCAGCAGTGGCGGTGGCGGCTGACCAGGAAACTGCGGCAGGGCGGCGTCGATATGCGCCCAGGCCGGAGCCTCGGCTACCCAGATATTAGCCAGCGGCTTGAAGCGCCGCGGATCATCCAGAGTTCCCGCACGCAGCACGATCAGCTGCGGGCGTTCTTCTGCCTCGCTGGTCAGATGCACACCGCATTGCGGGCAGAAACGCCGGTGCATGTGATTGCCGCTGGCGGCGATCACCGGGTAGTCGCGCAGCTCGCCAGTCAAGGTCACTGCATCGCGCGCGAAGGCGAGGTTGATGGAGGCATTGCCGGCAGCGAAGTACTGGCACACGCGGCACCAGCAGGCGCGAACAGTCAGTGGTTCGGCCGTTGCCACATAGCGTACGGCGCCGCAGATGCATCCGCCTTCGATCATCGTCATGGTCCGTTCCTCAAGGATTTCAGGCGGGGCGGTTGCGGGTGCCTTCGCCCGCCGTGATGAACAGCATGGCGGATTCCCCATGGATCCTCGCGGTGTGCCAGGTTCCCCTGGGCACGAATGCAAAGCTGCCCGGTGTTTCGAGTTCCACGCTGGTGTGCTGGCCGTCGGGCGCCTCCAGCACCATGGTGGCGCGACCCGACAGCAGGCACACGATTTCATCGCCGTTGGGATGTATCTCCCATGAGGGCCAGTTGCTGCTGAAGGTGTAGCTGGTTACCAGATACTCATGGTGAAACGAGCCGAGCTCGCCCGCGATGAGGCGTGGCCAGAACGTGGCATCGACCGGCAGCTTTTCGATGGAGCTGTCCGGCCGCAGTCGCAGGTAAGTGGACTGGATGTTGGCGGTGTTCAAGTCATGCCTCCCGGTGACCCTCGATGGGGTCCGTCCGGGAAGCATAGACGTCAGTGCGGCAGGGTGGCGAGCTGGGTGCTGTGGTAGGCGTACTCGAGGAACCGGGCCGGATCGCCGAGCTTCGCCACCAGGCCCAGGCCTGGCTCGCGCTTCAGCGGACGGTCGACCACGACCTGGCCTACGCCCATGAACTCCACGCCGGCGTTGTACTGCGCCACATCCTTCGGGCCGAAGGCCTTGTTGAACAGCACGAAGAACTGCTTGAACAGATCCCAGTAGATGTCCTTCTGCTTCACGATGTCGGCGCCGGTCAGGGTCGGGCCGTCGGCCGGGATCACGATGGTGTCCGGCTTCACGATACCGGAGAGGATCTCGTAGGAGCGCACGAAACCGTGCATGAAGCCGCCATTGAGGTAGTCGATCAGCGGCCAGCGGTCCGAACCCACCGGGCCACTGGCCACGATCACGTTGCGCTTCGGGAAGTGCACGAACAGGTCGCCATTGGTGTGCGCACCCGGCAGGTAGCGGTAGTCCACCTGCTCGCCGGCGAACTGCAGTGAACCGGTGTTGTAGGTCGTCACGGTAGGCAGGGCTTCTTTGAGCAAAGGGCCGTAGGTGCCTTCGAAGAGGGGCGAGGTGTTGCCCAGCGCCGCGCCAAGCGCGACTTTCGTGACCTCGTGCGCGATGATCGTGCCGCCGGCCTTGCCCACTGCCTCGTTGGAACCGGTCTGCTCGGGATGCCAGTGGGTGTTGATCAGCGTGTTCACCCTGCTGGTTTTCACCGCACCCTGCAGCACCTGCAGCAGCACCGCGGAGTTGGCGGCGAGTCCACCGTCAATCATCAGGGCGCCATCGGGGCCGCCCAGTGCAATCACGTTGCAGCCGGCGCCCTGGATCATCGCAAGTCCCGCTACGTCCAGCACCTTGAGGTTGCTGGCGGCAACGCTGCGGGCAGGCTTGCCGGCCGGTTCCTTGTTCGACGCGGCGGCGTTCGCGCGGCCGGTGAGGGCAGCGGTGCCCAACAGCGAGGCAGCGGCGACGGCCTGCGCACTGTCGCGCAGGAAGTAACGACGTGAAATGGGCATTACGGTCCTACCGGGTCAACAGGCCAGATGACGGAGTCGTACACGGCCGTGGCAATGGGCGGGCCCTGCGGGGGCCAGTCCGGGATCTTGTCGAGTTCGACGTTGGCCCCGAGGCTGCGCAGGTAGTCAGCCAGCGCCTTGTTGGGCGGCTGCGGCATCTGCAGGAAAGGCACGTAACCGCGACCCATGGCGTAGTCGAGGGCGGTCAGCCCGTCCTCGTCCTTCACGTTGATGTCGAGGCCCAGGGCCAGCAGCGCCTCGATGACCTGGTGGTTGCCACCGCCACGGACCACGTAATGCAGGACCGAGCCGCCGCGGCTGCGCGTCAGGAAGTTGCGGCAGCGGGCAGGATGCTGGGCCATCGAGTTTCTTCTCCGGGCTTCATCGCCCGGTCTTGTACAGGCAACGACGTTCTTCAAAGGAGCGTAGGAAGGATCAACGCTTCAGGTCAAATCACCTCGATGTCAACGTACGAGACATCCGGAAATAATGCCGGCCCGGCCCTTCCGGCTGGTTTGACCCTGCCAGCCATTGT
>JAATEY010000338.1 GCA_015655465.1 Gammaproteobacteria bacterium | reverse complement strand
GCACCGGCCCGGCAAGCACCTCCAGACCTCGCTTGAGCACGCACCCTGCGGCCCGGATGCCCGCCTTGTGCTGGTCGAACCGTTGCGCGGGTAAGTAGCGGCTCATGCCGACATACACGCCGTGGTCGTCACCGCGTCGGTCCGAATAGTCCAGCAGGATGAGATAGACATTCGAACGGCCGCGGCCCTTTGCAGCAAAGTGCGCGGCCACCTCGTAGGCGGTGGGCAGCCAGCTCACGTAGCGCATGGGCAGCCAGTCAGGAATGGAGGGCCCGGCGCTTTTCCACAGCAGCTCGAGGTCGGCTTCGATGTGGGCGGCGAAATCGCCGCGCATCCAGCGCTCGTGTATGCAGTGCGCGCCGGTGACGCCATCGGCCTGTGCCAGTGCACGTTGAAAGGACGCCTGGAGATCCTCAGCAGATTTCAGGCGGAACGGCCGCAGGTCCGGTCGCAACGTCAGTCCCGTTTCCTGCAAGGCACGACCTTGCCGAGGAACACCACGCCGGTGAAGTAGCCACCCGCGCGATCGACGGTGCGCACAATGTCAGTGTGACAAGGAATGAACCACTTGGCGGCCTTCATTCCCGTTCTCCTCTCATGCCCAGCCATAGGCCGAATCCTACAGGAATGGGCGTGCAAGCCGGCCTGGCCAGGCCACGCCAACGGCGCAAGATGGCGGTAGTCCAAATTGCAGATAACCAGCAGAGGTGTGCATGGCTCATCCGATAGAAGTGGATATCGACGCGTTGCTCGACGACTCAGGCAATGAAGTGTCCAGAGGGCATGGCATCCGTTCCCTGGGACCCAGCGACAGCTCTGACACCGGAGCAGACATGATGGGCATCGGCGGGGATAGCACCAGCGACCGTAACGGTACAGGTGAGCGTGCAAGCGTGGAGAACGATGCGGCCGGGGACGCCGGGAGCGATATCTCGGCGGATCACATTGTTGGTGCCGATGAAGCTGGTCTGGGAGGCGGCCTCGACCAGGCGGAAGAAGCGCAGCTCGGGATCACTGACGAAGAGATAGAGCGCGCGCTGGAAGAGCGCGCCGGGATCGAGCGCGACTGAGATACGCATGCGAAGAAGCGATCCGCGCAGCCATCGAGTTGTGTCGATTACGTCGAGGTTGCCGCGTAGCAGCCAGCTGATCGTGCTTGTCGGCGCACCTCGTCGGCGTTCATTAGGGGTTCAGACCCTTGCAGGCGGGCTACGCGCATGTACCGTACGGCTCGCTGGAGAGCGTGATCGAAAACAGCAAGGAAGCGTACTACCTGGCCCTGCGCCAGACCCAGGGCACGCTCGACAACGACACTACAGACTGGCAACCCTGGCTGCTCTTTTTCCTGCGTGCCATGCAATTGCAGAAACGGCGGCTTGCCGGGAAGATCGAGCGCGAAAGGTCTGCGGTGACGTTGTCGGATCTGGCCGCGAAGATACTGGACTACACCAGGGCCCACGGTCGGGTGACCACGCGCGACATGGTGCGAGAATACGGCGCAAGCGCGAATACGCTCAAAACGACCTTCGGCAACCTGGTTGAGAAGGGACTGCTCGCGCGCCATGGCGGCGGTCGCTCGACATGGTATGCGCTGCCGTGAGTGTCAATCGATCCTGCCATTCCCCAGCCGCTCCGCCCTGACGAGCAGGTCTGCACCGGGCGTGACCTTGGCGCTCAGGTACGTACTGAGCATGGTCGCCGGAAGGATAGAGCTGCACGCGCCTCAGCTCACTGAACGCATCGCTGGTGATACTCAGCGATCCGGCTCCAGCGGCACACAGGACCATGTTTCGAAAATCGCGGCATCCTCCGTTCGCAAGCCAGGCTGGAAGCACAGCTGCTCATTGACCAGAGTGGATCGGGTAACCCACGCCACCGCACCCGGACCCAGCTGCAGCATCATGTACTGGTCCAGCGGGCTGTCTGCCATTGGCCGTATCCGCACAACCGCACGCCACCCTTCTGGCATCTGCCCTTCCCAGCGCAGTTCCACACCCACTTTCCCGGCGCTGTAATCCAGGCTGACGCGCGGGCGCGGCAATGCCGCGATGCGTTCCGCGAATTCGGCTTCCCAGCCCTGCAACCGGCGCGAGTAGTCGTCGAAGGTCTGGCCCAGATCGAAGCCGGCGGCCTGGAATGCGGCGTACCACAGCTCGGTGCCCGCAAGGCTACGCGGGAAATCAGGATTCCCCAGCGCGAGCAGCAGCTTGTTCGGCGCATCGCGCCCATGGCGCGCCACCAGTGACTCCACCAGCGCGGCACCCAGCGGATAGCGCAGGTTGATATCCGAATGCCGCGCGAAGGCGTCGACGTCCGTCAGCTGTTCGGGCTTCACCAGGTGTCGCCGCGAGACCACGGCCGCCTGGAATCTTTCGATGTCGCTCAAGGCCCCGTTGCCGGCAATCTGGTTATGCACCCAGGTTGCAAGCCCCTCGTTCAGCACGCTCATCTTCGAAAGCTCGCGCTCCCGTTCGTCCCCTGCCAGGCGGTGTGCCAGCACATGCGCGGTTTCATGCGCCAGTGTCTTCCGTGGGTTGCGCCCCAGGTGCATGCGGATGCGGTCGTGGAAGGCGGTGCCCTCCGTGTTCTGCAGCGAGCCGGTGAGATCCACGTCGATGCGTGCGCCATCCCCGGCACCGAGCAGGGCTGCCACCTCGGCGTAGACACGATCCGCATCCTGCAGCAGGGCCTGCGCCTGTTCGGCCTGCTGCGAGTGGTAGCTGAACGAGTAACGTTCCGTACGCCTGCTCACCACAGGCGAATCGGCGAACTTCGCTGCGGCGCCGTTTCCGCCAGCGGCTGGTTTTTCCTTGTCGGCGAACAGCACTGCAAAAACCACGAGGGCGGCAAGACAGATGCCGATGGTCGCAAGGGTGACGGCCGCGGACGCCAGCGGCCGGCCCAGCCATTGCCGCAGCTTCCGGCCTCCCCCGCCATTCGCGGAGACGAAGATACCCAGGGCCAGCAGCGCGCTTGCCGCCATCAGGCCCAGTTGCGTGAACAGGGGCGCCGACAGGACCTGCCATTGCAGGCCGACCAACCGCATTTCGAGCAGCGCCACGGGATTGAGCACCGAGATTCCCGGGAGAAAGTGCAGCAACGTGATCAGTGCCAGCGCCAGCAATCCCAGCGTCAGCCAGCACAGGGCGCGCAGGTAGCCCAGCAGCAGTCCCAGCGCGAGGCCCGTGCCGGTCACCACGCAGATCATTGCAGCGGTCCGCCACAGCAGGGCGGCATGCAGCGCGTGGTCCAGCGACTGGCGCGAAATGAGGTGCTGCGCCACCAGCATCAGCAGATGTCCGGCGGGATACAGCAGCAGCACGATGGCGGCCACCAGGATCTTGACGCCGAACACCCGCGCCCGCGAAACAGGCAGTCCATCGAGGAATGCCAGCGTGCGGTCGTCCATCTCGCGCACCAGCAAGCCGGTGCCCGCGGCGAAGGCGATGAAGAACAGCAGCACGGCCAGCGCCTGGCTGGATGCACCGATGTTCACCGCCAGCGGCTGCAAGTCCAGTTGTTCGGTGAACCATTCGATCAGGTCCAGCAGCAGCAGGAAGACGCCGAGCAGCAGGAACGGCCGCAGCTCGCGAAACTCCTTGCGCAACAGCCCGCTCATTGCACCTGCCACCGGCGCGCGCCCAGCCGCAAGGTGCATTGCAGCTGCGGGCTGTACATCTCCACCGCGGTGAACACGCGCTCACCGCGCGGGAACGACGCCGGCAGCACGCCGGGCGCGATGGCATCCACGCGTTCCATGCTGGCCCGTGTCAATTCGCCGTCCCAGGGACCGACACGCATGTAGCGCACGGCATACGGAGGTGGCGGTTCGCTGCCGGCGGGCGTGACCGCATGGCGCAGCTCGAAGATCGAGCCGCGCATGGGCACCGCTTCGAACTTCACCGACCACGGCTGCAGCGGAATGCGATCCGCCTGGCCGGCGCCTTCGGCATGAATCGCCTGCTGCAGTTTATCGGCCAATGCCCCGACCGTCGGCGCACCGGCGTTCTGCAGCAGCTCGTCCACCGGCCTTTCGGAAAGAAACGCGCGGATGTCCCCGGTGGGCCGCTGTCCGAACAGCGCGCGCGCCAGCTGCCCGAAACGCGCCTCGCCCAGGGACTCCGACAGCCACTGCGTGGCCCGCCACGCCAATGCGTCGCCGAGGCAATCGCCGAGCTGTTCGCGCGTGGTGAGCCAGTGTCGCAGGGCCGGCGCCAGTCCGCCTCGTTCAGACTCGAGGGCCTGCAGCGCCGCAGCCGAGCGCAGCGTCAGCAGCTCGCGCTGCGCGGCATCATTGCGCGCGATGCGCCAGCGCGGAAATCCATCGAGCAGCCAGCGCCTGGGTTCACGGGAGGCGCGGTGCCTGCTGTGCCAGTCCAGCACCTTGCCCAGCGTGAAGGCGCGAAATCCGGCTTCGTCAAACCGCTCCGCACCGACAGCGCCGCGCACCACCACGCCATCGGAATCCGGCAGGTCGGCGACCAGGAACAGCTCGGAATCGATGGATGCATCGGGCAGCACTGCAACCACGGGCAGCTTGTCGATGGCGAGATATTCCCGCGCCGCCTGCAGCTCCGTTGCGAGGCGGCGCGCCAGCGCGAGTGCGGCTTCCGTGCTTACTCCCTCAGCGCGCGCCACCATGACACGGGGCAGACCGGTGCTGCTGGTCACGCCATCCTGCACGCTGAAGGCCGGCTTGGGCTTGCGATCCTCCACCAGGATCATGATGTAGGCGACCGAGATGAATGCCGCGGTCACGACGATCTTCTCGCGCAGCGACATGCGCCTGGCCAGCGCCACCACCCATGACCCCTGGAACCCCAGCGCCAGCGTAAACGTCGCGGCGACGAGAGCTGCGGTCATTGCGCCCGTGATCCACAGCGCCTGCACTGGCGCCGCTTCGCGCTGGAAAGGCATGGCAGCGGACACCAGTTGCAGCGGCGGCCACTGCTGCGGCGGCGCCTGCCAGAGGGTATTGGCGATGATGCCCAGCACCACCAGCGCCAGCCACAGCACGTAACGATAGCGCCCCGTGAGCCCGACGAAGAAGGCCAGCGCATGCACGAACATCAGGAACACGAAACCTCGCGCTGCCAGCAGCAGCACGAACCGGGGAACAAGTTCAACCTTGCTGGCCGCCACCACAAGGATGAGGCCGAAGCCCAGCGCCATCGGCACCAGCAGGCAGGCCGCGCTGGTGAGCCATTTCACGGCGATTACCTGCGCGCGGCCCATGGGCAACGTCTCCAGGAACAGCTGCGTGCTTCCACCGTACTCGCGCACCACGAAGCGGTTGGCCAGTGCCAGCGACAGCAGTGAGCCGAAGATCGTCAGCAGTCCGCGCCACGCGACCACGGGACTGCCCTGCCGTGTCGATGCCAGCAGCAGCGTCAGCAATCCCAGCGCGCACACCACCCACATCGCGACCAGCACACCGCGGTGCTCACGCAGTTCCTTGCGGACCAGGGGATGGATCACGCCGGCAGCCGGTCCGTGCGCGCGAAGGCCAGGAAGATGTCTTCCAGCGAGAGTTTCTCCGCGGCAAGTCCGCCGGAGCCGGCGAGATCCCAGCGCGCGGGATCCGCACGGAAGATGTCGCCGCGCAGCCGCTCGAAACCTTCCGGCACCGCGTCATCTGCAAGAGCGATGCGACGGACGCTGTCCCGCAGATGCACCACGCTGCCTTCGAAGCGGGTGCGTCCGGCCTGCACGATGCCGATGCGGTCCGCGAGTTTTTCCACTTCTCCCACCAGGTGCGAGGAGAAGAACACGGTGGTTCCCCGTTCGCGCTGCAGGATGATGAGCTGGTCGTTGAACTCCGCGCGCGCCACCGGATCCAGGCCCGCGGTGGGTTCATCCAGCAGCAACAGGTCGGGTCGCGGCGCCAGTGCCAGCGCCAGGCCCAGCTTCGAACGCGTGCCGCCGGAAAGCTCTGCGGCCCGCCGGTCCGTGGGAACATCCAGCATGCGCAGCAGGCGCAGGTACTCCGCCGCATCCCAGGTCGGATAGAAGCTGCCCACGAAGCCACCCAGCTGTTGCGCGTTCATCCACGGATAGAACGCGGGTTCCTGCGAGACATAGCCGATGCGCCGCTTCAGCGACACCGGCACGCGGCTGACGCGGCTGCCCAGCAGTTCGATGCTGCCGCCAGCGGGGCGCAGGATGCCCATCAGCAGCCGCAGCGTGGTGGTCTTGCCTGCGCCATTACGCCCGAGGAAGCCGTAGACCTCACCCTGGCGCACCACCAGCGACAATCCATCCAGCGCCTTGACCGCTCCGAAGCGGTAGACGACGTCTTCGAGTACGAAAGCGGCTGTCATGCATTCCTGCCCTGTATTTCGCCCACAGTACAGTCCGCTACGCTCACTGGCACTTTGCTGCCAGCCCCTGATTGACTTCATCAACGAAGGAACGGGCGGTGTGGTGGGCCATACTCGTGTAGCTCATGGCATCACACCACTGCTTGTGCGCCAGCGGATCGCGATTCAGAAAGGTGATCCACGTTTTCGCCGTATCGCCCTTTTGCACGCAGTTGTCGATCACGCCGTAGGGACCCCATGACTGCATGCGGCCATCCGGCATGACGAAGACCTGGCCGTGCACGAATCGCCCCTGCTCCGGTGGCCAGTCCGCGTACATGCGATTGGGGTCCCAATCCTTCTTCAGCGGAAAGCCGCACACCGTTATGCGATCGCCGACCTTCAATATCTGGTCGGCCGGGATGCCGCCGTTGTTCTGCAGGATCCACTCCAGCCTGCCCATCCGCGGACCTTCGACGATCCACTTCCTGCCCTTGCCACCGGATTGCGGTTCCGCAAGTTCGATCATGACGTGCGGATCCACGGGCCGGTACCGCACGATGGTTCCGGTAACCCATACCGGCGTCTCGACGAACATGCTCTGCGAGTGATGCGCGGTCGTCACACTCGTGACTGCGACCAGCGCGATCGCGAAGATGCGGATCAAAGTGCTGCTGTGCATGACAACTCCCTGCCGCAGAGCCTACAGTCCGGATGACCTGCGCAGCAAATCCCGGAAGGTGTTTCCATGTCCACCGCAGCAAGGAAAAAGGCAGCGAAGGAAGTGGACCAGATCATCTGCTGGCTCGCTGGTTACAGCGCGGCCGCATCGCGGCAGCAGATCGAGGGCACGGTGTGCGGCGTCCCCGTTCCCGAAGCGAAGAAGGCCGAATACCGCGCCACCGCCGATGCCAGCCACGACAGGATGATGGCCGATCCACGGATGAAGCAATTCGGCGACACGATGCCCTTCGACGGCAGGCGCATGGTCTTTGGCGGCTTCGAGCCGCTGGTCGTGAGGGAAGCGAAATAGCCCCGCAGGATGCTGCGCGCGGCCGCGCGGCGCCACCGCGGCGGTGGTATCTTTGCACCATGGACGACTCCTCCGCCGCGACCACTGTCAACGTCGATCCGCGGCACATTTCCTACACACATCTGATGTATGCGCTGCATGCCGCTTCCATCCTGGTCGGCATTCTGAGCACGGCCCTGATCGTGACGGCATTCGTGTTTGGCGCGCCTTCCATCATCGCCGTGATCATGAACTATGCCCGGCGCTCGCAGGTTCGAGGCACCTGGCTCGATTCGCATTTCAGCTGGCAGCTGCGCAGCTTCTGGCTTGCCGTTGCCGCCTTCATTGGCGCTTCGCTGCTGTTCTGGCCGCTGGTGGTGATCCTCATCGGCTTCCCGCTGCTGATGCTGAGTTATTTTCTGATCGGCATCTGGGTGGCTTATCGTGTGGCGCGCGGGTGGCTCGCGCTGCGCGATGGCCGCAGCATGCCCGGCAAGGGGTTCTGAACGATGCGCCGAATTGCACCTGTACTGCTGACCACCTGCCTGCTCTGCGCCTGCGGACAGAAGGGGAACCTCTACCTGCCGGATAGCGAGCGCGAGGCGGTGCCCGCCAGTTCGCCCCTGCCCGCTGCATCGCCTGCACCGGGCTCATCGGCGGTACCGATGGCGTCCCCCTTGCCTGCTGCTGCCGCAGGCGCCGGCACCACTTCAGCCGAAGAGCGCGAGCGGGAAAACACCGCCCGCAACAAACGCAGCAACTGATGAGCGCGGGGCTGCGCCGTCACACGCCATCGTATCGATGAACGATCAGGCTCCGCCCACCCCGCTCATCCTCATCGACGGTTCGTCGTATCTGTACCGTGCGTTCTTCGCACTGCCGCCGCTCGCCAATTCGCGCGGCGAACCCACGGGGGCGGTCTACGGCGTACTGAACATGCTGCAGCGCTTCCTGCGCGAGCATGCGGCAAGCCCGATGGTCGTGGTGTTCGACGCACCCGGCAAGACCTTCCGCGACGAGCTGTTCGCCGAATACAAGGCGCATCGTCCGCCCATGCCCGATGACCTGCGGGGACAGATCGAGCCCTTGCTGGAAGCGGTGGTCGCGCTCGGCCTGCCCGTGCTGCGCACGCCGGGAGTCGAAGCCGACGACGTCATCGGCACGCTTGCACGTCGTGCCGCAGCGGTGGGTCAGCCGGTGCTGATCTCCACCGGCGACAAGGACATGGCGCAGCTGGTCGATGCACGGATCACGCTCGTGAACACCATGAGCAACACCACGCTCGACCGCGATGGCGTGAAGGCGAAGTTCGATGTCTGGCCGGAGCAGATCATCGACTACCTCGCGCTGATCGGCGACAGCTCCGACAACATTCCGGGCATCCCCAAGGTAGGGCCGAAGACTGCAGCGAAATGGCTGGGCACCTACGGCACCATCGACGAACTGCTGCTGCACAAGGACGACATCAAGGGCGTGGTGGGCGACAATCTGCGCGCCGGCCTTGAAACGCTTGCCCTGTCGCGCCGGCTCGCCACCATCCGCGTTGACCTCGAGCTGGCAGAAGGCCTGGATGGCTTCGCGCGCCGTCCCGTCGACACGGCGAAACTGCGCGAGCTCTACGAACGCATGGAATTCCGCGGGCTGCTGAAGGCCCTGGATGCCGATGCGGACAGCGGCACTTCCACACGCGGCACTGTTGAGCCCGGCGCTGCGGCGAGTGACGCGACCAGCGCCGCAACGGGCGCATCGGCAACCGCTGCACCCGCACACACGCAGGTCGCTGCAGTTGCACCTGCGCCGCCCCGCGAATACGAAACCATCCTCACCGACGCAGCCTTCCAGCGCTGGCTCGCACTGCTGAACGCAGCAGACCTCACCGCCTTCGACACCGAGACCACCAGCCTCAACTATTCCGTGGCACGCATCGTCGGCATGTCCTTCTGCATCGAGGCCGGCAAGGCAGCCTATCTGCCGCTGGCGCATCGCTATGCCGGCGCGCCCGACCAGCTGGACCTGGACCGCAGTCTTGCGGCACTCAAACCCTGGCTGGAAAACCCGCAGCGTCACAAACTCGGCCATCACCTGAAATACGATGCCCATGTGCTGCGCAATCACGGCATCCATCTGGCCGGCATGCAGCACGACTCGATGCTGGAATCCTATGTGCTCAACAGCGTGGCCACGCGCCACGACATGGATTCCGTCGCGAAGCTGTATCTCGGCGTCGACACCATCAAGTATGAAGAGGTGGCCGGCAAAGGCGCCAGGCAGATCGGCTTCGACCAGGTGGCAGTCGAAACTGCCGCCACCTATGCGGCCGAAGACGCCGATGTAACCCTGCAGATGCATGCTGCACTGTGGCCGCAACTTCGCGCCGAGCCGAAACTGCTGGCCCTGTACGAAGAAATCGAGCAACCGCTGTCGGTGGTGCTGCTGGAGATGGAAGCCCGCGGCGTGCTGCTCGATGGCGCGCTGCTGCGCAAGCAGAGCAGCGAACTGGGCGCCAGACTGCTGGAATTGCAGGGCCGCGCGCACACTGCCGCCGGTGGCGAGTTCAATCTCGATTCACCGAAGCAGCTGCAGCAGATCCTGTTCGAGAAGCACCAGCTGCCGGTGATCCGCAAGACACCCACCGGTCAGCCCTCCACCGCAGAAGATGTGCTGGAGGAACTGGCCGGCGACTACGAACTGCCGCGCCTGATCCTGGAATACCGCAGCCTCGCCAAGCTGAAATCCACCTACACCGACAAGCTGCCCGAGCAGATCGACCCCACCACCGGGCGCGTGCACACCAGCTATCACCAGGCTGTTGCCGCAACGGGCAGACTCTCGTCCACCGATCCCAACCTGCAGAACATTCCGATCCGCACGCAGGAAGGCCGCCGCATCCGCCAGGCCTTCATCGCACCGCCGGGACATGTGCTGATGGCTGCCGATTACTCGCAGATCGAGCTGCGCATCATGGCGCATCTTTCCGGCGATCCGGCACTGCTGCGCGCCTTCGCGGAGGATCGCGACATTCACCAGGCCACCGCAGCCGAAGTGATGGGCAAGCCCATCGACGCAGTTACTTCCGAAGAGCGCCGCTCTGCGAAGGCGCTGAACTTAGGACTCATCTATGGCATGTCGGCCGTCGGACTCGCCAAG
>JAATEY010000018.1 GCA_015655465.1 Gammaproteobacteria bacterium | reverse complement strand
TCCAGCTCGGCACTCCAGCGCAGTCGTTCCACCGCCTTTTCAGGATCGACGAACAGCCGGTCGACGCGTGCCAGCTCGTGCAGCTCTTCGTCCAGCCAGGCGAGCCGCCCGAGTTTGTCCAGCTGCGCGGCAAGTGAGTCACGCAATGCACCCAGGTGGATGACGTCGTCGATGGCGTAGCGCAGTTGCGCATCGCTCAGCGGCCGCTTCGACCAGTCGGTGCGCGTTTCCGCCTTGGCGAGGTCGATGCCCAGGATGCGACGGACCAGATCGCTGTAGCCGATCTGCGCCGGCATGCCGGCCAGGGCCGCGGCAATCTGCGTGTCGAATACCGGTGCCACGGCGCCAAACAGCGGCCACAGCACTTCCAGGTCCTGACGCGCGGCGTGCAGGATCTTCGGCGTGCTGCTGCCGGCCAGCACGGGGGCCAGTGCATCCAGTGCAATGCCGGCCAGCGGATCCACGCACAGCGCTTCGGTGGGGCTGGCCACCTGCAGCAGGCACAGCTGCGCCCGGTAGGTGCGCTCGCGCAGGAACTCGGTGTCGAGGGCAATGAAGGGTGCCGTGGCCAGGCGTGCAGCCAGCGCGGCCAGGGAGTCGCTGTCGGAGAGGGGTGTCGGGCTCATGTAGAATCGGGAGTTTACGCACCAGGTTGATCTTGAGCGATTCCCCGACAAAATCTTTCTTCGCCGCGTTGGTGGTCTTCCGGGACATTGTCTGCCTGCGTCGCGGGCCGGAAGACCTGCCTGCCTCGTGGACCCTGCTTGCGACGACAATTGTCACGCAGGCGATTCTGGCGCTGGTGATCGGGGCCGTCCTGCCGCCGCTTCCGGAGCAGGCACAGGCCGCGGATCACTCCATTGCGCTGCTGCTGCTGGATCTGGTGGTGCTGCTGCTGTGGGGCCGGGTGGTGTTGCAGGCAGCGGGCAGAGCAGAGCGCTTCCTGCAGACCATGACTGCCGTGTTTGGTTGCCAGTTCATCCTGCAGCCATTGCTGGCACCTGCCGCCTGGGCGGTGAGCTTCTACGGCGAAGATTCGGCCTGGAGCCTGCCGGCAGCGCTGGTGTTCACGGCTCTGGGAGTGTGGGGCCTGGTGGCCCTGACACGTGTGCTGCGGTCGGCAACGGGGTGGTCCAGCTTCCTGTGCGTGCTGCTGGTGATCTCCCAGGGTCTCGTGACATATCTGATGGCGTTCGCGCTGTTTCCCGACCTGCGCGAATAGGGGCGGGCATGCACGTCCACATACTTGGCATCTGCGGCACGTTCATGGGGGGCATCGCCGCCATTGCGCGCGCTGCCGGGCATCGGGTTACAGGCTCGGACCAGAACGTTTATCCGCCGATGAGCACGCAGCTGGCCGCGCTCGGCATCGATATCGTGCAGGGCTTCGACGCGCAGCAGCTGGATCCTGTGCCGGATGTGGTCGTGGTCGGCAACGTGATGTCGCGCGGCAGGCCGGTGGTGGAGGCGCTGCTGGACCGCGGCATTCCCTATGCCTCCGGGCCGGAATGGCTGTCGCGCGCAGTGCTGCATGATCGCTGGGTGCTGGCAGTGGCCGGCACGCACGGCAAGACCACCACCACCAGCATGCTGGCGCATATCCTGGATCATGCCGGTCTGGAACCTGGATTCCTGATCGGTGGCGTGCCCGGCAATTTCGATGTCAGCGCGCGGCTCGGCAAGGCGCCGTTCTTCGTCATCGAGGCCGATGAGTACGACACGGCGTTTTTCGACAAGCGCGCGAAGTTCGTGCACTACCGCCCGCGCACGCTCATCCTGAACAACCTCGAGTTCGACCACGCCGACATCTACCCGGATCTCGAATCGATCAAACGGCAGTTCAATCATCTGCTGCGCATCGTGCCGGGCAGCGGTCTGGTGGTGCACAACGCTGCGGACAGCAATCTCGACGATGTGCTGGCGCGTGGCTGCTGGACGCCGCGCGAAGGCTTTGCCGGCCATCAGGTTGGCGCTGCCGGCTGGTCCGCGCGGCTTGCGGGCAACGATCACGCGAGCTTCGACGTGCTGTTCGACGGCAGGCAGCAGGGCCGGGTGGAGTGGTCGATGCTCGGCGCCCACAATGTGGACAACGCGCTGGCTGCCATCGCCGCGGCGCGCCACGCCGGCGTGCCGGTGGCGCAGTCGATTGCCGCACTGGCCGGGTTCAAGGGCGTGCGGCGACGCATGGAGCTCACCGGCACCGCCGCCGGCATCAGCATCTATGATGATTTCGCGCATCACCCCACGGCAATCGCCACCACCATCGAAGGGCTGCGCCGGCGCATCGGCAAGGCGCGACTGGTCGCGGTGCTGGAGGCGCGCTCCAACACCATGCGCATGGGCGTGCACAAGGACACACTGGCGCCATCACTGGCAGGCGCGGATGCCGTGTATCTGTACGCGCCGCCGGATCTGGGCTGGGATGCCGGTGCAGTGGCGCGCACGGTCGGTGCCAAGGCTGCAACGGCCAGCTCCATCGAATCATTGCTTGCGCTGCTCGGCGCCGGGCTTCTGCCCGGCGATCATGTGCTCATCATGAGCAACGGCGGCTTTGGTGGCTTGCACCGGCGGTTGCTCGAAGCATTGCAGAACCGCGCGTAACCGCTGACTTGCGTGGCAGGCGCGCTACCTGCCAACCCAGCGCAGTTGCGTATCCAGCCGACCATCGGCATGCAGCGCCAGTGTTCGCCAGGCTGGCGGCTGGTTGTCCATCGCAAAATCATCCGACAGCGGTTTGAACTGGGCACAGGTGGAAGGTGTGGCGATCATGCGCACACCTTCCCACTGCGTATCCAGCGCCTGATGCACATGGCCGAAGAGCACGCCGCGTACCGTGTCAAAACGCCTGAGCAGCGCGATCAGTTCTGCGCCGTTGGCGAGCCCCACTGTGTCCAGCCAGCGGCTGTGCATGGGAATGGGGTGGTGGTGCAGGCACACCAATGCGTACCGTTCCGGCGCACTGGCGAGTGCTTCTTCCAGGAAGGCCAGGCTCGCCGCGGCGAGCGCGCCGCCCGTTTCACCGGGAATCGTGCTGTCGAGCAGGATGGTGCGCCAGTTGCCGGCGTCGTACACACCGCCCAGCTGGAACGGCGGCTGCGACAGGGCGGCGCGCATGGCGGGCAGATCGTCATGATTGCCCGGAATGCACAGCACCGGTTTGCCAAGCCGGGTGAATTCGGTGCGGAAATATTCATAGCCGCCGGGGTCGTCGTTCACCAGATCGCCGGTGGCCAGGATCGCGTCGCAGCTGGCGATGTCACTGCGCGCGGCAGACAATGTCGCGCGCAGCGCCGGCAGCGTGGCCACGCCGCGCAGGGCCCGGGCCGGGTCGCCGAACAGGTGCTGGTCTGTGAACTGCACCAGATTGAGGGCCGATTTAGTCAAGTTATTCAGTCGCTTGGCTGCTTACAGGAGTTTCGATTGTCACATTACTGTAAGGTTCCGCGAGGCGGCGGGAGGTGAACGTCGTCATGCTTGCGGGCCACGCGATTGGTGGGTTTTCCCAATCGTGACATCGGTTCGCGGCAGATCTCATTCTGTCGTGCGACAGCTTGACGGCGTTGCAGGTAATCCCCGATTTGCGATGCGCGCCGCTGCGTAAGAAAATGCGCGACCTTCAAACCCGCCGCAGCCCTGCCAGGACTTTCCCCAAATTGACTACACCGACGCGTCGCGATCTCGCCAATGCCATTCGTGCACTCTCCATGGATGCTGTGCAACTCGCCAATTCCGGCCATCCCGGCGCGCCGATGGGCATGGCGGATATCGCCGAAGTGCTGTGGCGGGACTACCTGAGTCACAACCCGGCCGACCCGCAGTGGATGAATCGCGACCGGTTCGTGCTGTCGAACGGCCACGCGTCGATGCTGCTGTATTCGCTGCTGCATCTGACCGGCTATCCGCTCACCATCGATGACCTGCGGGCGTTCCGGCAGCTGGGGTCGCACACGGCGGGGCATCCGGAGCGCGAGCCGCATCTGGGCATCGAGACCACCACCGGTCCGCTCGGGCAGGGCATTGCCAACGCCGTGGGCATGGCGCTGGCCGAGAAGCTGCTGGCAGCGCAGTTCAATCGTCCGGGTCACGAGGTGGTCGAGCACCGCACCTGGGTGTTCGTGGGCGATGGCTGCCTGATGGAAGGCATCTCGCACGAGGCCTGCTCGCTGGCCGGCACGCTGAAGCTCGGCAAGCTTGTGGTGTTCTTCGATGACAACGGCATCTCCATCGATGGCGATGTGCGCGGCTGGTGTGCCGATGACGCACCTGCGCGCTTCGAGTCCTATGGCTGGCACGTGATCCGCGCCGTGGATGGTCACGATCCGGAAGCCATCCGCGCCGCGATCGACAAGGCCGTGCAGCAGGGCGAGCGACCCACGCTGATCTGCTGCAAGACGGTGATCGGCTGGGGTGCCGCCACCAAGGCAGGCAGCAAGTCGACACATGGTGAAGCGCTCGGTGCCGAAGAAGTTGCCGCGACCCGCGTGAAGCTCGGCTGGACGTCGCCACCCTTCGAAATCCCTGCACCGATCCGCAGCGCCTGGGATCAGCGGTCGCGCGGCGGCGCCCTGCAGCAGGCCTGGTCGCAGCGTTTTGCCGCCTACCAGCAGGCATTCCCGGAACTGGCGCAGGAGCTGTTGCGCCGGCTGTCGGGCGAACTGCCTGCAGATTTCGATGCCATCGCACAGCGCGCGCTGGATGCGGCGCTGGCGGCCACGGGGCCGCAGGCCACGCGCCAGTCATCGCAGCTGGTGCTCAATGCCATCGGGCCTCCACTTGGCGAGCTGGTCGGTGGTTCAGCCGATCTCACCGGCTCCAACAACACCTTCCGCAAGGATTCGAAGGCGGTCACGCCCGCGGATGCCGCCGGCAACTACATCAACTATGGCGTGCGCGAGTTCGCGATGACCGCGGTGATGAACGGCCTGGCGCTGCATGGCGGCTTCCGTCCCTACGCCGGCACCTTCCTGGTGTTCAGCGACTACGCGCGCAATGCGGTGCGCATGGCCGCGCTCATGCATCTGGGCGTGATCCTGGTCTACACGCACGATTCGATTGGTCTGGGAGAAGACGGTCCGACGCGTCAGCCGATCGAGCATGTGTCGAGCCTGCGCCTGATACCGGGCATGAGCGTCTGGCGGCCCTGCGACACACTCGAGACCGCCGTGGCCTGGGTGGCTGCCGTGGCGCGCCGCAATGGCCCCACGGTGCTGGCGCTGACGCGTCAGGCGCTGCCGCAGCAGCCGCGCACCGCCGAACAGGGCAGGAACATCGCCCGTGGCGGTTACACTCTGCTTGATTGCAGCGGCACACCCGAGGCCATCGTCATCGCCACCGGTTCGGAAGTGGCCATGGCCGCCACCGCGGTCAACGCGCTGAACGCGCAGGGCAGGCGGGTGCGGCTGGTGTCGATGCCGGGTACGGATACCTTTGACCGGCAGGACGCGGGTTACCGCGAGTCGGTGCTGCCGGCCGTGGTGACCCGTCGCGTGGCCATCGAGGCCGGCGCCACTGCATTGTGGTGGAAATATGTGGGCAGCAGCGGGCGTGTGCTGGGCATCGACAGCTTCGGTGCCTCGGGCAAGGCCGCTGATCTGTTCAGACATTTCGGCCTGACCGCAGAGAAGCTGCAGCAGGCCGTGCTAGAACTTTTTTGAATCCAGACGAACGCAAAGCAAGGAAGGATATTCCATGGCCATCAAGGCAGGCATCAACGGTTACGGACGTATCGGTCGCAACATCCTGCGCGCGCTTTATGAAGCCGGGCGCACGCATGAGATCCAGATCGTGGCAATCAACGACCTCGGCAACGCGAACACCAACGCGCATCTCACGCGCTACGACACGGCGCATGGCAAGTTCGCCGGCACGGTGGCGGTGGATGGCGACTCCATCGTGGTCAACGGCGACCGCATCAAGGTGCTGTCCGAGCGCGACCCCTCGAAGCTGCCCTGGGGAGCGCTGGGTGTGGATGTGGTGTTCGAGTGCACCGGCATCTTCACCAGCAAGGCCAAGGCCTCGGCGCATCTGGCCGGCGGCGCGAAGCGCGTGTTGATCTCGGCGCCCGGCGGTGCGGATGTCGACGGCACGGTGGTGTTCGGCGTGAACCACAACATCCTGACCTCGGCCATGACGGTCGTGTCCAACGCATCCTGCACCACCAACTGCCTGGCGCCGCTGGCCAAGGTGCTGCATGACGCCATCGGCATCGACAGCGGCCTGATGACCACCATCCACTCCTACACCAACGACCAGGTGCTGACCGACGTGTATCACGAAGACCTGCGCCGCGCGCGCTCGGCTTCGCAGAACATGATCCCCACCAAGACCGGCGCAGCCGCCGCGGTGGGCCTGGTGATGCCGGAACTCAACGGCAAGCTCGACGGTTTCTCGATTCGCGTGCCGACGATCAACGTGTCGCTGGTCGACCTGACCTTCCTCGCCAAGCGCGCCACCACGGTGGACGAAGTCAACGGCATCATGAAGGAAGCCGCCGCATCGGGTCCGCTCAAGGGCATCCTGGAGTACAGCACCGAGCCGCTGGTCTCCTCCGACTTCAACCACAACCCGGCCTCTTCCACCTTCGACTCCACCATCACCAAGGTGTCGGAAGGC
>JAATEY010000406.1 GCA_015655465.1 Gammaproteobacteria bacterium | reverse complement strand
GGTCGGCACGGCCGACAGCAGGCGCGAAAGCAGGAAACGCCACATCGTCAGTAGCCGTCCGGCAGCGCAAGATAAAGGTCGCGCGAGGCATGACGGTCCATGGGGTTGGCCTGCCAGCCACGCACGTGGGAACGCAGCAGATGCCGGCTCTGGTAGTAGTACACCGGCACCACCACCGCATCCGTGTTCAGGATCCGTTCGGCCGCATTGTAGGCCGCCTGCCGCAGGGTGGGCTGGGTGCTCCGCTGCGCGCGCTGCACGGTCTCCACATAGGCTGCGCTGCGGTAGCCCATGTAGTTCTGCTGGCTGTCCGGCATTGGCAGTCCGAGAAAGGTCAGCGGATCCGGATAGTCGCCGCTCCAGGGATAATAGAAAAACCGGTGTTTGCGGATGCGCCGGTTCTGCTGGTGCACGCGCCACTCTTCGTTTGCAAGCCGCACCTGGGCACCCAGATTCATGCGCCACATCGCCACCATGGCCTCCAGCACCCGGCGCGTGTCCACGTCGGCGGTCGGATACCACAGCTCCACTTCCAGCGGCCTGGCCGCGGAATAGCCTGCGGCTGCATACAGCCGCTGCGCCTCGCGATGCCGTTCCGTATCGGCAAGTGCAGCCCATTCCGGCAGCACCGGCGCATATCCAGGCAGCGGCGGAACCATCCCATAAGCCGGCAGAAACATGCCCTTGAGCAACTTGCGGACCAGTATCTCCCGATCCAGCGCCAGCACCATGGCCCGCCGCAGCCTGACATCGTCAAACGGCGGCCGATCCACCTGCATCGCCATCATGAAAGTGGCGAAGTACGGCTCCAGCCGCAGCTGCTGCCCCAGCGCTGCAGCAAGCCAGCCGAGGTCATCCATCTGGAAGCGGTCGGTGATGTCGAGATCGCCCGCGAGAAACCGCGCAGTCGCTGCGGCGGTGTCGACCACGGGATGGTAGGTGACCGCAGCCAGGCGCACCGCGGCCACGTCCCGGTAGCGGGGGTTGCGCAGCAGCTCCACCGGACCATTGACGGCATGCGACTTGAGCACGAATGCACCGTTACCCACCAGGTGTCCGGGTTCGGTCCAGGCCGTGCCGTACTTGCGCAGGGTCGCCTCATGCAGCGGCACCAGCCAGCAGTTGGTCAGCAGGTACAGGAAATACGGCGTCGGCCCGGCCAGCTGTACATCCAGCGTGTGCGCATCCGTGGCAATCACAGCGAGCGTCCCCGGCTGCGCTCTTCCGTCAATGATCTGCGCCACGCCAGCGATCGGCAGCAGTTGCGATGCAGCCGGCGATCCGGTAGCTGGATCCACCACGCGCCGCCACGCATAGCTGAAGTCCATTGCCGTAACGGGGTCGCCGTTGGACCACCGTGCATTGGCGCGCAGATGGAAGCTCCACTTCAGGCCGTCCGCGGAAACTTCCCAACGCTCGGCAACGCCTGGCACGATATTGCCGGCCGCGTCCAGCCGCACCAGCCCCTCGAACAGATCGTCGATGACGGCATTGCCCGCCACGTCTTCATTGAATGAGGGATCCAGCGTACGCGGCGACTGCGTCAGGTGCCGGTGCAGGTGACCCGTATCGACGCGGGCTGCAATCGCCGCGCTCGTAAGCCTGCCACTCGACATCCGCGCCGGGTGATCGCAGCTCCCCAGCAACAGGCCAGCCAGCAGCAGGCATGGCAACTGCTTCACACCGCCTGCATCGCCAACGGCACGCCGGAGTGAAAGCGGAATTGTGGATCGGGCGACAGGATGAGCTGCGCTTCAACCGCCGCCAGCTCGGCGAGCCTGTGTGCAAACGCTGCCGCATCGCTGTCGCCCGTCAGATCAGTCCGCGCCAGCTCGAGGTACAGACCTGCGTGCCGGCGTTCGGATTCGGCGAGGCCTGCGTAGAACGCCGCGACTGGCCCGGGCAGCAGCAGTGCCAGTGCCTCGAAACGCTCGCAGGAACGCGCCTCGATGAGCGCACCGGCCAGCAGCAGGTCGCGTTTGCGCGCCGGCTCGCCGGTTGCAAGCCTGGCGCGCAGCGCACCCGCATAGCGGCCAGGCCCCATGCGCTGCAGCGGCACATCGAGCCGGGTCATGAGCTTCTGCACCTGTTCGTAGTGGCGCAACTCTTCGCGCGCCAGGCGGGCCAGCGTCATGCACAGCGCCCGGTCTTCCGGATAGGCAAACATGAACGCCAGCGCCGTGGAGGCAGCCTTCTTCTCGCAGTTGGCATGATCGACCAGCAGCAGGCGCCATTCGCGCGCCGCGTATTCGGCCCAGGCGCGCGGCGTCGCCACGCGCAGGATTCCCAACGGCTCAGCCGCCGCGACGTCGCTCATCAGGCAGCCACCGCACGCGCCTGATCCGCCGCCTCGCGCAATACGGCCTCGGCCTGCGCCGCCGTGCTGTAGCGGTCTGCGGGCAGCTTCGCCAGCAGCCCATCGACGATGTGCTGCCAACTGGCTGCGGCGGCTGGCAGGCGCGGAATCGGCTGATTGCGATGCTTGTAGATGATGGCCATCGGATTGGAGTCGGTGAAGGGCTTCTCGCCGCAGAGCATCTCGTAGAGGATCACGCCCAGGCTGTACAGATCGCAGCGCTCGTCCACGTGCTCACCGTGTCCCTGCTCGGGGCTCATGTAGTGGGGCGTGCCGAAGATGATCCCGGGGTCCGTGATCTCGAGATCGAGCGCGGCATGCTTGGCAAGGCCGAAGTCCGACAGTGCAATGCGCTGCGTGCCGCGCATCAGCACATTGCCCGGTTTCAGGTCCCGATGCAGCGCGCCGGCCTCGTGCAGCGTCGCCAGTGCGCCGGCAATCTGCGCCGCGATGTCCAGCGCATCGGCAGGCGCGATACCGGAGCGGATCCGCCGGCGCAGGTCGCCGTCCGGAAAATATTCCATGGCGAGATAGGCGTGGTCATCCGCCACTCCCAGTTCATGGCAGCGCACGATGCTGGCGTGATGGATGCGATGCGCAATCTCGTATTCCTGCAGGAAGCGCTCGAACGACTGGTCCACGCCGGAGGAATCGCGCACCGAGGGCGTCACCTTGATCACCATCAGCGAGCCGGCCTTCTCGCTCTCGGCCAGGTACAGCTGCGACACCGACCCACCCGCCAGTCGCCGCACACAGCGATAGCCGGGAATGCGCACTGCGCCGAAGCGGCGCGATTCTTCCGCGGCAGGCGACACGCGCCAGTCGGCCAGGGCCAGACGGTGCACGCGCGCCGCCTCGCTCAGGATATCGACCAGCGTCAGGTGCGAGAAGCGCTGCCTGGTCAGCACCGCAAAGGCTCCGAAGATACGGGCATGCCGCGCGGTCTCGGTATCGTGCTCATCGGCCAGGAACAGCACCGGCGCGAACCCTACCCGTCCGGCCAGATCGCGCAGCCAGTCGAGGCCCTTGCCCCCCTGCCAGTCCTGGTCGATGACCACTGCGTCGTAGCCCTGCGCCAGAAACTCCGGCGGCAATGTGTCCGGCTCGGACGTCGACCGCGCGACGAAGGCGGCGCCGGGCCACTCGCAGGTGACGTGATGCCGGATCAGCGAACGGTAGCCGGCGTCATGGACGATCAGTAGCAGTCGCATGGCCGAAGACGTGACAGGCAGTTGCTAGTTCACCGCTTTGAGCGGGCTGTCGCGTCGCTGCGCCTTGGCGCCGTCGGAACGCTCCTGCTCCAGGCGCTGCAGATACTCAGGCGTGATATCGCCGGTCACGTACTCACCGGAGAAGCAGGAGGTATCGAATTCGGTAATCGCCGCATTGTCGTGCCGGCAGGCGGACACCAGGTCTTCCAGATCCTGGTAAACGAGCCAGTCGGCACCGATCTCGCGCGCCACTTCCGCAACATCCCGGCCTGCCGCAACGAGCTCGGAGGCGGCCGGCATGTCGATACCGTAGACATACGGGTGGCGGACGGGGGGCGCCGCAGAGGCGAAATACACCTTGCGCGCCCCGGCCTCGCGGGCCAGCTCGATGATCTGCGCCGACGTCGTGCCGCGCACGATGGAATCATCGACCAGCAGCACATTCTTGCCGCGGAACTCCAGGTCGATGGCCGACAGCTTGCGACGCACCGACCGCTGCCGCTGCTCCTGGCCCGGCATGATGAAGGTGCGGCCGATGTAGCGGTTCTTGTTGAAGCCTTC
>JAATEY010000035.1 GCA_015655465.1 Gammaproteobacteria bacterium | reverse complement strand
TATACGAGCGTTGCCGCGCGCGGCCCTCGGTGCAGCGGGCGCGCAAGGAAGAAGGACTGGCTCCCTGAGCGTATGGCGCAAATGAAACTCTATTCATGGAACGTCAACGGCATCCGTGCCGTGGTCAGGAAAGGCACCTTCCAGGCATTCGTCGCGGAGCACAAACCGGACATCCTCTGCCTGCAGGAAACCAAGGCCGAGCAAGGCCAGGCGGAGGTAGACCTCGCCGATTACCACGAGTACTGGAATTCGGCCGAGAAGAAGGGTTATTCGGGCACGGCCATCTTCTCGCGCGAGAAGCCGCTCAAGGTGGCCAACGGCTTTCCCGACGCCTTCGCGGAGAAATTCACCTTCGCCGATGAACTCAAGCGCGACTCATGGAATGAAGGCCGCCTGGTCACCGCGGAGTTCGACAAGTTCCATGTCGTCACGGTGTACACGCCGAACGCCAAGGACGATCTGTCGCGCGTGGCGCTGCGGCACAAGCACTGGGACCCTGCCTTCCTCGCCTACTGCAAACAACTGGAAAAGAAGAAGCCGGTGATTTTCTGCGGCGACCTCAATGTGGCGCACACCGAGCTCGATCTTGCCAATCCGAAGCCGAACCGCGGCAAGAAGGGATTCACCGACGAAGAGCGCGAGGGCTTCCAGAATTTCGTCGACGCCGGCTTCGTCGACACCTTTCGCATCTTCACTCATGGCAATGGGCACTACTCCTGGTGGAGTCACTTCGCGAACGCGCGTGCACGCAATGTGGGATGGAGAATCGACTACGTGCTGGTGTCGCAGGCGCTGAAGAAGAACGTGAAGGAAGCGAAGATCCACGCCGACGTCATGGGCTCGGATCACTGCCCGGTAAGCATCGAACTCGACCTGTAGCCAGCGCGGCGCCAGACACCGGCGCTTGACATCGCCGGCCGCACGTCGATATATTCACCCATATGGGTGAATATAAATCTTCCAGCCTCGATGGGGTTTTCAATGCCCTCGGCGATCCCACACGCCGCGCAATTCTTGCGCGGCTGCAGGACGGCGACGCACGCGTCACCGACATTGCCGGCGACTTTCCGATTTCACTGAATTCCGTCTCCAAGCACATCCGCGTGCTGGAACGCACCGGACTGCTGCAACGCTCGGTGAGCGGACGCGATCACGTGTTGTCGCTCAACGCCGCGCCGCTGGCCGAGGCCGCGGCATGGATCGAGCACTACCGAACCTTCTGGGAAGGCCGGCTCGCCGCCCTGGAAACCTACATCCTGCAGAGGAAAAGGAAACGCAAATGAATGTTGCCGTCGCTCCCGCCACCGTGATCGTGCGCCGCACGATCGCCGCGTCTGCCGAGGAACTCTTCGATGCCTGGCTCGACCCCGAGGCACTCGCTATCTGGATGCGTCCCGGCGCGATTCGCAGCACGGTGGCGAAGGTCGACGCGCGCGTGGGCGGGCACTATGAAATCGTCATGCAGAGCGATTCCGCGACCTACGCAAACAAGGGCACTTATCTCGTCATCGATCGTCCGCGCCGTCTGGTGTTCACATGGGTGGCCAGCGGCACCGAAGGGTTCGAATCACTGGTGACCGTGGATTTCCTGCCCGTCGATGAGCACACCGAAGTCGTGCTGACGCATGAGCAATTGCCGGCAGGCCTGCGCGAGCCGCACAGGAATGGCTGGACCAGCGGCATCGAGCATCTTGACCAGTTCGTGTGCGGGAGAAAGCGCCATGACTGACAGAGGCACTCTGCGGAGTACCTTGTTGAGAGTGGTTCTCATCTGCGAACGATGCCAGCGTTCGCAGTGACCCTGCGATGACAAATCCGGCTTGCCGGCTCTCTAGGCTGGCTGCATGGCACTGGCCGATCTCAACGTCCTGAACCGCAATTCATCCGGCGGCACATCCACAGCGCTGCTGCCCGATGCCTGCGTGGTGGGCACCTGCCTGCGTGAAGTGCGCATCGGCATGCAGTCGCCGGACGATCAGCCCATGGCTGTGGAAGCCCATGCAGCCGGCTATGAACTCTACACGGGCGCCGATGCATACCGCTTCCTGCTGCAGCTGGCCTGCGGACTGGAAAGCGAGATCGCGGGCGAGACCGAGATTCTGGGTCAGGTGAAGCAGGCCTGGCGCGACTGCGAAGCAGCGGGCGGCGAACAGGCCCGCCTGCTGCGTCCGTGGATGCAGCGCCTGCTGCAGGATACGAAGGAAATTCGCAGCGAATACGTGGTGGGTCTCGGCAGCGCCACCTATGGCTCGCTGGTGCGGCGTTTGCTGGGTGGCACATCGCCTGGCCCCACTCTCCTGCTGGGTGCGGGCCAGCTGGCCGAAACCATCCTGCCGTTTCTCGACACGGGCGAAGTGCTGCTGTGGAATCGTGGCCGGGCGCGCGCTGAAGAAATGCTGTCGCGCCAGCGCGCTGCGCAGACGCAGGGACGCGTGCACCTGCTGGATTCCACTGCGGCAGCGGAAGAGCTGGCCTGGCGCCGCGCGCATGACGTGGTGGTCTGCATTCCCGCGGATGCCGCACGCGATGCGACGCGGGTGCAGCTGTG
Organism: Gammaproteobacteria bacterium; assembly: GCA_015655465.1. Classification (GTDB taxonomy): domain Bacteria; phylum Pseudomonadota; class Gammaproteobacteria; order Steroidobacterales; family Steroidobacteraceae; genus ZC4RG30. The sequence continues at coordinate 6,355 of JAATEY010000035.1, read as the reverse complement.
GCGGCACCATGGCGCACCGGATGGCCGCGTGCTGCACCTGGGCATCGACAGCACCGCCGGCACACCATGGCAGCAGATCGAGGGACTCGCCACGCTGCGCGACCTGTTTGGCCTGCGCGACTCGCAGGCCACCCGGCGCGAGGCGATGCTGGCGCGGGCCCGCAAGGCCTGTGTAAACAAGGCGCAGCTCGCCCGGCTGGACGATGCCGACGGTTCGCGCGCCGGCAGTTCCAATCACGGCTGGGAAGATCTGGCTGTCTTCCACGCTTTCAGCTACTAATTCATCCCATGAGTGTGACCAGGAAACTGCGTCTCGGGACGCGTCGCTCCGCCCTTGCCTGGGTGCAGAGCAGCCAGGTGGCCGCGGCATTGCGCGCCGCGCATCCGGGCCTGGAAGTGGAGCTGGTGGGCATCGAGACCCGCGGTGATGTGGTGCTCGACCGGCCGCTGTCCGCGATGGAGGGCAAGGAGTTCTTCACCGCCGAGATCGATATCGCGCTGCGCGCGGGACGCGTCGATTTCACCGTGCATTCGCTGAAGGATCTGAGCCTCGAGCGGCCGCCGGAGTTTGTATTGGCCGCAGTGCCGAAGCGCGCCAATCCGCGCGATATCGCGATCTTTGCGCCGGATGTGCCGCAGCGCCTGGCACAGGGCGCGGGGTTACGCATCGGCACTTCGTCGCCGCGGCGCGCCGAACTGCTGCCGCCGTTCTTCGCGCGCGCATTGCCACATGCCGCGCGCAACACCATCACGCTCGAGAATCTGCGCGGCAATGTCGACAGCCGCCTGCGCCGGCTGCATGAGCCGCGCGGTTCGGAGCGGCAGCTGGACGGCGTCGTGCTCGCACTCGCGGGATTGTCCCGCCTGTTTGCGGATACCACCACGGAACGACAGGGCCAGCAGTTGCTGCGCGAACTGCTGCAGCGACTGCACCTGATGGTGTTGCCGCTCACCGATTCACCCGGCGCACCCGGTCAGGGCGCGCTGGCGATTGAATGCCGCGCCGACGATGCCGCGACGCGCGCATTGCTCGCCGCGCTGGAACACCCGGAAACCCGCGGTGCAATCACCGTGGAACGACAGCTGCTCTCGCAGCATGGCGGCGGCTGCCACCAGCGTTTCGGTGCCACCCTGCAGTGGCTGCCGGAACTAGGCGGACTGCTGCAGGTGGCTGGCCGCAGTTCGCAGAATGCCGATATCGCCGAGCGGCGCTTTCTGCCGCAGACGGCATTGCCGGAACATGTGGACGCGGTGCGGATATGGGATGGCAGCACGGCTGAACGTGCCGCCGCGACGCCAGTGCTCGATGCTGCGGGTCTTGCTGCACGGCTGCGTGGCAACACGGTGTTCGTGGCGCACTCGCGTGCCCTGCCCACCGGTGCAGCACCGCTGCTCGCGGGCAAGTCCGTATGGACTTCCGGCACGAAGAGCTGGTTTGCACTGGCCGCAGAGGGTATCTGGGTGCAGGGTTGTGCAGAAGGCCTGGGTGCAGAGACCGCCGGCACGCTGGTAGCAGAACCGGTGCTGCGGCTGCCGCCGCTGGCGCAATGGAATGTGCTGACGCACAGCGCGGCACTGGAGCCCTGGCAGGCCGGCAGCTGGGCCGGTGCAAATGTGATCGCGACCTATACCGTGGCCGAAACCAGCCTGCCACCTGCTGCGGAGCTGGGCGCAGCCACCCATGTATTCTGGAGCAGCACTGCCCAGTTCGAACGCGGGCAGCAGCTGGTGAATGCCGGCGCGCATCACGCCAGCGGCGCGGGCAAGACGGCGGAACACATCCGCAGCGCGGGCGTGCGAAACTTCCGCGCATTCCCTTCAGTTGAAGAGTGGCGCAAATGGACAGCAAGGGCGCGCTGAGCGTCAAACCGGTTCGCCAGTCGCGGCTCGTGGCGATACTGGCCGGTGTGTGGCTGACGGTAATCCTGGTGCTTGCCGTCTGGTGGGCATGGTTCGTGCTGCGCCAGTCCGCGACCATCGTGGAACTGAGCCATCGCGCCGGCATTGCCGAAGCCCTGGTATTGGCGGAAGAAGCCCGCACGCACCGCATGCTGTTCTGGGAATGGGGCACCTTCCTCGTACTGCTGCTGACCGTATCGGGTGCGCTGCTGTGGTACTACCGGCGTGACATGCAGCGCGCGCGTGGCACGCAGGCATTCTTCGCCGCGCTGACGCATGAGCTGCGTACTCCGCTGACCAGCGTGCGCCTGCAGACCGAGGCCATCGCTGCTGGCGAGCCGACCCAGGAACTGATCGAGCGGCTGCTGGCCGACACCCACCGGCTGGAATCGCAGATCGACAAGACCCTGGAGCTGGCGCGGCTGGAAGGTGGCGGTTCGCTGGCCGAGCAGGCGATCCGCCTGGATGCATGGCTTGAACGCGTGCTGCAGGGCATCGCTGCACAGGAAGGTGAGGGTGCCGAGCTGCGTGTGGTGGTCGATGCAAATCTGCCGCCGGTGCATGGCGACACCGCGGCAGTGCAGCTGATCCTGCGCAATCTGGTGGAGAACTCGCTGCGGCATGGCGATCGCGAGCGGATTCATATCGACGTGCACGCCAGCGTCGCAGGCAACGGTGCAACGATCCGTTATCGCGACGATGGCCGTGGCTTCGAAGGCGACCCTTCGAAACTGGGCCGCCTGTTCCTGCGCGGTGGCTCGTCGCGCGGCACCGGTGTCGGCCTTTATCTGGTGCGCGTATTGATGGATCGCATGGGTGGCGATGTGCAGTTCGCGCATGCCGACGGTGGCGGATTCGCGGCCACGCTGCGGTTTCAGCGCAGCAGCGGCTGATCATCCACGCTGCCCATGAATCCGCCCGCCCTGCTGCTCGTCGAAGACGATCCGAATGTCGCCGGCACGCTCGCCTCGCGACTGACGGCGGAAGGTTTTGCGGTGACGCAGGCCGGCAGCGTGCGCGCTGCACGCGAAGCCATCCGGCAGCAGCTCTTTGCAGCGGCAGTGCTCGACGTGGGCCTTCCCGATGGGGATGGCTTCGAAGTAGCCAGATACCTGCGCGAAACCAGCCCCGGTACCGCGATGCTGTTTCTCACGGCGTATGGCACGCCGGAGGATCGCATCCACGGCCTCGAACTGGGTGCGGACGACTACATGACCAAGCCGTTCGCGTTTCGCGAGCTGCTGCTGCGCATACAGAACATGCTCAAGCGCGCGGGCGACATCGCCCGGCGCAGCGCCGCGGTGACGGGCCCGGTGCGCATCGGCATCGCCACGGTGGATTTCGACCGCTTCACCGCCGCGAGTGGCGGCAGCGTGCATCGCCTGACGCACAAGGAATGCGCAGTGCTGAAGCTGCTGGTGGACCAGGCCGGCAAGGCCGTGAGCCGCGATGAAATCCTGGGCCGCGCCTGGGCCCCGGATGAATTCCCCACCGAACGTACCGTCGACAATTTCATCCTGCGCCTGCGCAAGCTGGTGGAGCGCGACCCCGCAGACCCCCATACCATCCGCAGCATTCGCGGCGTGGGCTATCAACTCGAGACCGACTCATGACTGAAACGCTGCTTTCCGCCGCCATTCTTCGACGCAATACCGGCCGGCCGCCGGTGTGGATGATGCGGCAGGCGGGCCGCTACCACTCGCACTATCAGTCGCTGAAGCGTTACAACGACTTCATCAGCCTGTGCAAGAACCCGGAGCTCGCGGCGGAAACAGCGCTGGGCCCGGTCCATGATTTCAACTTCGATGCGGCCATCCTGTTTTCGGATCTGCTGTTTCCGCTCGAAGCCATGGGCACGGGGCTGCGTTACGACCCGGGTCCGAAGCTCGACTTCCATGTGCGCACACTGGCGGATGTGGAGAAGCTCAAGGGTGGCGCGGAACACGCGGGCTTCATGCAGTTCCAGGCGGATGCGATGAAATTGACGCGCGCGCGGCTGCGCGGCGACAAGGGGTTGATCGGATTCGTGGGCGGGCCCTTCACGCTGTATGTCTATGCGGCGGCCGGCTCGCACGAAGCGGCGCAGGCGGCCGTGCCCGGACTCACCAACGGCGTCTATCAGGCATTCAACGCCAGGCTGCTCGACCTGCTGGCCGCCAACATGGCGCTGCAGTCGCGCGCAGGCGCCGAATGCGTGGCGCTGTTCGACACCGCGGCCGGCGAGATCGACGCGGCCATCTACGGTAAACACGTGGTGCCGGTGCTGGCCGACCTGCTGGCGCGCTTTCGCAGGCTCGACGCCAACACGCCGGTCATCTATTACTCGCGCGGCACCGGCCCCGCGTACTGGGATCAATTGCAGGACCTGCCCTTCCAGTGCCTGGGTATCGACTGGCGCCACGACATCGCCGCTGTGCTGGCCCGCTATGGCGACCGCTGGTCGATCCAGGGCAACGTCGATCCGGAATGGCTGCATCTGCCGCTCGATGAGCTCGAGCCCCGCCTGCGTGAATACTTCGGGCGCCTGCATGCCCTGCCGGCCGAACAGCGCCGCGGCTGGATCTGCGGCCTGGGCCACGGCATCCTGCAGCGAACCCCGGAAGCCAACGTGCGCCGCTTCGTGTCGCTGCAACGGGAGATCTTCGGGTGATCGGCATCCCGCCGGGGCTGCTGGACAGGCACAGCCTGCCCAGCCCCCGGTACACCAGTTATCCCACGGTGATGCACTGGGGTGCTGCGCCGCCGGAACCCGACTGGCTCAAAGGGCTTGCCGGCGTGTTGCAGCAACCTGCCGCGCGCCTCGGTCTGTATCTGCATGTGCCGTTCTGCCAGTCGCTGTGCACCTTCTGTGGCTGCAACATGCGTCTGGCGCGCAATCATGCGCTGGCCGGCCCCTATGTCACGACCCTGCTGCAGGAATTTGCGCTGTATCGCAAGCGCCTGGCGACGACGCGGCTGACGCTGGGTGAATTGCATCTGGGTGGCGGCTCGCCGACTTACCTGCCTGCCGAAGTACTCGACCGGCTGCTGGACGGCATCCTGCAGCACTGCACCGTTGCTGCCGGCGCGGACCTCGCAATTGAAGTCGACCCGCGCAACACCACCCGCGAACAGCTGCAGGTGTTGCGGCGCCACGGCTTCAATGCCTTGAGCATCGGGGTGCAGGATTTCGATGCGCGCGTGCTGGAGATCGTGAACCGCGTGCAGACCGAGGGCGAAGTGCGGCGGGTGGTCGACGATGCACGGGAGCTTGGGTTCGCAAGCCTGTCGTTCGATCTGATATTCGGCCTGCCATTGCAGACCACCGACAGCCTGCATGCAACCTTCGACATCGTCGATCAGCTGCAGCCGGACCGCATCTCGTTCCTGCCTTACGCGCATGTGCCATGGATCAAGCAGAGCCAGCGCCGTTACACCGAGGCCGACCTGCCTGAATCCGCAACGCGCCACCAGCTGCATGCACTGGGTCGCGAACGCATGGGTGCGGCCGGATTGCTCGAGATCGGCATGGACCAGTACGCCAGGCCGGGCGATCCGCTGGCGCAGGCATTGGCCGCCGGCACGCTGCATCGCAATTTCATGGGATTTTCCGCAAGCGGCACTGGTGCGCTGATCGGGCTGGGCGTCTCGGCCATCGGCGACAGTCGCAGCGCCTATGCGCAGAACGAGAAGAACCTGCAGCAATACGAAAGCCGCGTACTGGCCGGCAATCTGCCCTTGCAGCGCGGCCACGTGCCGGGCAGCGAAGACCGGCGCATCCGCGAACTGCTGTGGAACCTGCTCACGGCCTCGCGCACGATACTGACGGCGGACGACCGCATGGCGCATTGGTGGCCGGAAACGCACAAGGCCCTGCAGAGCCTGCAGCGGGACGGACTGGTCGTGCTGGCCGAAGACTCCATTGCAGTGACGGAGCTGGGTCGCGCCTTCCTGCGCCATATCGGGATGGCGTTCGACCAGTACCTGCGCCACACTCACTGAAGCCATGACCAGTACCAATTCGCCGGCCCGCATCTTCCTGGCGTTCGTGCTGGTGCTGCCCGCAGCCATGCTGCTCGCGGCGATTGCGAGCCCCTGGGTGCAGGCGCTGCTGGACCCTGTCGCACAGTTTCCGCTGCATCGCATATTCAGCCGCCTGACCATGCTGGGCGTGATCGCCTGCACGATATGGCTGCTGATCCGCCAGCGGCTGCTGCAGCGTGAATTGCTGGGGTTCAACCGTCCGTGGCCACAGTTCCTGCAACGGCTGCTGATCGGACTGCTGGCCGGCCTGGCCTTGATGGTGCTGGCGCTGGTGCCGCTGTTCCTGCTCGATCTGCGCATGTGGAGCGGGCGGTTTCCCGCGGATTCCGGTGCGCTGCCGGCATTGATCCTGAAAGGCCTGGGCAGTGGTCTGCTGGTAGCGCTGATCGAGGAAACCTTCTTTCGCGGGGCCATGCAAGGCGCGTTGCAGCGT
>JAATEY010000106.1 GCA_015655465.1 Gammaproteobacteria bacterium | reverse complement strand
TCGAGCACATCGGTGCGCACATTCAGGATGGTGTCGGCAGGAGCGGCTGCCCCGGTAGCTGGCGCCGCGGTCGGCGCGGTAACCACTGGCACCTCACCAGCAGCGGCCGCTGGCGCAGCTTTGGCGGCGGCTGCAGCCGGTGCGGATTGCGCGCCCGGCACCGTGGCCAGCGGCACATTGGCGGCCAGTGGATTGGTGGTCTTTTCAGCCTCCGCGGCCTCTGCTGCAACAACGGCAGCGGCCGCGTCGCGCGGCGCGTAGTCGTGATTCCAGGTCAGGTAATTAAGCAGCACGGCCAGCACGAGGCCGACCCACAGAATGGTTCGCAGATGTTTCATGGTACGGGGTCGATCCCGCCTTCATTGAATGGATGGCAACGGAGAATTCGTCTGGTCGTGAGCGACAGTCCCTTTACGGGACCATGTCTTTCAATGGCTTCACGGGCGTAGCAGGAGCAGGAGGGGTGAAAACGGCAGCATTGGCCCAGATGCGGGCTAATGATGGTCTGGTACCCTTTGATAAGGCCAATCAAGAAACGACGCATCGTCTTTGAATCTCTTTCCAGAGGCCGTCGAGGCTCTCCTGCAGGCGCGCATTATGCGCGGTCCGCGCGCCGTTGCGGGCACCAACCACGAGATCGAGTCCAGGCAACTGCGATGCGATGCGACGAAAGGATTCGCGCACCTGGCGCTTCACCCGATTGCGCGACACCGAATTTCCCACCGCTTTCTTGCCGATGGACAAACCCAGCCGGGCGAAGCCCAGTGTGTTGGGCGCAGCGTTCACGGCGAAGAAGCTGTCCATCGCACGCAGACGCCGGGAATAAACGGCGTCGAAGCCAGCAGCAGTGAGAATGCGCTGATGCGGAGCGAAGCCCTGGCGGGCAACAGGCGCGCCGGTCATGGGCGCGTGCCTGCGCCGTTACGGAATCAGGCGCTTGCGGCCCTTGGCACGACGTCGGGCCAGAACCTTGCGACCGTCGGCGGTGGCCATGCGGGCACGGAAGCCGTGCGTGCGGACACGCTTGACCTTGCTCGGCTGGAATGTGCGTTTTGTTGCCATGGCGCTTGCTTCAACGGGTCGGAAAAACGGGTCCGGCAGGGTACGCACGGCGCCGGTTCAAGTCAACACCGGCTGGCTTGAATCCAGCCTGTGGTCATACCCCTTTGCAGCCTATGGCAAGTCGAGCCGGGGCGAGTAGACTCGCCCTCCCCGCAACCTTTGCCCCGCTGGTCACCCCGCAACCTGGAAATGGCTGAACTCTGGATCCAAGTGCTGGGACGGCTGGCTGACGAACTGCCGGAACAGCAGGTGAACACCTGGTTGCGACCGCTGCAGGCCGTCGAGGCAGAGGGCCAGATGCGTCTGCTGGCACCGAACCGTTATGCAGTGGACTGGGTGCAGCAGCATGCGGCGCTGCGCATCGCGACGCTGCTGCGGGAAATACGTGGCGATGACATCACGGTGCTGGTGGAAACCGGCACTTCCAGCCCTGCCCTGCCTGCAACGCCGGAGGCGCAGCGCGTCAATGGTCGACGTGTGGTGCCGGAATCCTCGTTGCAGGTGGGCGTGAAGCTGAACCCCGATTCCACCTTCGACCGTTTCGTCGAAGGCAAGAGCAATCACTTCGCCAAGGCTGCTGCAATGCAGGTGGCCGAGAATCCCGGCAGGGCCTACAACCCGCTGTTCATCTACGGCGGCACTGGCCTTGGCAAGACGCATCTGATGCAGGCCGTTGGCCACGTGATCAAGCAACGCGATCCGGCGGCGCGTGTGGCCTATGTGCACTCGGAGCGCTTCGTCGACAACATGGTGCAGGCACTGCGCCATAACACGATGAACGAATTCAAGACCGCCTACCGCGGGCTGTCGGCGCTGCTGATCGACGACATCCAGTTCTTCGCCAACAAGGATCGTTCGCAGGAAGAATTCTTCCACACCTTCAACGCGCTGTTCGAAGGCCAGGCGCAGATCATCATGACTTCGGATCGCTACCCGAAGGAAATCCCGGGCCTGGAAGAGCGGCTGAAATCACGCTTTGGCTGGGGCCTGTCGGTGGCGATCGAGCCGCCGGAACTGGAGACCTGCGTGGCCATCCTGATCAGCAAGGCGCAGGCTGTGCATGTGGAATTGCCGGAAGAAGTAGCCTTTTTCGTTGCGAAGCGCATTCGTTCCAATGTGCGCGAACTGGAAGGCGCGCTGCGCCGGATCATTGCCAATGCGCGTTTCACGGGCCAGCCCATCACGCTGGATTTTGCCAAGGAAGCACTGAAGGATCTGCTCAACCTGCAGGCGCGCCTGGTGACCATCGAGAACATCCAGAAGACGGTGGCCGATTATTTCAAGGTACGCATGTCGGAGCTGCTCTCGGAGCGACGCAGTCGTTCGGTGGCGCGGCCACGGCAGATTGCGATGGCCTTGTCGAAGGAACTCACCGCGCACAGCCTGCCGGAAATCGGCAGCGCCTTTGGCGGGCGCGATCACACCACCGTGCTGCATGCCTGCAAGCGCGTGAAGGAATTGCAGGAAAGCGAGCCGCGCGTGGGTGAGGACTATTCGAATCTGCTGCGCATCCTGACGGGCTGAATCTGTGCATGACGGTGTGCACAAGCCTGGGGATAAAGCCGGGATTAAAATGTGGATGGAATTGTCCACAGGCGGCCAACAGGAGAAAGACAGGAGGTTCGCGGGTTTGACCGTTTGAAATGTCGTCGTAAAGTCATGACCCATAAGGGCGGACTGATTTATCCTCGCTGTCCACAGGCCCATCTACAACAGCAACAGTCTTCAAGACTTAAGATTCTGATCAGGATCCATCCGGAACGAAACAAGGTTTGCTCATGAAATTCAGCGCGACTCGCGAACAGATCCTGGGTCCACTGCAGGCCGTCATCGGTGTGGTGGAACGCAAGCAGACCATGCCGGTGCTGGCGAATGTGCTGCTGTCAGCCAGGGGCAACCGCCTGTCGGTGACCGGAACGGATCTGGAGGTGGAGCTGGTTGCCTCCGGTGAAGTGAACGTCGGTCAACCCGGCGAGATCACGGTGCCAGGTCGCAAACTGCTGGAAATTGCCAAAACGCTGCCTGAGAAAGCCGCTGTTACCGTCACGATGGACGGAGAAAAGATCAAGATCGTGGCAGGTCGTAGCCGTTTCGTGCTTTCGACCCTAGCCGCCAGCGAGTTTCCGGTGGTGGATTCGGTCAATGCGCAGCAGACGCTTACCCTGCCCCAGGCTGAACTCGGTCGGCTGATCGCCAAGACGCATTTTTCGATGGCGCAGCAGGATGTGCGTTATTACCTGAACGGCACTTTGCTCGAGACAGACGGGAAATTGCTGCGAACGGTGGCGACTGACGGCCATCGTCTGGCAATTGCCGAGGCTGTGCTGGCGCTGGGCGGCAAGAGCGTCAATGCGCAGCAGGTGATCGTGCCGCGCAAGGGCGTGCTGGAGTTGCAGCGCATTCTGGGGGCAACCGGCGATGTCGAGATCATGATCGGCTCGAATCACATTCGGCTGCAGATCGGCGACATTCGCTTCACTTCGAAGCTGATCGACGGCAAGTTTCCGGAATATGGCCGCGTAATCCCGGCCGCTCCGGGCAAGACCGTGGTGGTGGATCGCGAGTTGCTTCGTGCTGCATTGCAGCGTACGGCAATTCTCTCGAACGAGAAGTATCGTGGAGTGAGGGTAAGTCTGGCGAAGGACGCCCTGAAGCTGCAGGCGCACAACCCGGAGCAGGAAGAGGCCCAGGACGAAGTCGAGATCGATTACAAGGGCGAGGAGATGGAGATTGGCTTCAACGTCACCTATCTGCTCGAAGCGCTGTCGGCCGTGGATACCGAGACGGTGGAAATCGGGCTGACCGATGCCAACAGCAGTTGCCTGATCCGGTCGCCGGGTACCACCCAGTCGCGCTACGTCGTCATGCCCATGCGGCTGTGAGCCGCGTTCCGCCAGCAGCGTGAGCCTGGCGTCCCTCAGGGTTTCTGGATTGCGTTGCCTTGCCGGGGCGACGCTGGACTTCGGGCCACGTCTGAACCTGATTCACGGACCGAATGGTTCCGGCAAGACGTCCATCCTGGAGTCGGTTTTCCTGGCCGGGCGAGGGCGTTCGTTCCGCACCCGTCATACCGACCAGTTGATCTCGCGGGGCGCTGACTGCCTGCAACTGTTCGCACAGACCATCGAGCCGGCACATCGCATCGGCTTTGAGTATCGCCGGGATGAGTCCTATACCGCGCGTCTGGACGGGGCGGATGTCCGCAGTCTGGCGGAGTTGCCGGGTGCGTTCTTCGTCGAGGTGATCGATCCGGAGGTGCACCGGCTGGTGGAGGGGGCCCCGGGGGAGAGGCGGCGCTGGCTGGATTGGGGAGTGTTCCACGTGGAACATGCCTTCCTGGAGCATTGGTTGCGGTTCAGCAGGGCGCTGCGGCAGCGAAACGCCGCGCTCAAGCAGGGGGCTGAGCCCAGTCCCTGGGATGGGGAGATCGCAATTCACGGAGAGCAGGTCGCGTTGCTGCGCAGTCAGTGGTTCGAGTCTGTGCGGCCTTACCTGACTGAAGCGGTCCAGCGGCTCTCCGGGCTGGAGCTGGAGTGGAGCTACCACCGGGGCTGGTCGGCCGAGCGCAGCCTGGCGGAGTCTCTGAGGGAAGGTCTGGAGCGGGACCGGACGCGCGGCAGCACCCTGAGCGGACCCCAGAGGGCCGATGTGCACCTGAGAGTGGCCGGCAAGGCCGCGAAGGAAAGTCTTTCCCGCGGCCAGCAGAAACTGGTTGCCGCAGCCATGGTACTGGCATTGCTGCGGCGCCTGCGGGAGTTGCAGACCACTCCGCCAACTCTATTGCTCGACGATCCAGCCGCCGAACTGGACTCCCGGCGACTGGCATCGCTGGTGCAACTGGTGGCCGAACTCGACTGCCAGCTGGTCATTACATCCCTCAATCCGGACCTCCACATCTTCGGCCAGCCCGAGCGTGTGTTTCACGTGGAACACGGAGCCGTTCAGAGGTTATAATAATAAGGAGAAACCATCGGGTGGGCAGATGACCGCTGAAGACGTCTACGATTCCAGTAAAATCAAGGTGTTGAAGGGCCTTGATGCAGTGCGGAAAAGACCCGGCATGTACATCGGAGATACCGACGATGGCACCGGCCTGCACCACATGGTGTTCGAGGTGGTTGATAACGCCATCGATGAGGCCCTGGCGGGTCATTGCACCCGCGTCCAGGTTGTCATCCACGCCGATGAATCCGTGACGGTGCGCGACAACGGGCGCGGCATTCCGGTCGACATCCATCCCGAAGAAGGGCGCTCGGCGGCGGAGGTCATCATGACCGTGCTGCATGCCGGCGGGAAGTTCGATGACAGCTCCTACAAGGTCTCCGGCGGTTTGCATGGCGTTGGCGTGTCGGTCGTCAATGCACTGTCGGATGTGCTGGATCTCACCATCCATCGCGCCGGCAAGCTCTATACGCAGCAGTACCGGCTGGGCAATCCGGTAGCAGACCTTGCAGAGACTGGTGTCACCAACGAACGCGGCACCACGGTGCGCTTCCGGCCATCGCCCACCATCTTCACGAACATCGCATTCGAATACGAAATTCTCGCCAAGCGCCTGCGCGAACTTTCGTTCCTGAATTCCGGTGTGCGCATCGAGCTCAATGATGAGCGCGACGACAAGGCCGAGGTGTTCCAGCACGAAGGCGGACTGAAGGCCTTCGTCGCGCATCTCAATCGCTCGCGCTCGGCCGTGCACGACAGTGTGTTCTGGTTCAACACCCAGGATGGTTCCACCGGAGTGGAAGTGGCGCTGCAGTGGAACGACTCCTACCAGGAGACCATGCTCTGCTACACCAACAATATTCCGCAGCGCGATGGCGGCACGCACCTGTCGGGTTTCCGCGCGGCGCTGACGCGCACGCTGAACGATTACATCGAGAAGGAAGCCAAGAAGGAAAAGATCCAGACCACCGGCGATGACGCGCGTGAAGGTCTGACCGCGATTCTTTCCGTGAAGCTGCCGGATCCGAAGTTCTCGTCACAGACCAAGGACAAGCTGGTTTCTTCTGAAGTGAAGGGCGTGGTCGAAACCGCTGTGAGCCAGAAGCTCGCCGAGTTCCTGCTCGAGCGCCCGGCTGAAGCCAAGGCCATCGTCGGCAAGATCCTCGATGCGGCCCGCGCGCGCGAAGCCGCCCGCAAGGCGCGCGAAATGACGCGCCGCAAGGGCGCGCTGGATATCGCCGGCCTGCCGGGCAAGCTGGCGGACTGCCAGGAAAAAGATCCGGCGCTGTCGGAGATCTTCATCGTCGAGGGTGATTCGGCCGGTGGCTCCGCCAAGCAGGGCAGGGACCGTCGCACCCAGGCCATCCTGCCGCTGAAGGGCAAGATCCTGAACGTGGAGCGGGCGCGCTTCGACAAGATGATCTCGTCGGCCGAAGTCGGCACGCTGATCACCGCGCTGGGCTGCGGCATCGGCCGCGATGAATTCAACATCGACAAGCTGCGTTACCACCGCATCATAATCATGAGCGTGGACGGCGATGATCATGTGTTCGTTCGCGACGTTGCGCGCGGCACGCGCATGGTGCGCGTCGGACAGTTCATCGATGAGGTGCTGGCCAGGGCCGAGCCGGGTAGCGTTCAGCATGCGCGCGGCGAGGACAAACTCACTGGTGCCGATGTGGGCGAGGTGATGTGTTTCGGCGTCGACAACCGCCAGATCCGTTTCCGTCCCATCAAGAGTGTCATCCGTCATCCGCTGACAGAGAAGCTGTACAAAGTGCGCACGGCTTACGGCCGTTCGGTGCGTGTGACCGGGACCCACAGCGTCTTCGTGCATGAAGAAGGTGCTATCCGCCTCAAGCGTGGCGACGAGCTGAAGGTCAGTGACCGCCTCGTGGCTCCGCTCGAATTGCGCCTGCCCGAGTCGGCACCCGCACGTATCGACCTGCTGCACGTGTTGCATCGCGAGCCCATTGCAGCCAGGCAGGTCTGGCTGCGCGGCAGGGCCGTGGAGGATTTCCGCAAGCAGCGTGTCGAGCAGCGCTTTGCGCAGCGACCAGACATGATCGAGCCGCGCGTCTCCATCCCGGTGGAGGTGCGCAACGAACTGGCCGGCCGCCGTCGCCAGGCTGGGATCAGCAATCGCGCCCTCTGCGACAGCATCGGCATCCGCCAGCCCTGCACGTTCTACAGCTGGGAAAACGGGGCATCGCAGCCCACAGTGACGCACTTCCGGGCCTATGTGCAGGCGCTGGGCATCGATGTCGATGCAGCCATCACCAGGGTGGCAGTGGGCGACAGCCGCCTGCACCGCACCTGGAATACGCAGTATCGCGGCTCCGGCGCCAATGAGGTGAAGGACTACATCCGCCTGTCGGATCTGTCTGCTGACGATCTGGCTTTCTTCAACGACCGCGCTGATGTGGAGCTCACCCCCGAGCACTACGCGCATCAGCCGATCCGTCGCTTCATCGACGTCAACGAACGGTTGATGACGCTGCTGGGCTTTTACGTGGCCGAAGGCTCCTGCTCCGACCGTAACGGTGTGCGCCTGACCATCGGCAATGGCAACCGCCGTTTCGCCGATGAGATGGCCGGCCATATCGAGGCGGTTTTTGGCATCGCCCCGCAGCGCTATACGGCGGCGGGGCGTGCGGATGAGCTCAAACTGGTGCATCGAGTTGCCGCCCTGGCTTGGCAGCATGCCTTCGGGTTCGAAGGCGCCGACTCGCTCACCAAGCGCGTGCCGGACATCGTGTTCAACGTGTCGCCCGCCTTGCGCGCCGCTTTCCTGCGCGGCTATCTGCTGGGTGATGGCACCGTGGCTGGCGGCCGCGTGTCGATGGCCACCAGTTCGTACGACCTTGCCAGCGGCACGATGTACCTGCTTGCGAGCTTTGGCGTCGTGGCCTCGCTCAGCGAGCACGAGCCCGACGGCATCGTCCGCGAGATCCGCGGCGAGCCCTGTCAGACGAAGCACCGGTACTGGACGATTACGCTCGCTGCCAACGAAGATCTGCGCAAGCTCGAAGGCGTGTGGGGCGATCACGCCGGCGCGGCGCAGCTGCGCGAGAAGCTCGCCACGTCCACCGACAATCACCGCAACCGCCGTTTCGAACGCCTGGACGGCGACCTGATGGCCCTGCCAATCCTGTCGATCGAAGAGGTGGAGCCAGGCAACGGCAATGTCTACGACTTTTCCGTGGAGGGCGACGAGAACTTTGTCGCCGGCATGGGCGGAATCTGCTGCCACAACACCGACGCGGACGTTGACGGCAGCCACATCCGCACGTTGCTGCTGACTTTCTTCTACCGCCAGCTGCCGATGCTGCTCGAGCGCGGGCACATCTACATCGCGCAGCCGCCGCTCTACAAGGTGAAGCGCGGCAAGAACGAGATGTACGTGAAGGATGACCTCGAGCTCAATGCCATCCTGCTGAACAACGCGGTGGACGATGCCGCGCTGTACGTGAACGAAGGCGCGCCGCCCCTGCAGGGCGCGGGCCTCGAGATGCTGGCCCTCCAGTACATGGAAGTGCAGGCCATCATCAAGCGCTGGAGCCGCCGCTACGATGCGCGGCTGCTGGAACAGCTGATCTATACGCCCGTGCTGTTGGCCACGAGCTTCGACAGCCCGGACAGCTTGCGCGACTGGAGCGCGCAGCTGGAACGACAGATCAACGCCCGCAACGATTCCAACCGCCAGTACCAGATCAAGGTGCAGGCAGGCGTCGAGGCCGTGGAAGGCGAGGGCGGTCGCGCGCCGCGCATCCTGGTGCGGCGCGTGGAGCATGGCAGCTTTACCGACAAGGCCCTGCCGCGCGAATTCTTCACCTCGGCCGAATACCGCCACATTGCGGAACTGGGCCGGACCCTGGGTGGGATGATCGGCGAGGGCGCCCATGTCACCAGCGGCAACCAGCGTCGCGAGGTGGGTTCGTTCAAGGAAGCCATCACCTGGCTGTTCGACCAGGCGCGCAAGGGCCAGACCATGCAGCGCTACAAGGGGCTGGGTGAAATGAATCCGGAACAGCTGTGGGATACCACCATCAATCCGGAAACGCGGCGGCTGCTGCAGGTGCGGATCGAGGACGCCATCGCTGCGGATGAGATCTTCAATACGCTGATGGGTGACCAGGTCGAGCCGCGGCGCGAGTTCATCGAGAAGAATGCGCTGACGGTGGCGAATCTCGACGTCTAGCTTTCGTACACTTAACATCAACGCATACGCCAGTTCCGGCGCTCGTTTTCGATAGAGGGTCAAGCAACCGTGGAAGTTGGCAGCCTGCGAGAGTCACTCTCGAACAGCATCCAGTCGCTGGCCTCGCATGCCGTTGCCAAGCTGCCGGCGCTGGCCGTGGCGATACTGCTCGTCGTTGCCGGCTGGATCGTTGCGCGCATCTGCCGGTCGATGACGCGGCGGATGCTCGGCAGCGTCCAGAGCTCCCTTGCCCGCCGCAGCGGGCGACCCGATACCGGTGCCGAGCGCGTTTCCGCGCGGGTGCTGAGCGACGTGGTTTTCTGGGCGGTGATGCTGCTGTTCGTTTCCAGCGCCACCCAGATCATTGGCCTGGCGTTGTTCACGGACTGGATCAGCGGCATCGTCCGTCATCTGCCCGGGGTGGCGGCCGGATTGCTGATCATCGCCGGCGGGTTTGTGGTCTCCGGATTCGTCGGCGACCTGGTCCGGTCGAGCACGCGGAAACTGCAGGAGACACAGCAGGCGGCGCTGGCGCGGCTGGCGCAGACCGCCACCTTGATCGTGTCGCTGCTGGTAGGGGCGGACCAGATCGGCCTGGAGGTGCGCTGGGTCGCCATACTGGCGTCGATTGCGCTGGCCGTGACACTGGGCGGTGCGGTGCTGGCAGTGAGCCTGGGCTCCCGCAGTTTCGTGGCCAACGCGATCGGCGCCCACTACCTGCGGCAGTCTTTCCGCGTGGGCGAGAAGGTCCGCCTCAAGGGTTTCGAAGGCCGGATCATCGATATCAATGCAACCTCCATCGTGCTGGAGACGGCAGCTGGCCGCGTGAACATTCCGGCCGGCGCCTACAGCGACGACGCCATCGAGTTACTGAGCGATGAGCGCAGCGAATCAGCTTGATGTGCTGACCCAGGAGTTCATGCGTTCACATCCGGAGGATGTGGCGCGGCTGCTGGAGATTCGCGCGTCTGCCGAAGTGGTTGCGCTGATGCAGGAATTGCCCGCGCGCATCACCGCACCGGTGCTGCAGTACATGCGACCGTCGCTGGCGGCCGCCGTCCTGAATGGTGTGGATCGCAATCGCGGAGCGGTGCTGCTGGCATTGCTGGAGACCAGCGTCGCGGCGCGCGTGCTGCGCCAGGTTTCCGAGCCGCGCCGGATTGCGCTGCTGGCCGCGCTGCGGACTTCCAAAGGCGTGGCGCTGCGGCTGATCCTGGCTGTTCCCGACAACAGCATCGGCGCCTGGGTCGATGCCGACGTGCTGACGCTGACCGGCGAGGTCACGGCAGCGG
The DNA here is from genome assembly GCA_015655465.1 of Gammaproteobacteria bacterium. GTDB lineage: Bacteria > Pseudomonadota > Gammaproteobacteria > Steroidobacterales > Steroidobacteraceae > ZC4RG30. Next base: position 40,203 of record JAATEY010000106.1, on the reverse strand, counting down.
TGGCGCGGGAACGTGTCGCCGTCGCTGCCGGCAACTCCGAGCGCATCGTGCTGCTCGACGAACACCGGCGGCCAACCGCCTGGATCGCACTGCATGAGCTGTTGCGGGCAGCACCGGCCACACCGGTTGCCAACCTGGCCGTCCCCATTCCCGCGCTGCTGATGGCGGCTACGCCAGTGGCGGCCGGGCTGCTGCATCCCGCCTGGCGTTCCAGCTCCGTGCTGCCCGTCACGACGCGCTTCGGCACATTCATCGGACTGATGCGGCATGAACGCCTGCAGCAGGTCTACGAGATGGATCAGGCCAGTCGCGGCACGGCAACGCCGTCGGTCGGCACTGTGCTGGCTGGCGGGTACTGGCAGTGTGTGACGGGCGTGCTGCGCGGCGGGCTGTCCCTGTTGCCGCCGGCCCGTACGCTGGCGGAGATTCCCGATGAGCGCTGAAGTTTCGGCCGTCTCGGCGCTGAACGAGCGCTTCCTGCTCGACTATCCGCGCGAAGCTGCGCGGGCACTGGAGAAGATTCCCGAAGACATCGCCGTGGAGATGCTGCTGCAAAGATCGGCATCTGCCCGACTGCAGACGTGGCAGGTTCTGGCGCCCGACCTGGCCGCGCGCGTCGTGATGGCATTGCCCGTGGAGAGCGCGCTGCAGCTGCTGGCGGAAGGCGATCCGCAGGTCAGCGTCGCCGCGCTTGCGCAGCTGGAATCCGCGCCGCGCGAGGCGCTGCTCTCGGCCCTGCGTGCGCCGGCTGCGCAGGAGCTGCGCATGCTCATGGCGTATCCGCAGAATACCGCCGGGCACATGATGGATCCGCGCATCGGCGCCCTGCACGTGGATCTGTCCGTGGCCGAAGCCATCGAGCGCCTCCGAAGCATCCGGCAGCGCGGGCTGCGCGAATTGTTTGTGGTCGACGACCAGATGCATCTGCTTGGCCAGATAGAAATGGAAGACCTCGTGCTCTCGAATCGCGACCGCCCGATCCGGGAGATCATGCGTGGCGCAACGGCCTTTGTGCGCGATGTGGATCCCGCCGAGGAAGTGGTGCGGACGCTGCAGACGCATCCGTTGAGCGTGGTTCCGGTGATCGGCGATCTGGGCCGGTTCATGGGCGTGATCCGGCAGCCGGAGCTGATGGCCGCCGTGCGGCTCGACACCAGCGTCGATCTGCAGACCATGGTGGGCGCGAGCGCGGATGAGCGGGCGCTGTCCTCCCCGGGTTTTGCCGTGCGCAAGCGACTGCCCTGGCTGCAGATCAATCTGCTCACGGCATTCCTGGCGGCTGCAGTGGTGGGGTTGTTCGAGAGCACCATCGCGAAATACACGGCCCTGGCCGTGCTGCTGCCGGTGGTTGCCGGACAGTCGGGCAACGCGGGAGCGCAGGCACTTGCGGTCACCATGCGCGGCCTGGTGTTGCGCGAAGTGCAGCTGCGGCAGTGGCCGCGCATTGCGCTGAAGGAAGCCGCCGTTGGCCTCGTGAACGGACTTGCCGTGGCGGCTACCACCGCACTGGGCGTCTACATCTGGAGCCGCTCGGCGGGCCTCGTGCTGATCATCGTGATGGCGATGATCATTTCGATGGTCGTGGCGGGACTTGCAGGTGCGCTGGTACCGGTCCTGTTGCGTCGCCTTGGCCAGGATCCTGCCACGGCGTCGTCGATCATCCTCACCACGGTGACGGATATCGTGGGCTTCTTTTCATTTCTGGGCATCGCTACTGCGCTGGGGGGAATGCTGCAGGTTTCCTGACCGCTGCGCGGTTCACTGCTCGCCCGGCACCACCGTGCGGTTGTCGACCCGCGTTACGCCTTTGACCCTGGAGGCCACGTTCTGCACTGCCGTGCGATTTTCGCGGGAGGAGACCAGGCCCTGCAGCACGACTACACGCCCGTCGGCGCTGGTAACTGCAATGCCCAGATGCGCGGTTCGCGAGTTGGCTGCCAACGCTGCCTCGACGTCGCGCACCAGTTGCGCTGACTGCTGCGCAGCCTGCTGTTCCTTCAAGGGCCGTTCTTCCAGCGGACGAACTTCAATGTTGTTGGAGACCCGCGCACCTTCCGCCGTCCTTTCGGCGACGGAAATCGCGGCAGCCCGCTGGGCCTCGCTATCCACTTCACCTGTCAGCACGATGGTGCCAGCGTGGGTGGAGACGGTGATGTCGCTGGCGGGCACGCCTTTCGTTTCGTGCAGCGCCCTGGTCACCCGGGCTGCCGACTCTCCCGCATCCGGCTTTACCGGAGTCAGTGCAGGAGCCACCGGCAACTGCGAGTCGGAAGCCAGTTCCTGCCCGCCGACGGCTGCCGGCAATACCGTTCCAAGGATCAATGCAACGTAAAGAAGAGCCTGTTTCACGGCTGTACCCGCCCGATCCGCAAGGACCGATGGTTGGTGGATGCAGGCACCATGATCTGTTGGCCCGCCGTGCCGCGTTGTCAGCCTTTGGTGTGTATGCGGGTAGGACATTGCGACGCAGTAGAATCGCCCGCCCATGAATCCGCCGGAAACCCTTGCTCCCACGATCGACAGCTGCCTGCGCCGCGACCAGTTCCGGCTGCGGCGGGAGCAGGATCGTCTGCGTGGCGAACAGCAGCGTGGCAGGGACGTGGCGACTGCGCAGATCGCGCTGCAGGCGAAAATCGCCGCTTCAGTCGCTGCCCGTGCAGCGCGCGCAGCGAGTATTCCCCTCATCAGCTATCCGGAAGAGTTGCCGGTCTCGGCCAATCGCGATGAGATCCGCCGTGCCATCGAACAGCATCAGGTGGTCATCGTCTGCGGTGAAACCGGGTCGGGCAAGACGACGCAGCTGCCGAAGATCTGTCTCGAGGCCGGTCGCGGTGTTGCCGGTGCGATTGGCCACACCCAGCCACGGCGCATCGCGGCGCGTGCGGTCGCTGCGCGCATTGCCGAGGAACTGAAGTCGCCGCTGGGGCAGCTGGTGGGGTACAAGCTGCGCTTCCAGGATCGCAGTCGTCCGGAAGGGCTCATCAAGCTGATGACCGACGGCATCCTGCTGGCGGAGACGCAGGGTGACCGGTTCCTGGATGCCTACGACACCATCATCGTGGACGAGGCGCATGAGCGTTCGCTGAACATCGACTTTCTGCTCGGGTACCTGAAGTGGCTGCTGCCGAAGCGGCCGGACCTTACGATCGTGATCACGTCGGCAACCATCGATCCGGAGCGGTTTTCACGGCATTTCAACGCTGCGCCGATCATCAATGTCTCCGGCCGCAGCTATCCGGTCACCATCCGCTACCGGCCGGTGGAACTGGACGAAGAGGACGACGAGACGGCGTCGGCCGAACAGGCCGCGATCCTCGCCGCGGTGGATGAGCTGTGGCGCGACCAGACCGGCGACATCCTGCTGTTCCTCTCCGGCGAGCGCGAGATCCGCGAGACGGCCGAATCGCTGCGCAAACATCACCCGCAGGGTTGCGACATCCTGCCGCTGTATTCACGCCTGGCGCAGGATGAGCAGGAGCGCGTGTTCCGGCCCTCGGGCCGGCGACGCATCGTGCTCGCGACCAATGTGGCCGAGACCTCGCTGACCGTGCCGGGCATTCGCGCGGTGATCGACACCGGCGTGGCGCGCATCAGCCGCTACAGCCACCGCAGCCGGCTGCAGCGCCTGCCGATCGAGAAGATTTCGCAGGCTTCTGCCAACCAGCGCACCGGGCGCTGCGGCCGCGTCGGGCCGGGCATCGCGATCCGCCTGTATTCCGAAGAGGACTATCTTGCGCGGCCTGAATTCACCGAGCCCGAGATCCAGCGCACCAACCTGGCCGCGGTGATCCTGCAGATGCACGCCCTGAAACTCGGCGACATCGAAGCCTTCCCGTTCGTGGAGCCACCCGATGGTCGTTATGTGCGCGATGGCCAGCGCACGCTGCGGGAGATCGATGCGCTGTCCGAGGACGGCAAGCTGACTGAACTGGGCCAGCGGCTCGCCCGGTTGCCGCTGGATCCGCGCCTCGGCCGCATCCTGCTGGCCGGTGTCGACGAGAAATGTCTGGAGGAAGTGGCGATCATCGCCGCCGCGCTGTCCGTACCCGATCCGCGCGACCGTCCGGCGGACAAGCAGACCCAGGCGGACCAGAAACATGCGCTGCTGCGCGACGAGCAATCCGACTTCCTGTCGCTGCTGAAACTCTGGCGCTCCTACATCGAACAACGCGAACACCTGTCGCGCGCGAAGCTGCGTGGCTGGTGCCGGGACAACTTCCTCTCCTACCTGCGGCTCACCGAATGGCATGACGTGCATGGCCAGGTGATGGAGGTGGTGAAGGGCGAGCTGGCGCTGAAACTCAATGCGCAGCCGGGGCAGTACGAAGCCATACACCGCGCGCTGCTCGCCGGTCTGCTGTCGCAGGTCGCGCAGCGCAAGGAGCAGGCCGAGTACCTCGGCGCCAATGGCACGAAGCTGCACATCCATCCGGGCTCGGGGCAGTTCAAGGCCAGGCCGCCGTGGATCGTCAGCGCCGAGCAGGTGGAGACCACGAAGGTCTATGCGCGCACCGTAGCCCGGGTTGACCCGGTGTGGATCGAGCAGGTGGGCGAGCACCTGATCCGGCGCCAGCACTACGATCCGCACTGGGAAAGGCGTGCCGCGCGCGCCTCTGTCTACGAACGCACGACGCTGTTCGGGCTGACGCTCACCACGGACCGGCGGGTGCCTTTCGAGCGTATTGATCCAAAGGCGGCCCGTGAACTGTTCATCCGGCATGCATTGGTCCGCATGGAATACGATAGCCGCGCTCCCTTCCTCACCCACAACGTGAAGCTGCTGGAGGACACCGAGTACCTGCAGCAGAAAGGGCGGCGGGTGGACCTGCTCGCCGACGAGGGCCGGCTGTACGAATTCTTCGACGCACGGGTGCCGGAAGGCATCTCCACCGGCGCGGCTTTCGAGCGCTGGCGGCGCGAGGCCGAGGCGAAAAATCCGCAGTTGCTGTGGCTGACCGAAGCCGACATCGCAGCCGGCGAGGCCACGCTCGAAGCCGACCAATTCCCCGATCACCTGTCTGCCGGTCCGCTGGTGGTGCAGCTCGCCTACCGCTTCGAACCCGGCCACGAAGACGATGGCGTGTCGGCCATCGTGCCGCTGCATGTGCTGAACCAGCTGCCCGAAGAACCCTTCGCCTGGCTGGTGCCGGGGCTGTTCGAAGAGAAGGTCACCGCCCTGGTCCGCTCGCTGCCGAAGAACCTGCGGGTGCATTTCGTGCCGGTGCCGGATGCGGTAGCCCGCGCGTTGCCCCTGCTCGACCAGGGCCGCGGTTCGCTGCCCGCCCAGCTGGCCAATGCGCTGTCGCGCACCGGTGGCGTGCCGGTACCGCGCGATGCCTTCCGCGAGGAGGTGCTGCCACCGCATCTGCGCATGAACTTCCTGCTGGTGGACGATGCGCAGGTGGTGATCGCACGCTCCCGCAGTCTGCGCGGCCTGCGCGACCGGCATGCCGGCGCCTCCCGACAGGACTACGCGAAGCAGTCGCAACTGATCACCGGCGCCCGCACCTGGGAGTTCGGCGACCTGCCGGACCAGCTGGATGCCGTGCCGGGGGAACGCAAGCAGGTCGGCTATCCCGCGCTGGTGGACGAGGGCGACACCGTCGGCCTGCGCGTGTTCGCCACGCCGCCCGAGGCGCGCTCGAGCCATGCGCGCGGCACTGCGCGGCTGATCAGGCTTGCGATGGCGCGCGAATTCAAATCGCTGCGGCGGGACCTGGCCGTCAATGTGCAGGCCGAGCTGGTTTACCGTGGACTCACCGCCCATCCGCTGCTGGACAAGGACCTGGTCGCGGGACGCGACCTGCGCGACGACCTGCTGGACCGCCTCGTCATGACCGTGTTCCTCGAAGGTCGCGAGCCCCTGCGCAGCGCAGCTGCCTTCGATGCACGCATTGCAACGCTGCGCGGTGGCCTGGGGCTGCCCGCGCAGGAACACGCGCGCGCGGTACAGGCTGCCCTGGAACGACTGGGCCGGATCCAGACAGGGCTTCCGCAGGCGGCGGCGGTTGCGGCGGCCGACATCCGCGCCCAGCTCGCGTGGCTGCTGCCAGCCGGTTTCCTGCTCACCACCCCGTGGGAACGCCTGAAGGAATTCCCGCGCTATCTGCAGGCCATCGAGCAGCGGCTCGAAAAGCTCCGGCTCGACCCGCGTCGCGATGCGCAACTTGCGGCGGAGATCGCGCCGCTTGAAGCGCGCTACCGCGAACGGGTCAAGGCCGAGCGCGGCCTGTTGCCACCCGGCGAGGATTCATTCCGCTGGCTGCTGGAGGAACTGCGTGTATCGCTGTTCGCGCAGCAGCTCAGGACGCGGGTGCCGGTTTCGGCGCGGCGTCTCGCGGACGGCTGGGCAGAGCGGGAGCGGCTGCCCCTGGCCTGAACCGCCGTGATCGGCAGGCTTTCATGCTCCAACCGGCAGATCCGCGAACGAGTCGAGCACCAGGTCCGGCGTCAGCCCCGAGCGCAGCAGCTGCGCCTCGCGGTACTTGCCGGTGCGCACCAGCACACCCAGGATGCCCATCGCCTGCGCGCCCTTCACATCGCTCTCGATGTCGTCACCGATCATGGCCGCTTCGCCGGCCGCGACGCCGATCTGTTGCAGCGCCGCCTCGAAGAATTCGCGGCGTGGCTTGCCGATGATGGTGGCGGTCCTGCCGGTGGCGTATTCAAGACCCGCGACGAAGGCGCCGATGTCCAGCTTCAGTCCGCCGTCGGCCTGCCAGTAGCGGTTGCGATGCAGGGCGATGAGTTCCGCGCCGTTCATCACCAGGCGGAATACCTGGTTGAGCAGTCCATAGGTCCAGGCCTCGCCGATATCGCCGATCACGACAGCCTGGGCGTCGGTGCCGGACTCGCGGAATTCGCCGAAGTCCGCCTTCACCGTTTCGTTCAGGACCAGCAGGCAGCAGGGGCTGCCCCGTTGCCGCAGATAGTTGCGCGCTGCCATGGGTGCGGAAAGGATGGCCTGCGCGTCGATGGCAAAGCCCAGTTCGTGCAACTCCGCCGCGAGCGTGGCGACGGGCCGGGTGGTGGTGTTGGTGACGTAGCAATGCGGCAGCCCGGAGGCCTTCAGCGCTGCCACCTTCGCGGCCGCGCCGGGCAGTGGCTGGCGATCGACGTAGAGCACGCCGTCGAGGTCGACAAGCAGGCCGCGGATGTCGCGATCACCGAGCTTCACCGCTGCAGAATGGATTGCAGGCGGCGCGGCGTCAATCGGCGGCGCCCCAGCCGCTGGCCGGGGCGCGTGGCAGGGCTACTTCTTCGCCGTTTTCGCCGTTGCATCCGCCCGGCATTTCTTCATGAACGACTTGCGCGCCGCGCCACTGAGCTTCTTCGCGTTCGCGTCGTCGCGGCAATGGTGGTCCGGCTGCGCTGCGGTTGCCGTGGCGACCGGCTTGGCAGAAGTCGGGGCAGAGTCGGCGGCGAATGCCGTACCGGTGGCAAGCAGACCGGCGATGGCCAATATGGAAAGTGTTTTCATGATCACGTCCTGGAACATTACTGCTGTTGCACAACGCATCTGCAGCTTGCGAAACACGATAGTCCCGCTGCCATGGCGCAGGAATTACGCCAGCATGAAGTGTGCGTAACGATGGCAGGGACGCGTCAGGCCCCGAACATACGGCGCGCGGCCAGCATGAGCTTCATGGCTTTCCCAAGCAGCTGCAATGCGCGCCTGGGGCCCATGCACAGCGCGAGTGCGGCACCGCCGGCGAGAACCGCCGGTCGCTGCAGGAAGTTCCGCACATTCAGCAACCCCTGGTCGACACCACGGATGCGCGCCTCGATGGTGTTGACGTGCATGGCCAGCTGCTGGCGCTGCGCGGCAGCCTGCTGCTGCAACTGCAGCCGGTGTTCCGCAAGTTCGGTGAGGTGGATTTTCACGCCGGCCTGCGGTTAGCGCTCGAGATGTTCGCGATCACGCGCGAATTCCGTGATGGTGGCGTCGAACAGGCGCGGCCGTGCCTTGAGCTTCGCGCGCAACACCAGCACGGCCGCCGTGGCCAGCGCGAAGAAGAACCCCATCACCAGCACCGACACCAGCACGCGGTGCGTATCCCAGAACACGATGATGAGCACGAGTGCGCCAAGCAGCAGGCCCATGCCCGCCGCAAGCAGCGCGACAAATGCCCACAAGAGCAGGTTGGCCGCCAGGCCGATTTCCTGCTGCAGCTCGGTGGAGATGATCTCGAGCCGGGTCTGCGCGATGGCGACGAGGGTCGACAGCACGCCTTTCAGTGACCCGATCAGACCGCTGATGGGTCCGGTTCCAGCCCCGGGTTCACCTTGCGACATGGCTTATCCCTGGCGCCGGCCGAGGCTGAGCAACAGGCCAATCAGCAGGCCGGCGCCTGCCGCGATGCCCACGGCCTGCCAGGGATTGCGCCGCACATATTCCTCGCCATCCCCCAGCAGTTCGCGCGCCTGATGCAGCACACCCTCCTGCGCATCGACCAGGTGTTCGCGCGCAGCGGACAGCGATTCCTCGGCCTTGGCACGGGCTTCCTGCACTTTCTCGCCCGCCTGGTGGGAGGTGGCCTTCAGCAATGCTTCGGCATCCGCGACGACGGCCTGCAGGTCTTCGAGCAGTCTGTCGACGGAGACATGGTCTTTCCCTGCGGTTCTGGTCATGTGTGTGCTCCCATTGTGCCTGCGGTCATGTTAGTGGAAATGATCTGCCTAGGGCAGGAACGCGACCTCCTTCGACAACAGCACCTGGCTGCGGAACGGGTTGATGAATTCAAAGGTCTTGGCCGTGTCGAGTGCCGCCAGGCCGAAGCCAAATCCCGGCGGCGATTCCGCAATCACCTGTGCTTCGAGCACCTGCCCCTCGATATTCAGCAGCAGGTCTACCAGCACGATGCCGTCCACGGCGTCACGCCTTGCCGCAGCCGGATAGTGCTGGTCCGCGGTATCGCCGCGCTGCAGTTTCAGCCCCTGGGTCTCCTTGTCCGTCAGCCGCCGCACTCCCGGGCGCTCCAGCCGTTGGGCGTGGGCAGGGATGGTCGCAAGCCGCGCTGCGGCACCTGCGAGCAACAATCCTGGCGTGAAACGGCCCGATTGATTCATATTGGCATCCAGTCATCAGCCAGCCAGATGTATGCAGCGCGCCTGTCGAATCCGCACCATGCCATTCGTCGCCAAGTGGAACGGCAACCATAAAGCAGAACGACGATGCGAGTCATGGTGATGGCCGTCGCGCTGCACCAGTTCATCCTCAACGCGGCAGATGCCGCTGCAGCAGTTCCAGTGCCTTGCGCGCAGCAGGGCCCGCGGTTTCGCCTTTCACCAGCACCACATACAGCGGCATCTGGCGTAGTCCACCCACTGAAAGTGGCAGTGGTTTCAGGCGCCCCTGTTCAATGTCTGCAGCGACGAGGTGCGAAGGCAGCCATGCATAGGCGAGTCCGGCCAGCACGGCGGCGCGCGAGGCTTCGATGCCCGCGACCGTCCAGCGATGCTGCGCGCCCAGCCAGCCTTCGTCGCGCACCTGCTGGCGGCCGGAATCGCGTACCACCACCTGCGTGTGCAGCGCCAGATCGTCCAGCGTCAGTGCGCGCTGCAGCTGTTGCAGCGGATGCGACGGCGCGGCGACCGCCATCATCGAAACATCCATCAGCCAGTCGCCAAGGAAGCCGTCTGGCACACGGGTGGTCACCACCAGGTCGGCGCTGCCTGCGGTGATTGCTTCTTCGGCACCGGAGAGCACGGCATCGGCCAGCGAGATGGTGGTGTGCGGACAGCTGCCCTGCAGTTCGGCGAGCATGCCGAGCAGGCGATCCTGCGGAAACGCCGCGTCCACCACCAGCCTGAGCTCGCTCTCCCAGCCGGTGTCGATGGCGCGCGCCAGTGCTTCGAGGCGAGCGAACTGGTCGACGATGACGCGGCTGCGGCGCAGCAGCTCCTTGCCCAGCGGCGTGAGCTCGGCGCGCCGCCCGTGCAGTTCCAGCAGCCGCACACCCAGGGAGTCCTGCAGCTGCGCCATGGCATAACTCACCGCGGACTGGCTGCGGTGCAGGCGGGCGGCGGCCTGGGCGAAGCCGCCGGCGTCGACCACCGCGGCCAGCACCTGCCATTGGTCGACGGAAGAGCGCAGCTGGGTCATAAAAGATCAGAAATTCTGATTGATAAGAGCAGGATATTGCGCTTTTTTATCTGATCAGTAAATTGCATGCTCTCTCCCAGCACCAAAGGAGAGCACCATGTTGGAAATCCGCAAAAGCCAGGATCGGGGCCAGGCCAACCACGGCTGGCTTAGGAGCCAGCACAGCTTCTCGTTCGCCGACTACTTCGATGCAGAGCATGTGGAGTTCGGCGCACTGCGCGTGATCAATGAGGATCGCGTGGCACCGGGCCGCGGCTTCGGCACGCATCCGCACCGCGACATGGAGATCGTGAGCTATGTGCTCGCGGGTGAACTGGCGCATCGCGATTCCATGGGCACAGGTTCGGTGATCCGGCCCGGTGACGTGCAGCGCATGAGCGCCGGCACCGGCGTGTTCCACAGCGAGAACAACCCTTCGCCCACGCAGCCGGTGCATTTCCTGCAGATCTGGATCCATCCCGACCGCATGGGTGTGCAGCCGGGCTATGAGCAGAAGAGCTTCGACGCCAGCGAGAAGCGCGGCAGGCTGCGGCTGGTGGTCTCCGGTGATGGCGCGGAAGGTTCGGTCACCGTGCACCAGGATGCGCGCATGTATGCCGGCCTGTTCGACGGCGCCGAATCCGCACAGCTGAACGTAGCTGCGGGCCGCCGGGTATATGTGCATCTGGTGCGTGGCGAGCTGACCGCACAGGGCAAGCGGCTGACCACCGGCGATGCGCTGAAGCTCACCGGGGTCACGCAACTGGATATCCGCGACGGCAAGGATGCCGAAGTGCTGGTGTTCGATCTGCCTGGTGATAGCCACTGAGCGCGCCACCTGTTTTGCAACACCCGCAGGCGCTTTGGTGCATCCTGTCCCAAAGGAGAAACCGGGAAGGCTGCAATGCACGGGAACACTCGGCAGCTGGCGTGGGCCGGATGCATGGCGCTGCTGCTGGCAGGCCTGCTCCTTGGCGGGTGCAAGGCCCGGAGCCAGGGCGCCAGCTTGGCTGCGGCAGATGAGACCTGGGCCGCACTCGTGCAGGAATGGATCGGGAGTGACCAGCAGGCCAACCCGATCACCGCCGCCTACCAGGGGCGTCACGAATACGACGGCCTGTTTCCCGACTGGAGTGCAGCGGGACTGCAGGCCGAAATCCAGCGTCTGAAGGACTGGCGCTCGCGCGTGCAGGCCTTCGATCCGGGCAGGCTCGCACAGGCCGGACAGTTCCAGCGACAGCAGCTGCTCGCGCTGCTGGATGGCGAACTGTTCTGGCGCGAAGCCGCGGACTGGCCGCACCGCAATCCCAGCTGGTACTACATCGATCCAGCGACTTATCTGGATCGCCCGTATGCGGATCTCGCCACCCGCATGAAAGCCTACATGCGCTGGGCGTCGAACCTGCCGCGCGCAACCGCGCAGATCAAGGCCAACCTCAAGGGTCCGCTGCCGCGCTCCTTCATCGACATCGGCCTGCACAGCTTCGGGCCACTGGGTGATTTCCTGAAGCAGGACGTGGTGAAGGTGTTTGCCGGCACGGGCGACGCTGCCCTGCAGGCAGAATTCAGGAAGCAGAATGAAGCCGCGGCTGCAGCGCTGGCGGACCTGCAGCAACACCTGCAGGGCCTGCGCGCCACGCAGACCGAAGACTTCGCCATGGGCCCGAAGCTGTTCGCTGCCATGCTCAAGGCAACCGAGCTGGTGGATACGCCGCTGGCAGAGCTCGAGGCCGTGGGGCTGGCTGACCTGAAGCGCAATCAGTCGGCATTGGCAGAAGCCTGCAAGGCCTATGCACCCGGCAAGACCATCGCGCAATGTGTTGCCAAAATGAACAACACCAAGCCGGAGGGCAACGTCGTTGCCTACGCCGCAACACAGCTCATCGCGCTCAAGCGGTTTGCGCAGCAGCATGCCACAGTCGTCATTCCGGTGCAGGAAGAGGCGAAGGTGAAGCAGTCACCGCCCTACAACGCGCAGAACTCCGCCTACATCGGCATTCCCGGCCCGTATGAAAAGAACATGCCGTCGTTCTACAACGTGACGGCCCCGGATCCATCCTGGTCAAAGGCCAAGCAGCAGAACTACATTCCCGGCAAGGCAGACCTGCTGTTCACCTCCGTGCACGAAGTGTGGCCTGGTCATTTCCTGCAGTTCCTGCATTCCAATCGCGCGCCGTCGATGTTCAGCAGGCTGTACGTCGGCTACGCCTTCGCGGAAGGGTGGGCACACTATGCGGAGGAAATGATGTGGGAGCAGGGGCTGGGCGACGGCGATCCGGAAGCCCACATCGGCCAGCTGACCAATGCAACGCTGCGCAATGTGCGGCTGCTCTCGGCCATCGGCCTGCATACCAGGGGCATGACGCTCGCCGGGTCGCGCCGCATGTTCATGGAACAGGGCTATCAGGATGAGGGCAACGCCGAGCAGCAGGCTGCGCGCGGCGCCTATGATCCCGCCTATCTCAACTACACCATGGGCAAGCTGATGATCCGCAGGCTGCGCTCGGACTGGTGCGGCCAGCGCAGTGGCGCCGAGGACAAGGCCTGCTGGCGCGAATTCCACGATGCATTCCTGTCGTATGGCGGGCCGCCGATTCCGCTGGTGCGCGCCGCCATGATGGGCGGGCCGGTGCGATCGGTGTTCTAGCAGCGGGCTGCGCCGCCCCAGAGCAGGTCGATGTGCCGCAGCTTGTGCAGATTCCCGAGGCGATAGAAGCGGCGCAATGCCGCAACGGCCGTGTGTCGCAGGGCAGGCCGGTCGGAGCTGAGCACCGCTTCCAGGTTGGCGCAGAACCGCGCGGCGTAACGGCTCGCTGCCGCGTACATGTGGCGCCGCGGGGCGGTGAGACCTGCTGCAAGGGTAGTGCGCTCGAACAGCAGCCGGCGCAGCTCGCGCGGGAAATATCCCGGGTTCTGCGCGCGCAGCAGCCACCAGCTCGCAATGTACTTGTCGACCTCGGCCTGCAGCTCCAGCTCCAGCTGCGAAACGCCGCGGTCGTGCCCGGCATTCCACATCAGGTAGGAGAAATGGCTCACGCCTTCCAGCGCCGTCCAGAAGTCGGCGATATTGGCCGAATTCAATTCACGCAGCGGATCGCGTCTGGCCAGCCGGCGCAGCACGGCGGCATCGATGAACACCCCGAGAAAGGCGTCGCGCCCGTCGTCGACCAGCACCAGCTCTTCGTCTATTGCCAGGCGGCGTCGCTCCTGCGGCAGCTGGCGCCGCGTCAGCAGGAACTGCTGCACATCATGACCGCTGCGCGCGTCATAGATGGTTTCCAGCAGCAGCTGCAGGCGGCGCAGCATCGGCGGTCAGCTGGTGCGCAATGAAACGGGAACAGGCGCCACGCCAAGCTGCTGCAACAGGCCCTGGGCGCGAGGGCTGCCGGTCTTCAGCCACAGCTCGTACAGGCGCAGGACATCCTTCGATGACCACACCCGCGCCGAGTCGCTGATCTCGCCGATGGCGTCGACCACCGACTGGAACTTGCGGGCCAGCTCGCCGAACACGCCGTTCAGCGCGCGCCGCGGGCCACTGACATTGGCCGAAGCCAGCGTGCTGTAGGCGCGCCCGCCCATGGCCACGTGATAGTCCACATCCACCAGCCGCCGTTCGAAGCCATGCGCGAAGAAGCCGGCGACAAACAGCGATACATCGCCCAGCCGCTGCAGGGTGGCATCGCGCTCGGCGGGAGAGCGGGCATCGGCCGCATGCGCCAGCAATTCGGCCAGACTGACCCAGCGCTGCCCGGGCCGGGTATTGCCATGCGAGACCTCGGTGCGGGAATAGAGGGTAAGCAGGCTGACCACATAGTGTGCAGTGTGCTCATCCAGTGATACATGTTGGTGCGACAGGGCTTCGCCCAGCGCATCGCGAAAGAACTCCGTGAGATTGCTGACCGGCGTCAGCGTGGCTTCTGCGGTCGAATGCATGCTTCACCTCGTCGATTCACACACTGTCAAATACACAGATACGCCTGCTGCGCTGTTGTTCCGCAGCGAACGGATCACAGTCTGAAGCAATGCAACCGCTGTGCCGCGCTGGCAGCAATGGCAGGTGAGTGCCAACAACTGGTGGACTGTGACTTCCGTTCCACCATGGTGGTGCCGGTGCTGACACACTGCCTCCGATGCCTCGCGCACAGCAGAAAGTCATCGTGCCTGTGGATCAGTTCGCGATCACGCAGCAGGACGTGGTTTTTGTCGCCAGTCTCAAGGGCAGCCTGGCGCTTTGCCTGAGCGACGAGGTGCAGGAAGCCGGCGGTCTGCTGCACATGCAGGCGGGGCGTCCGGGGCGCGCGAATGATCCCGAGCTTACCGACAACACGCTGTCATCGGACCTGCTGCTGCTGGACCGCTGCCTGACGGAGCTCAAGCGCAGTGAGCCGCGTGCACGACACTGGCAGGCCAGGTTCGTTGCACACGCGGATGAACAGGCGGGCGGACGTGAACGACTGCTCGCCATCCAGAGCTTCGTCGAGGCATTCCTGGACGACGCCCAGATCCGCCTGGTCGCAGGCACGATCCACGATGGCGAACCGCGGCGGTTGCTGTTTCGCCCCGCCCTTGGCCAGGTGAGCTCCGAGCTGTCTTAAGGACGTAAACAACCGCAGCGGATGAATCCCCACGCTGCGTTTCCTCAATAAAAATTGGATATCAGCGTCTTGACGAACGTGCCTGCGGCATCGCCACCGGGAGGCTTTGCGATGGGATCCAGGATCGCCCCCAGCTTGTTCCCGAACGTTCCAGTCATGGCCTCCGAGATCTTGATCAGCGTCGCAGGTGTCATGACCGGATTCGCGCCAACAAGGGGGAGAGTCTCCGGATATACCGAGGCAAGGAACTGGAAGCGGCCGAGGTAAGCAGTATTCCGGCGTTTGTCTTTTTGGCGTCCGTCGGCCACCAGCTGACGTATGTGCCGTCCGTAAGCGACAGGGAAGCGTGTCCCACATCCCCACTGTGGGGCAGCCAGACAAAGACCGTAGCACTCATGAATATCCCGTCTCCCCCGGGTTTGCGGCAGCGCCACCAGTTGATCCAGGTGTGAGCGCCATCCCTGCCATCCCATGCTAGCCTAGTGGCCGGAATTCGTGGAGGAGAGAGGCCATGCGCATCGGCATCATCGTCGGAAGTACCCGTCCCGGGCGCAAGGGACTCGCCGTGGCGCAGTGGGTGTACGCCCTGGCGAGCCAGCGCAACAGCGCCGAATACGAACTGGTGGATCTGGTTGACTACGGGCTGCCACTGCTGGATGAGCCCGTGCCGCCTGCGATGGGTCCACCCACCAAGGATCACACCAGGCGCTGGGCGGCAAAGGTCGCGAGCTTCGATGGCTACGTGCTTGTGACGCCGGAGTACAACCATGGTCCTCCTGCGGCGCTGAAGAATGCACTCGACTACCTGTACAAGTAATGGTGCAACAAGTCCGCGGGCTTCGTCGGCTATGGCGGGGTCGGTGCGGCACGGTCCGTGGAAATGCTGCGCGCCATCTGCAGCAACCTTGAACTGGCGGATGTGCGCACGGCCCTGAGCCTGATGCTGTCCCATGACTTCGAGAAATTCTCGACGTTCCAGCCGCAGCCGCACCAGGAGAAGACGCTGGCGCAGATGCTGGATCAGGTCGAGGCCTGGGCAGGCGCGCTGCAGCCGCTGCGCAAGTCCTGAAAAACGGAAGCCCCGCATGTCATTCCATGAAATCAGCGCCAGGCGTCTCGACGGCACCGACGGCACACTGGCAGAGTTTCGCGGCAAGGTGCTGCTGATCGTCAACGTGGCCAGTCGCTGCGGTTTCACGCCGCAGTACACCGGACTGGAAGCGCTGTATCGCAAGTACCGGGACCAGGGCTTCGTGGTGCTCGGTTTCCCCTGCAACCAGTTCGGGGCGCAGGAGCCCGGCAGCGAGGCCGAGATCGGCGCCTTCTGCAACAGCACCTATGACGTGACCTTCCCCATGTTCGCCAAGGTCGATGTGAACGGTGCGGATGCACATCCGCTGTACCAGCATCTGAAGAATGCCAGACCCGGGATCCTGGGCACCGAAGCCATCAAATGGAACTTCACCAAGTTCCTTGTCGACCGCCAGGGCGAGGTAGTGGCGCGTTACGCGCCGAAAGACAGTCCGGAGAGCCTGGATTCAGCGGTCGCTGCGCTGCTCTGACAGTCCGGAATGCGCTTCGATGAAGCGCTGTGCCTCTTCGTTGATGTCGCGTGGATCGCGGCCCCTGGTGGCGATCGGGGGGCCGATCACCACGCGTATGCAGCCGGGCTTCTTCAGCAGGCCGCGTCGCGGCCAGAAATACCCGGCGTTGTGCGCCACCGGCACCACGGGCACGCCGGTGTCGGCGGCGACAGCGGCGCCACCGACTCCATAGCGACGGGTCTCGCCGGGCGGCATGCGCGTACCCTCCGGAAACACGACGATCCATTGCCCGTCGGCCAGACGCTGGCGGCCCTGCTCGATCAGCCGCCGCACGGCGGCACCGCCGGCACTGCGATTGATGGCAATGCAGTGCAGGAAACGCACGCCCCATCCGATGACCGGAATCCACGTCAGCTCGCGCTTCAGCACCCACACCTGCGGCGGCAGGATGGCGGCCTGCGCGAAGGTCTCCCAGGCAGATGAATGCTTCACCAGTGCGATGCAGGCGCCGGTGGCGGGCAGATGTTCGCGCCCTTCCACGCGAAATCCGAGGCCGCAGAGGATGCGCAGTGCGCCCAGCAGCACGTTCGCCCACAGCCTGGCCAGCACGAAGCGGGCGCGCCAGGGCAGGAACAGGCTCGCGATCACGAAGAAGATCGCGTAGCAGAACGTGAACAGCAGGAAGAAGCTGGTGAAGATGAGCGAACGCAGGAACTGCATGGGTGCTTGTAAGGCTGGCTCAGGTATGCATCGTGACCGCGCCGCGCCGGTCCTTGAAACGCCAGCCGTCGGCAGTGCGGACGAACTTGTCGGTCCAGGTGCCGAGCAGTGGCGCACCGGCCTTGCGGCCCTTGCCTGGCACCATTTCGTCGGCGGAGTTGGCGATGAACAGCATCACCACGGAATTCCCTTCCGCGGTATCGCTGCCCGTGAGCCGGATGCGGATGTTCAGGTTGAGGTGCTGCGTGACCATGGTCCTGGGGCGCAGGGCGAAGGCCGCGACAATCGCATCGGCGCCCGCGATGACGACATCAGGCGCCGTGGGTCGGGCGAAGGTGGCGTCTGCGGTCAGCAGCTCGCCGAGCGTTTGTGTCTGGCTGCTGTCGATACGCGCGGCAAACTCCAGTATCAGCGAGCGGCAGGCTTCAACGCTTGCCAGTTCTTCGGTCGTCATGGGCATTCCCCTTTTGGTCGCGCTTATTGTTCAGTGTTGTGGTCAGGCATCGTACTCATACACAGACGCTGGCGCCCATTCTCTGCCCATGACAATTATCCCGTCGGGCAATCTGGCGCAGATGACAACGCCCGGACCTTCCCTGGACTGGCCGACCAGCGAAAAGGCAGGCCTGGCGGCATCGAGAATCCGGTCGGCCATTTGCCCGGGCGCAGCGCTTATTTCGTGCGAGGAAATGTGTAAGGAATAAGGACTCATAACTACTACCCATAACTATCCGGGCAATGCTGCGTCGGCGGCAACGGATGTGCAAATCATGCTTCAATAGCGCACTTTTTGGGTTGGAGCTGACGGAATGACTGAGGCTGGAACGGTGTTGTGGACGCCATCTCCGGAGCGTATTGCGCGTGCCAGGCTCACTGACTTCCGAACCTGGCTGGCGCGGGAGCGCGGGCTGACGTTCGTCGATTTCGAATCGATGTGGCAGTGGTCCACCACGGACATCGATGCCTTCTGGCAGGCCTGCTGGGATTTCTTCGGCATCGAGGCGACGAAACAACCTGCCGCGGTGCTCGGCAAGCGCACGATGCCTGGCACCGAGTGGTTCCCTGGCGCCGAGATCAACTACGCGCGCCATATGCTGCGGCACGAGCGACCCGATGCAATTGCCGTGCTGCATCTCAACGAGCGCCAGCCGCTGCAGTCGGTGTCGTGGGAAGAACTGGGCAGCAAGGTGCGCATCGTCGCGACGCAGCTGCGCAAGCTCGGCGTGCAGCGTGGCGATCGCGTCTGCGCCTACATGGTCAACACACCCGAGACACTGGTGGCGATGCTCGCGGCCACCAGCCTCGGTGCCATCTGGTCATCGGTGGGTCCCGACTTCGGCACGCCCGGCGTGCTCGACCGCTTCTCGCAGCTCGAGCCCACGGTGTTCATCCACGTGGATGGTTACCAGTACGGTGGCAAGCCCTTCGACCGTCTGCCGGAAGTCGAGAAGATCCTCGCACGCCTCACGAGCGTGAAGCATGTGATCCAGCTGCCGTATCTCGACACGAAGAATCTGCGGCGCATGACACCGGGCACGATCTTCTGGCACGAGCTGCTCGACCATCCGCCGGTGGCGCGCAGTGATTTCAGATATGAGGAAGTGCCGTTCAACCATCCGCTGTGGATACTGTTCTCGTCGGGCACCACCGGCCTGCCGAAGCCGATCATGCACAGCCATGGCGGCATCATGATCGAGCAGCTGAAGCACCTGGCCTTCAACTTCGACATGCATGCCGGCGAGCGCATGTTCTTCTTCACCACCACCGGCTGGATGATGTGGAACTTCCTGGTCAGCAGCCTGCTGTCTGACGTGACGCCGGTGCTCTACGACGGCAACCCGGCCTGGCCCGATGGCGACCTGCTGTGGAAGATGGTGCAGGACTCGAAGGCCGACATGTTCGGCGCGAGCCCGACCTATCAGTCGATCCTCGAGAAGAACGGCATCGTGCCGAAGAACAAGTTCGACCTGTCGAACCTCAAGTCCATCACGCTGGCAGGATCTCCGGTCTCGCCGGAGTGCCAGCAATGGTTCCACCTGAACGTGAAGCAGGACTGCTGGATCGCGCCGGGTTGCGGCGGCACCGACATCTGCTCGGGCTTCGTCGGCGGCACCGTGATCCTGCCGCAGCGCGCCGGCGAGATGCAGGCGCGCTGCCTCGGCATCGCGGTGCATGTCATGGGTGATGACGGCAAGTTCGTCATCAACAAGGTGGGCGAGATGGTGGTGACGCAGCCTGCGCCTTCGATGCCTGTCGGCTTCTGGAACGATGCCAACGACGGGCGCTACATCGAAACCTATTTCAGCGACTTCCCGGGCATGTGGCGGCAGGGCGATTTCTACAAGATCAACGAACGCGGCGGCGCCTATGTGCTGGGCCGCTCGGATGCCACGCTGAACCGCCACGGCATCCGCATCGGCACCTCCGAGATCTACCGCACCATCGTGCTGGTGCCGGGAGTCGAGGACGGGCTGATCGTCAATCTGGACCTGCCCGGCGGCAAATTCTTCATGCCGCTGTTCGTGAAGCTGGCCGACGGTCTGACTCTGGATGAAAAGATGATCAAGGCCATCAACGACAGGCTGCGCAGCGAATACACACCGCGGCATATTCCCGACAAGATCTACCAGGTGCCCGCAGTTCCCTACACCATCTCCGGAAAACGCATGGAAGTGCCGGTGCGCCGGATCCTCGCCGGCTATCCATTGGCCAAGGCCGCCAACCGGGATGCGATGGCGAATCCCGTGGCGCTGGATTTCTTTATGGAGTACGCGCGCACGCAGGGCGACTACCGGCTGTAGCCTGCCGGTGGCGCCCCTCCTTGAATATCCATAGCGCGCAGTAGCGCTGTCCCGGCTTGATCCCCCGCTGATCTGACCGGCATTTC
The DNA here is from genome assembly GCA_015655465.1 of Gammaproteobacteria bacterium. GTDB lineage: Bacteria > Pseudomonadota > Gammaproteobacteria > Steroidobacterales > Steroidobacteraceae > ZC4RG30. The sequence continues at coordinate 20,373 of JAATEY010000106.1, read as the reverse complement.
CGGTTTCCTCCTCCCGGAACGTTGTAGTCCGGATGCCATGCGTCCGGAAATCACCCGGACTACGGCTGCTGCACAAGAATTCAGATTGTCTTCCAGGGGGAAACCAAATGACCCGCACGGCTTGCTGGTATCGTTCCGTTCGCGCGTCGGCTTTTTTTGCCGTACTGGGTATTGCCGCCCTCCAGTTGCTGGCGGTGCCTGCCACGGCAGCCCAGGCCGCGTCTGCCGCTGCCCCCGCCCCGGCCGCCTCGAAAGCCAGCGAAAAGGCAGACGAGGACGACGAACTGGCGGAAGTGAAGGTCACCGGCACCCGCATCCAGGTGCCCGGCGCGACTTCCGCCAACCCCATTGAAAGCATCACCGCCGAGGACATGCGGCGGCTGGGCATCGTGAACGTGGGCGATGCACTGCTGCAGCTTGTGCCGCAGAACATCTCGACCTATCAGCCCGGGCTGGTGGGCGACATCCAGACCAGTGCCGGAGGCGAGCTCGGCAACATCGGCGTCGGCTTCGGCAACGGCACGCAGGGCAACAACGATGTCGACCGCGGCTCGTTCTTCATCGGCAACACCATCGCCAACCTGCGCGGCATGGACCCGCAATTCGGTTCCCGCACACTGACGATGGTCGACGGCCGGCGCATGGTTTCCAGCTCCAGCCAGGCCGACGTGGTCGACATGAACATCATTCCGTCGAACCTGCTGGAGCGCATGGACGTGGTCACCGGCGGCGCGTCGGCCACCTACGGCTCCGGCGCCATGGCCGGCGTGGTCAACCTGGTGCTCAACAACCGCCTGACCGGCTTCCAGCTGGACATGGACTACGGCGCCAACGAAGCCGGCGATGGCAAGAGCCCGCATATCTCGGCATCGGGCGGCCTGCCGCTGTTCAGCGGCAAGGGCCATGTGCTGCTCGGGGCGGAGTGGCAGGACTCGGCTGGCATCTACGACTGCGCCGCGGCGCGCGACTGGTGCCGGGAATCCCGGGCCATGCTCACCAACTCCACCAGCACCATCATCGATGCGAATTTCAACCAGCCCGTGATCGCGCTGCCGGGTTTCGAGAACTATCCGGCCCGGTTCCAGATGGCCAATGTGCGTTTCAGCCAGTTCTCTCCCTACGGCGTCATCTACGACAACAACACCAGCGTCGACCCGGCAAATCCGCCGCCCACCTCGGGCTACCGCTTCACGGCGGACGGAAGGAACATCGAGGATTTCCCCTACGGCTTCCGGGGCGCTTCCAGCCAGAGCTCCGTCATGAACGGCGACGGTCCCGTTACCACCAGTGGCTCCTCGCTCAGGTCAGCCAGCGACCGCAAGACGCTGTTCACGAACTTCGAATACAACTTCACCGAGCGCCTGACGGGATACCTGCAGGGCAACTACTCGAAGACCAACGGAGAAAACCGCAACAACTACACCACCAGCCTTGCCTGCGCGCGCTTCCAGACGCCGGGCGTGCTCGGGGCGGCCGGTGGCACCGCGAAAGCAGGTGAGGTCATTTACTTTGGCACCGGCACCCTTGCCGGCGATCAGTTCGTGTTGCCCATATCGCCCTACAATCAGCCCGCCACTCCCGGCATGGTGCGAAACCCGCTGTGGGCCAACGCGAATTTCCGGGCATTCATCAGCGGCTCGGGCAATCTCGCGCCTGCGCCCATCCTCGCCGGTGGCGTCACCACGCAAAGACTTGCGCCGTACATCGGGCCTGCGGCGCCCGCCGTCATGGGCAGCGACACCGCGACCATGCCCTTTCCCACGTTCACCTTCAGTGCCAACGTAGTCCCGGGCAGCGCCAAGTACATATTCACCAAATCCAACAACAGCCAGAGCCGTTACTGGCTGCTGACGCAGATCACGCTGGCAACGGACTTCGAGGATCCGGGCACGCCGGCCGTGCTTCCCACGCTCGGTCGCAACTCGTACGCCTTCCTGCGCCAGCTGAGTCCCGAGGCGCTGAACGCGGTGCAGTCGGCGTTCAACCGCTCTCCCACCACCGGTGGCGCCAATTCAGCCACGGCCGCCCTGTGGGGCCAGAACCCCTGCACCAATTTCACGGCCATCAAGAAGGTCTGGAACCCGCAGATCCAGCAGTACACCACCAATGAAGCGGAGACCTGGCGGGTCCTGGCCGGCATTCGCGGCCGGTTCGGGCGCGACTGGAAATGGGATGGCTACTACCAGTACGGCTCCACCGAGAGCCTTTCCAACACCTACAACGGCTCAACCAATCTCAGCTTCAACTTCGCCATGGACGCGGTCATCGATGACCGGGCCCTGGTCAACGGGCAGGCAAACCCCACCTTCGGCAAGCCTGTCTGCCGCATCACGCGGGATGGCGTGCCGCAGCTCGATACCACCGGCGTCTACATCAGCAACACCGACGACCTCAAGGCGCTCGCGGCGGGCTGCAAGCCGCTGAACATCTTCGGCGGCTTCAGCTCGGCACCCACTCCGTGGACGGGGTTGAACATGACCTCCGAGGAGCTGGCCCAGATGCAGAGCGACGCGCTGGACTATGCCTTCAAGGACAGCGCTTCCGACGGTTCCACCTCACTGCAGACGCTGTCGTTCAATATCAACGGCACGCTGTGGGAGGGCTGGGGCGCAGGTCCGCTGACGGGCGCCTTCGGCGCGGAGCTGAGCGGGAACAAGGTCGACAACAAGGGCACGCGCGGTTCGTTCTACCTGCGCTCCGACCTCAGCTCATGGCAGGATTCCTTCGGCGGCGAGACCCGGTCGACGGAAGGCTTCACCGAGCTGAACATGCCACTGGTCAGCGGTGTGCCGGGTATCAATCTGTGGTCGATCAATCTGGCTGGTCGCTACACCTCGTATTACAACAAGGGTGGCGCGGGCACCACCGGCGACTCGGCCACGCAGAACACGTTCAACTGGAAGTTCCAGACGGTGTTCGAGCCCTTCGACTGGATCAGGTTGCGGCTGACCCGCTCGCGCGACATGCGCGCGGCCGGCTATCGCGAGCTGTTCCTGAACCAGGCGACGCTGCCCGATCAGGCGAGCGGTCGCAACTGGTGGCGTGAAAACACGGAAGTCAGCAACGAGAACCAGACCGAGCGGTGGGGCTATGTCAGGGTCGGCAACCCGGACCTGAAGCCGGAAAGCAGCGACACGATGACGCTGGGCATGGTGCTGTCGCCGGGCGGCTGGGCGCAGGGCATGCGCTTCTCGGCCGACTACTCCGACATCAAGGTGAGGGACGGCATCTATACGCCGTACCAGTTCTCCAGCGCGGGCAGCATCATCGAATCGTGCTGGCGGCAGAGCGGCAACGACGACGATCCGGACCATTACGTCCAGGGCATTGCGCCCGACATGGACCTGGCCACGTGCAAGGAAATCACATTCCACAGGAAGACCGACGGCAGCATTGACCCGACGGACATCATCTACGTCAACTCCAGCAGGCCGTCCAACCTCCTGCCGTACCGGCGGCGCGACATCAACTTCTCGCTGAGCTACCTGTTCCCGCTGAACAAGGCCTTCGAGGACGTGCCGGGCTCGATGTCGCTGACGGTGCGGGCGGTGCGGGCGCTGGAGGCTTCGGGCATCCAGCAAACGGTGTCGCAACGCGTTACCTCCAGCGGGCAGCTCAACTGCAATGCCGTGGCCAACCGCGACGGCATCCTCATCTGCAACGAGGTGCTGCAGCCCATCGATCTGGTCGGCCAGATCCGCTCCAGCCAGTTCGTTCCCGGCGTATCGGCTTCTCCCAAGTGGACGGGCAATGTCATCGCCAGCTACATCCTGGCCGACCTGACGACCAGCCTGTCGGCCCGCTACATCGGCAGCGCCAGGTATGACAACACCTGGTGCGATGCCGGCGACTTCGCCGCGGGTTTCTGCACGAACTACGTGGATTCGACGGGCCGGTATCTGGGCGGCAGCGTGGACAACAACTGGGTCAAGCCGTACGTCAACTTCAGCCTCAACGGGTCCTACAACCTGAAGGTTGGCGACATGAAGCAGTTCCAGATATTCGGGTCGATCAACAACCTGTTCGACAAGGATCCGCCCTTCACCGGCGGAGGCACCCTCTCGGGTGCTTCCGCGGGATACAACGACACCATGGGCCGCGCCTATCGCATGGGCGTACGGCTGAAGTTCTGAACATGGGCGACCAGCGGGCGGGGGCAATCCCCGCCCTTCAGGCCAAAGAGAATTTTCGGGGGAATGCCATGAATTCGATGATCAGCTGTTCGAGACTTCTGGCCGTGGCGCTGTGCGGCCTGGTGCTGGCGGGCTGCAATGCAGTCGAGGATGTCCCGGATGAGCCCTCGGCCGCCCTGCCGGCTCCGACCGTGGTGCTGGGGGGCCATATCAAGGATCTGGGCACCTTGCGGCCGCTCATCCTGCAGATGAATGGCAAGGATGTCTGTCTCGTGCCCGTGGATCCCACCGTTCCGACAGGCATGAGAAAGGTAACGGAGTGCAAGTACTACGGTGTGCAGGATCAGGAGTACTCCGAGTTCAACTTCGGCGCCTACAGCGTGGGCACGACCTACACCATCTCGGTGAAGAAGCAGCCGTTCGGCAAGAACTGCACGATCCAGAACCCCAGCGGCACGCTCAAGCTGGGTGGCGAGGAGATCCACGTGACCTGCGTGGACGATGCTGCTGTTCCGCACTACACCGTTACCGTCAACACCGCGGCTGTCGCCAGCAAGGCCGGTCTCAAGGTGATCCTGACCACTGAAAACGGCACATGTCCGGTCGACGTGAATGGCCGGTCGCAAATCGTATTCAGCACGACCGAGTGTGCGAGCAGCGAGACCGGCGGCTATCACAAAAACGCCACCTATGTGTTCAACAGCCAGCTCAACCTGCCTGTCGTCACGTGGAGAGTGACGGCTACCCTGCCTGGGGCCACTGTCGTGGACGCGCCCAAGAACTGCTTCGTGACCGGCGGGCCGGTCACGAACACCGGCGGCAACGTCGGCGACGATGGCACTGCGGATCCCGCCAACAAACCGGCCGGCAACGTGGCCGTGACGGTCCAGTCGTGCGGGTTCGCGCTCCGTGTCCAGGCCGATTACAGCCGGCCCCCGGGCGTATCCGCCGATCCGGCGATAGCCAGCGGCGATGGAATAACGCTGGCGCTGCGCTCGCAGCCCTTGGGCATCGACGTGGCGGCCGCCAGGATCACCTCGTTCGCCACCACCTACACTCCATTCATGGTTCCGGACGCCAATGGCAACCCGACCACCACGCCCTATGAAGCGCAGAGCGACCCGAGTGCCTTCTACGAAGTGGTGGTCAAGAGCTCGCCCGCCGGGATGGCCTGCGTGCCGGGTTACAGCGGTTCGTCCAACAGCGCCCGCGCGACGGCAGACCGGATAGGAAGCGCCACGGATGCCGGCGCCGTCCTGCTGCGCACGCCTTCTTCCGCCTCTGTTGCGAATGTCTGGCTTCTCGACCGGGTAATACGCTGCCGGCTGGTGGCTGCCAACCCGTCCCTGCAGCGGGGAATCTACTGGCAGTACACGACGACGACGGTGACCACGACCGTGGGCGCCGGCGCTCCGGCCATCACCGCCACGACCGTCAGGAATCGCAATCTGCTGGCGTTCTTCGAGGACAGCACGTATCTCTTCGGCAACCATACCTCCGGCGCCACGAACAACGGTGTGGAGCAGGGCTACTACAACTACAACACCACGACGAATCAGATCACCTTCGACGCCATGACCGATACCAACGGCGCGAACGGAATCAACAGCTCGGGCGCCCAGAGGATCATCACCGCTGTCGTGAAGACAGCGGGACCTCCCAAGACGATCGCAGCCCGTGTCAGTACCGCGACCACGACCGGCCTGGTCATCGCCGCCGGTAACCTGAGCGTGGCTGTCAACAATGGCCTGCCCTTTGACGTCGCCGCGTCCACCTACACCACGGTTGCGGCCCTGGTCACGGCCATCAACGCCCAGGCCTCCGGTTTCACCATCGCGGCCGCCAGCGGCAACGAGATCAGGATCACCGCCCCGGCCGGTGGCGTGGTGATCGGCGGCACCAAAGCCGCCGGCCTGGGCTTCGGCACGGTCGCCGCGGGCGCGACTGCCACTTCCACTGGCGTGGCCAATGCCCTGGTCACCACCGTGAAGACGGATGTGGACTGGAAACTGCTGGAAGTGGGGCCGGATCCTCTGGTGACCTCCACCAACCCCGTGGATGGCAGCTGGGTCGTCTGGGATTGGCAGCGGAAGCCTGCCCCGGTCGAGGACCGGCGGCGGATATTCGTCTACCAGCACGGCCTGTACACCGCCTTCCACGTGGGAGTCAACGGCATAGGCAACCTGCAGGAGGCCTGCTATGTCGGCACCTTCGGGCTGTCGGGCTCGTGGACGCGACAGGGTGCCAGGTCAGGCTGCAACATGCGCACCTACACGGATATCGTGAAGAACGATGGCACGGCGCCGACGTCGGGATTCAGTTTGCTGTCCTCGGGCTCGGCGGACATTCCCAACTACACGAACATTCTGCCGGACTATCCAGGAAGGTGGCCGCAGTCGCAGAACCCCGACTTCACCGATGGCAGGCCGTATTCGCTCGTGGACTACGAAGTCCGGCCGGCGAATTCGACACCGTCGGATACGGTCTGTCCGACCGTGGACAAGCTGACGGTGTGGGACACGCAGAGCGGGGTGCGGAAGGACACGCTCAATCCTCCCATCCCGCGGCTCGTGCTCTGCCGGGTAACGGCCAATTGATCGCTGCGCGGTTTCCGGTGGTATTGCGCTCAACGAAACCGTTTGCCTTCCATGCCCGCGCGCTCGGGACAGCCCCGAGCGCGCCACCCAAAACTCCTGCGGCCAGTCGCACAGGCTGGCGTCCGATCCCCCTCTGACGCCGACCACACAGCACCCGATGCCCGCACTGACAACTCGACGCAGTTGCACCAGCTTACGGCGAGACTCAACAACGGCAGGCTTGGGGGTGCGACTGGACGCGGGAGTCCCATGCCATGTGCAACGTCGGCGAGACATGACTACCGCCTGAATTACAGATAAGGTATTCCCGCACAATCGTGCAATTCGGGGGGTAAGTAGCCTGTCCAGGCGACTGACAGGCGCTTTTCGGCGTGCGCCGATGAACAAGCTGCTCCACAAGAGTCCACGGCCCGCCGCGATCCTTGCCGCTGCGCTGGGTGCGGTGCTGCTGGCGGGTTGTGGTGCGGGCCAGGACACGCAGGATGACTCCGCGTTCGTGCCTGCGGAGACCGCGGTGCTGCAGGGCACGGTGACGGGCCTTGGTACCCGGCGGCCGGTCGTTCTGCAGTACAACGGCATGGACGCATGCATCAATTCCGCCGCCCCCACCGGTCCGCGGGTGGAATGCAAATTCTACGGTGTGCTGAACCAGAACACCTCGGCCTTCAGTTTCGGCGCGCTGCCAGTGGGCACGGCCTACAACATCACGGTGAAGACGCAGCCGTTCGGCAGGCAATGCACGGTCGCCAACGGCGTCGGCACGCTGGGCACGGCCACCACCCACATCACGGTGACCTGCGTGAACAGCGATGTCCCGCGCTACATGGTCAAAGGCAGCGTGACTTCTGCCGTGGCCACGCTGCCGGGCGCCAGGGTGATCCTGATCACGGAAGAGGGCGTGAAGGAGATAGTCCTGAACGGGCAGACTTCCTTCCAGTTCGATCAGGCACTGTTCAACAGCCAGTCCAGCCTGCCGGTCTTCGGATGGACGGTGACCGCCGTGTACACGGGCAGCGATGGCAAGGTGAACAACTGCAGCGTGACGAATGGCACGAATGCAGGCGCCGATGGCAACGCCACCTCGGCACCCACCGGCGACGTGACGAATGTGCAGGTGACGGCCTGCGCCTTCCCCATCAGCGTCACGGCTGCATACAGCGGCACACCGGCACAGCCGATGGGCGCCGGTGGAGTCACAATGGAGCTGAGGGATCCGCGTACCGGCGAGAAGGCAGTGTTCAGGGATCCCGCCACGGGCCTCGATGTCATGGTGCCGCCACTCAACATCACCTCGTTTTCCACGGCGTCGTTTGCAAGGCAGGTGCTGAGCAACCTGACGGCCATCTACGACCTGGCAATCACGGGCCAGCCGGCCGGGCAGACCTGCGTGGTGGGCAATTCATCGCAACTCACCCAGGGCAGCGCCGTGCTGCTGATCAATCCGGCCGATACCAGCAATGGCTTCTTCACCAGCAAGAACCTGCGATGCCGCGCCAATCCGGCCGCGGCCGGCCAGCTGAAGGGAACCTGGCAGCAGTCTTCCGTCGTGGCGGGCACCACCACCTACAACCGCAATTTCCTGACGTTCTTCGCGGATGGAACGTTCCTGTTCGGACTGCATGCCACCGGTGCTGGCTGTACTGCCAACTGCGGCGTGGAGCACGGGTTCTACACCTACAACGGCACGGCGGGCACGATCGCTTTCACCCCGCTCACCGACACCGTCACCGGCACCAACACGAACCGGCTTTCCACCGGTGGCGCAACCGGCAGCCTGACCAATGTGGTGAAGAACGGCGGGTTTCCCGCGCAGATCACCGCCACCTTCAGCGCCACCGTGAACTGGGTGCTCACCGCGCCCGCATCGATCGACGGCCAGATGACGGGAGCCTGGGCCACGGCGGATCACCGGCGCGTGTGGGTATACGAAGGCAGCAAGTACACGGGCTTCCACGCGGGGGTGAACGGCCTGGGCAATGCGCAGGATGCGTGCTTTCCCATCGAGGATCCCGTCGCGCTGTCGGGATTCTTCACGCGGCGTGGCAACAGCACCACCTGCCAGCTGGGCAATGGCGCGGCCAGCGCCTCCACGATCTTTACCCTGGACATCCCCAACGCCACGACCGTGCCGCGCGTCCCGGAAGGTTATGCAGGCAAGTGGCCGCAATCGGGCAGCAACGCCGACGGGAGACCGTCTTCGCCGGTGCTCTATACCATCGCGCAAGGCATGCCGGACAAGGTCACCATACAGAACACGCTGTATGACGGGACGCCGGTGGATCCGCCCATCGTGCTGTTCCGGCAGGTGCCCGAATGAGCCGGCGTTTCCGGTGTTTGCCTCGCCGGACGTTGTAACTCCATGCCCGCGCATTTTCCGGGAAAGCCCGGATCGCGCCCACCCCAGACTCCTGCGGCCAGTCGATGCATGAGACCGGTGTCGATCCCCCTTGGCGCTTGTGAACAGCGCGACTGGACGCGGGAGTCCCATTGTGCGCGGAACGACGCTTGAATTGCTGGAAGGTACCTGTACACAATCGATGAATGGGGGGAAAGAAACCGGATCCGGACGAGTCCGGAGCGGCCAGCCACGGGCAAGGTGGGGCCGCTCCGACGCGTGCGCTGGAAGTGGAGCGCCTGTTCCGCGATCACAACGATTCGCTGATCAGGTTCCTGACGCTGCGCCTGCAGTCACGCCATGAGGCACGTGAAGTCGCGCAGGAGGCTTATGTACGGCTGTTGCAGCTGGAAAACGCTGATGTCGCGAGCTTTGTGCGCGCTTACCTGTTTCGCATCGCCGGCAACCTGGCGATCGACAGGCTGCGCCGCCGCGCCACCGAGTCGCGCTTCGAATCGCAATGCTGCGATGCGGAGCTGTTCCCCGGCCTCTTCAACCGCCCGCCGGATCCCGAGACGCTGGCCGTGGAGCGGCAGCGCGTGGACCAGATCCGTGGCTTCCTGCACGAACTGCCGGACGCAGTGCGCGATGCTTTCCTGATGTTCCGCACGGAAGACATGGACCAGGAATCCATCGCACGGCGGCTCGGCATCACCGATCGCATGGTGCGCAATCACATCACGCGGGCGCTGGTGTACTGCCGCCTGCGACTGGACGGCCTTGCTCCAGCCGATGCCCTGCTCAAACTGAAGCAAGGTACAACCCGATGATCGTGCCCTGGGGTCGCAGGGATGCAAGGCTGCAGCGGCTGGAGCAGGCAAGCCTCTGGGTGCAGCGCATACGCACCTCCGGACAGGATGAGCGCATCCTGGAAGCCTGGCTGGAATGGTGCCAGAGCGATCCGCTGAATCAGCAGGCCTTCGACGATATTGCCGCCATCTGGGAGACAAGCGGGCAGCTTTCTGCGGAACCGCGCCCTGCCGGGGTGGTGACCAGAACCATGTACCGGCGCCGCGCGCTGGTTGCATCGCTGGCCGGGCTGGGACTGGCTGGCATCGCGGCCACTTGGTGGAAACTGCGGCCGGCGCCCGACGAGGTGCTGACCAGCGAGTTCTCTTCCCCGGTGGGCGTCAACAGCGTGAAGACACTGGCGGATGGTTCCGTGCTGGAACTCGGTGCCGGCACACGCGTGACAGTGGCTCTCGGGCGGCACGAGCGGCGTGTCGACCTGCACGAGGGTGAGCTGTTCGTCGCCGTGCATCACGATACCAGCCGGCCTTTCTCGGTGGACGCGGGCAGGCTCGAAGTGCTTGCCACCGGCACGGCGTTCAACGTGCTGCGCACCGCGGAGCGCACCACCGTGACGGTTGCGGAAGGCAGTGTCGCCGCCTTCCACGAAGGCCGCGCCGATGCGGCGCCGAATGTGCGCCTGCAGACCGGCCAGCAGCTGGTCTATTCGCAGGCATCGCACACCGTTGCCGTGCGGCAGGCCGATCCGCGCAATGCCATCGCATGGCGTTCCGGCACCCTGAATTTCCAGAACGAACCGCTTTCCGAGGTGATCACGACGATCAACCGCTATGCGGCCAGAAAAACCGTGATCGAGGATCCGGGTGTCCAGGAGCTGTCCTTCACGGGCACTGCGCGCACCGACCAGATCGACGGCTGGCTGCGGGCGCTGCCGCATGCATTCCCGGTCGCGATCGTGGAGCTGGCCGACGGGCGCCGGCTGATCCGTCCACAGCCTCACGCCCTTTCCGATTGATGGCATTTCATGCGACTGATCGTCGCAATGCTGCTGTGCTGTCCGGGTGTTCTCTCCTGGTCCGCGGAAACGGCTGAGCGCACGACGGATTTCGATATCGGCGCGCAGCCGCTTTCCAGCGCGCTGCTGCAGTTCTCCGGCCAGAGCGGCATCCAGGTGCTGGCCGCCGATGCGTGGCTGGCTGACCGGCAGGTGCGCGGCGTGCGGGGACGCATGCCCGCGGCGACGGCGCTGCGTCGTCTGCTGTCCGGCACTGGCCTGTCTTTCCGCCGCATCGACGCCGGCACCATCGCGCTGTTTCGTGCCGGAGAGGCGGACACCGCGCGGCAACGTTCCCCCGATGCCGCGTCGCCGGGCCATGCGCCACCCACGGCTTCCGGCCCGGCCGTGGCCGCCAGCCAGGAACAGCAGGAACTGCAGGAAGTGGAGGAAGTGCAGATCACCGGCACGCGGATCAAGCTGCCCGACATCACTTCAGCCAATCCTGTCACCAGCATCACCGGCGAGGAAATGCGGCGGCTCGGCATCGTCAATGTCGGCGACGCGCTGCTGCAGCTGGTGCCGCAGAGCATTTCCACCTACATGCCCTTTCTTACCGGCGACACGGCGACCTACACCGGCAACGACACTGGCGGAGTCGGCGGTCCCGGATCCGGCAACCAGATATTCGATCGCGGCTCGTTCTTCATCGGCAACACCATCGCCAACCTGCGCGGCCTGGACCCGATGTTCGGCTCGCGGACGCTGACCATGATCGATGGCCGGCGCGTGGTCTCGACTTCCAACCAGGCCGATGTCGTCGACCTCAACATCGTTCCGTCGAACCTGTTGATGCGCATGGACGTGGTGACCGGCGGTGCTTCATCGACCTATGGCTCCGGCGCGATGGCAGGAGTGGTCAACCTGGTGCTCGACCACCGGCTGACCGGCTTCAATCTGGACATGGACTACGGCATCAACGAGGCCGGCGATGGCCAGAGTCCGCATGTCTCCGCTTCGGGCGGCCTGCCGCTGTTCGGCGGCAAAGGTCATGTGCTGCTCGGTGTCGAGTGGCAGAACCAGTCCGCCATCCGCGACTGCGCCGCGGCACGTGGCTGGTGCGCCAGATCCCGTACCCTGTTCACCAATTCCAGTGGCTCGCTGTCGAATGTCTCCGGCGTGCTGGCTCCATTGCCGGGTTACGAGGGCTATCCGGCGCGGTTCGAGATCAGCAACGTGCGCTTCAGCCAGTTCGCGCCTGCCGGCACGATCTATTCCGCCGACGCTACCAATACCTCGGGATACCGGTTCACGGCCGATGGAACGGGCGTCGAGGAATACGCCTACGGCTATCGGGGCGGTACAAATGCCAGCACCGCCCTGAACGGCGATGGTCCCCTTGCCACCACCGCCCAGGCGATGCGGCCGCGCACCGAGCGCAGGACGGCGTTCACGAATTTCGAGTACGCGTTCACCGAGCGCATGACCGGTTATCTGCAGGGCAGCTACGCCACTACCGATTCGTCCAGCAGGAACCCCTACACCCAGGGCACGACCTGCGTGCGTTTCAATACCACCGGCGTGGCTGCAGTAGCCGCCGGGTCGGTCAGGGCGGGGATGGAAATTTCATACGGCGGCAACGGTGAAGCGTTCACCGACCCCTTCAATGGCGGGGCTCCCGTGCCCGACTTCCCGCGGAACACCCTGTGGAGCAACCCGAATTTCCGGGCGTTTCTCGGCGTTCCCAATGGCAGGGTTCCCCCGTACTTCATTCCACCAGGCCAGAGTGGCAGTACGAATACCGCTCCTCCGGCCTATACCTTCCTGAATGCGGTGAATCCCGTCTGGCAGCGGATCACGTCGGCGCAGGGGACCCCATACTGGAACCTCGTCAAAGTCACGCTCACCGCCGACTTCGATGACCCCGGCACGCCGGCGGTACTGCCGCAGCTGGGCCGCAATGCGTACGCCTTCCTCGGCCACGTGAACCCCGAGGCGCTGTACCAGGTGCAGCGCGCGTTCAACAACTCCCCTGCCGCGGGTGGGGGGAACAGCGCCCTGACTGCGCTGTACGGCAGCTCGCCTTGCAGCGGCTTCACTGCCCTCAGGAAGGTCTGGAACCCGCAGATCCAGCAGTGGACCAGCCAGGAATCGGAAACCTGGCGTGCCGTGGCCGGCGTCAAGGGCCGGTTCGGCAGGGACTGGCGCTGGGATGCGTACTACCAGTACGGCCAGACCGAAAGCACGTCGAGACAGAACAATGTCCAGACCAACCTGAGCTTTGCGTTCGCCATGGACGCAGTCATCGATGACCGCGTGGGTTCGGACAGCTATGGCAAACCCGTATGCCGGATCAAGCGCGACGGCATCCCGGTGCTCGACAGCACGGGTCGGCCGATGAGCGACCCCGCCGGGCTCGCCGCAGTGGCAGCGGGCTGCAAGCCGCTCGACATCTTCGGCACCACCTTCGCCGATCCGGCAGCAGCCCAGCTGCAGCAGGAAGCGCTGGACTATGCCTTCAAGGAGAACATCTCCGATGGCGTCAACAATCTGCAGACGCTGTCGTTTACCACCTCGGGCACGCTGTGGCAGGGATGGGCCGGCCCGCTGACCGGCGCCTTCGGCTTCGAGATCCGCGAGGATACCGTCGACAACCAGGGGTCGCGGGGGCCGTTCTATCTGCGCGCCGACATCGCGCGCGCCTGGGGCGATGCCTTTGGCGGCAGGACCCGGGTGACGGAGGGTTACACCGAACTGAACATGCCGCTGGTCAGTGGCAAGCCCGGCATCAACCTGTGGCTGGTCAACCTGGGCGCCCGCTATGCCTCGTACAACAACGAAGGCGGCGCGGGCACGACCGGCCAGTCGGCCACGCAGGGCACCATGAACTGGAAGTTCGCGACGGTGTTCGAGCCCTTCGACTGGATGCGGTTGCGCCTGACCCGTTCGCGCGACCTGCGCGCGGCGGGCTACCGCGACCTGTTCCTCAACCAGCCGGGAATTCCGGACCAGGCATACGACATCAACCCCTGGCGCGAACGGACACGGGACAGCGACGAGAACCAGTACGAGCGGTGGGGATTCGTCCGCGTCGGCAACGCGGATCTGAAGCCCGAGAAAAGCGACACGCTGACGCTCGGCCTGGTGCTGTCGCCGGGTGGCTGGGCGCAGGGCATGCGCATGTCGGCCGACTATTACACCACCCGGGTGAGGGATGGCATCTACACACCGTTCAATTTTTCGAATCCCATCCGCAGCTGCTGGGAAAACAGCGGCAACATCGATGCAGCAGCCGATCCGGAGCACGCCATCAACGGCCTGTTCAACCCCGATCTTCCGGAGTGCAGGGAACTCACATTTGCCGAACACGCGGATGGCAGCCGCGATCTGCGGGACATCATCAACTACAACGCCAGCCGGCCGGCCAACAGCCTGCCCTACCAGCGGCGGGGCCTCGACCTGTCCTGGAACTACCTGTTCCCGTTGAACCGGGTGTTCGGCGAACTGCCGGGTTCCGTGTCGCTGACGGTACGGGCGACGCGGGCGATGGAAGCATCCGGCATCCAGCAAACCTGTGGCAGCTTCGCTGCCGTGAACAACACCACCCAGTGCGTGGACAGCTTCACCTACGTGGATCTGGTTGGCCAGATCCGCAACAGCGTGTTCATTCCCGGGGTGTCGGCCACTCCCGAGTGGACGGGCAACATCATCGGCACCTACCTGCTTGGCGACCTGACGATGAGCCTGTCCGCCCGCTATATCGGCGGCGCGAAGCTGGACAACACCTGGAGCGACAGCCCGGACGGAACCAGCTACCGGAATGCCGCGGGCCAGTTCCTGAACGGCAGTGTGGACAACAACCGGGTGAAGCCGTACCTGAACTACAGCCTGAACGCGTCCTACAATCTGAAGGTCGGCAACATGCAGCAGTTCCAGGTGTTCGGGTCGATCAACAACCTGTTCGACACGCCACCACCCTTCACCGGCGGCGGCATCTCGGGCGCCAGCGTGCAGTACAACGACACCATGGGCCGCGCTTATCGCATGGGCGTGCGTATGCGCTTCTGATCCGGATCGAGTACGCTCGCCCGCTCCGACAAACAAGATGAAGCGAATCGCCTGGGGGCGGGTGGCGTGGCAAATACCATTTACGTCGACGAGCTGGTCGACCGGCAGAAACTGACCGGGCGCAACTACTTCATCCTGGGCCTGCTGATGGTCGCGCTGCTCTGCGACGGCTTCGACCTGCAGCTGGTGGCTTTCGCCGCGCCGCGCATCGCGAAGGAGTGGGGCCTCGCGCCGGCCTCCTTCCTCCAGTACGTGCTGACCGCCAACCTGGTGGGCATGATGCTGGGCGCCACCTTCCTCGGCAACATGGGCGACCGCTACGGCCGCAAGCGCGTGATCGTGGTGGGTACCGTGCTCTATGCCTGCACGGCGCTGCTGTGCGTGCTGGCGAAGAACCCCACGCAGCTGGGCGCGATCCGCTTCTTCACCGGCCTGGGGCTCGGCGGCGTGCTGCCGAATGTGATCGCGCTGGCGGCCGAGATTTCGCCGGGAGCGAAGCGCCCGTTGCTGACCAGCATCCCGATGATCGGCATGTCCCTGGGCAGCGGCATGCCGGCCATCGTGGCCGCGTGGCTGGTGCCGCAGCATGGCTGGCAGGCGCTGTTCGTCGCCGGCAGCGTGGTGCCGGTGCTGGTCGCGCTGCTCATTGCCTGGAAGCTGCCGGAGTCGCTGCTGTTCCTCACCTATCGCGCCAGGGACCGCCGGGAGATCGAGGCGCGGGCGCGCGAGCTGGATCCACAGCTCGCCATCACGCCGCAGACGCAGTTCGCGCTGCGCCCGAGGGCAGCCGGTCAAACCTCACGCGGCAGCATTCGCGACCTGTTTGCCGGCGAATTGAAAGTCACCACGCCGCTGCTGTGGCTGATGTTTGCCTGCACGCTGCTGTCGATGCATTTCCTCAACAGCTGGATCTCGGTGATCCTGAATCAGGCCGGGCTGTCGGAAGTACAGACCGCCTTCACCAATGCCACCCTGCACTGGGGCGGCACCATCGCGGCTGTCGCCACCGTGTTCGTGCTGGGGCGGCTGGGGCTCAACTGGGCGCTGATCCTGCTGCTGCTGGGTTTCACCGGTTGCCTGATCATCGCCACGACGGGCTTTGCCTCCGCGCCGCTGCTCACCCTCGCGGTGTGCATGGCCGGCTTCGGCATCGTCGGTTGCCAGGGCGTACTCAATACTTCAGCGGGCCTGATCTATCCGGTTTCCTGCCGGCCTACGGGCGCCGGCACTGCACTGGGCATCGGGCGCATCGGCTCGCTGAGCGGGCCTCTGGTCGGGGGCTTCGTGATGGCACAGCACTGGCCCAGCCAGCGGATGTTCTTCGTGCCGTTGCTGCCGTTGTCCGTGGCGTTGATCGCGACCGTCATACTGCTGGCGCGCAAGGTGGATGTTCGAAGAGAGGCGGGCGCCAGCCATTGACGGTGCCCGGGTTTCAGCAGCGCCGCAGTTTCCCGGCCATCGTGCGCTACAGCGTCAGGCGCAGCGCCAGCTGCAGACTGCGTTCGCGGGCTTTTTCCGGTTCGTCCAGCTCTTCGCGATTGCCGACGTCGCTATTCAACTGCAGCCATTCGCCAGCCAGTTCGACGTGCTCGCGCAATTTCCATGTCCAGCCCAGCGTCAGCGCGTGACCTTTCTCGGATTTCCAGTATGAGACAGGGTCCGGGTTTACCTTGAAATCATCGTAGCGCAGCGCCAGGCGATGCTTGCCGAAGAACTCCCGCGCCACCAGCACGAATGCGGTTTCAAAGCCCCAGTGGTTGGTGGGATCGGGGGTTGCATCGGTGGTCCCCTTGAGCCACTGCGCAATGATCGCGAGGCCCGCCGGACCATCGTACCGCGCGCCCAGCGAATTGAAGCGGGTGCGCCAGGCGTAGTCGCTGATGCCGGGCTTGAAGACGGTCGGGTCGGCGCGGTTGTCGTAGTGCAGCGCACGCAGCTCGAGTCCGCTGTCATGTTTGGCGTATGCGCCCACATGATAGCCAGGCCGGTTGTCGATTTCGGAGAACAGCACGCGCTGTTCCCGATAGCCATAGGCGTAGGTGCCGATGCGTCCGAACAATGGTGTCTGCCGGTCATTCAGCGAGAAGCCGCGGAAGGCGAGAATCACTCCAGCCGGATCGTTCCAGCCGAACACCGCAGCCTGCGCGCCGAAATCCCATTGTCCGCCGTCGGCAATGCCCCGATGTTCAAGTTCGTAGGCAACGCCGATGGTGCGCAGTTCTTCGCCCACCCAGGTGTTCAGCGCCGAGCTGCTGATGGTGTAGGGGTTGGTCCAGCCGGAGGCGCGGTGCTCCAGCGAAATGGGCGGATAGAAGGCGCCGATCTTCAGGTTTGAGCGCCACGGCGAGGTTGGCACCGGGCGCCACTCCAGCCAGGCTTCGGTTACGTCGATGGCGTTGTGATCGTCCAGGCTCCATGCCGAAACATCCACATTGGCATGCCAGTTGCCACCTGGCGAGCCGCGCCATGCCAGACGCGCGCGGCCGAGCTGCACGCCATCGTCATCCGTGTCGAAGCGCAGCTTGCCAAGGCCGCCATCGAGAAAGGAGTTGCGACCGTTTGAATCAACCAGACGCAGATCCAGGCTTGCTTCCACCTCGGCGCGCGCGCAGGGCGCAAGCAATACGGCGAGCAGGACAGCCACCAGTGATTTCATGTCAGTAGGCATCCCAGTTGGCAGGAACTTGTGACTCGGCGCGCAGGCGCAATTCCGTGGCGAGGCGCAGCACGAGCTGCGGCTCTGCAGCCGGGATCCTGAGCTGCTGCTCGATCACGGGTCGTGCTTCGCGCGATTTCGGGTGCCAGACCTGCACGGTGTACGTGCCGGGCTGCACATCCGGCACCTTCCACGCGCCATTGGCATCGGTGCGACCGAAATACTGCGCGTCCACGACGAACACATAGGCGCGCATGTTGTCGTGGATGTTGCAGCCCAGCGTCACCACGCCCGCGCGTTCGAACTCCCTGACTGGTGGATGCTGGGTGCCGCGATACAGCGGCAGGTCAAACCGCTTCGTGGGAGAAAACGAATAGACCTGGTGGCTCACGGAGTCGCTGTTCGGAAAGCTGATCTTCGAGCCCGTGGGCACTATCAGCACATGCGGCACGAACTGCCGGTCGACCTGGTCGATCTGCGCCTCCACCGGCCTGGCTATGGACCGCGCGGGATCCGTGCTGCGCAGCACCACGACCGTGCCAGCAATGCCCTTGCCATCGACGCCCACAACGCGCAGTTCGAGCGGCGCAGCAAGTGCTGTCGACGCGAAAAGCAGGCTTGCGGCGTGGAATAGAAGTCGCATTTTCGGGTTCTGCAGATCGCGCCCCTGGCGTTAAGTAACTAGGATCAAGGACCTCATTGAAGCGCACACCATGCTGAGCTTTCGTAATCGACTTCTCATCCTGCTGATTGCCCTGGTGGTCGGCGCCCAGACCGTGACGCTGTTCACGGCGTTGGCGATTACCAAGTCCAACGAGCGCAACCATGCCGATCAGCAGCTGCTGCTTGGTGCCACGAACGCCACGAAGATGCTCGCCAACCGCGAACGGCTGCTGGCCAATGCGGTACCGGTGCTGGTCAGGGACTACGGTTTTCTCAAGGCCTTCACCGGGGACAAGCCGACGCTGGCCTCTGCGCTGGGCAATCACGCCGGGCGCATCGGCGCCGATCTGACGCTGGCCCTGGATCTGGAAGGCAACCTGCTCGCGCATGGTGAGGGAACGGCGGATGTCGGTCCCGAATTCATTGCGGCGCTGAACCGGGGACGCCAGCGCAGTTCCACCGGTGCACAATTCGTCATGTCGGCAACGGGTGTCTACCAGGTATTCATCGCACCAGTGCTGGCTCCGGATGAAATCGGCCAGGTGGTGCTGGGGTTCGCGGTTGACCGCCGGCTCGCCGGCGAAGTGCAGCGACTGGTAGGCGAAGGCGTGCAGGTGGCATTTCTTACGACGACCGATGGCAAACCGCATCTGGCAGCCGGCACCCTTCCCGAGCTGCAGTCTGCAGATGGCATGATCGTGGCTCCCCTGTCCAGTTCGCCCGACGTGGTGAAGATCGGCGGCGAGGAATATCTGGCCACTGCCACGCACCTTTCCAGGGAGCCCGATCTCGACATCGCGCTGCTGAAGCCCATGAGCGATGTTCTGGAACCATTTGTCGGGCTGGCGAAGACCTTCGGATGGATGATCGGTTTCACACTGGCGGCCGCAGTGATCGCAGGCATCTATATCGGCCGCAGCACGGCGCGTCCCGTGCAAAGGCTGGCAGCTGGCGCCGCCCGCGTGGCCGCCGGCGATTACTCGCAGCGCGTCGAGGCATCTGGCGGCCGCGAACTGGCGCATCTGGCGGAATCCTTCAACAGCATGCAGAGCGGCATTGCGGAGCGCGAATCCGAACTGCTGCATGTGGCGCGGCACGATTCGGCCACCGGCCTGCCGAATCGCACGCAGCTCGAGGAATGGCTGACACAGCGATTGCAGGCGCCAGGCAAGCCGCGGATCGCCGTCATCCAGCTGGTGGTCACGAACCTGCAGGAAATCTCCGCCACGCTGGGCTTCGACATAGCCGAGCGTCTGGTCGGCCACCTGGCGCAGCAGCTCACGACATGGAACGACGCGCGGGGACTCGTGGCGCGGCTCGACAACGCTGCCTTCGCTGTCGCCATTGAATTGCCGGAAGATGCGGATGCGACGGTACTGGCACAGCAGCTCAGGGAGCAGTCGAGCGCGGCATTCACCACCGCAGGCATTACGCTGCAGGCTGCTGTCGTGCTGGGCGTGGCGCTCGCGCCCCGGGATGGCGCTACCGCAACGGAAGCGCTGCGTTGTGCACATGCGGCGATCGAAGCCGCCATCCTGCAGCGCACCGGCATCGCAAGCTTCGCCGTATCCAATGATGAAGCGCAGCGCCGCCGCCTGAAGCTGGGCGCCGACCTGCCGCTGGCGCTGGCCAGCGACCAGCTCTTCCTGCACTTCCAGCCGAAGACGCGCCTTTCGGATCGCCGCATCGACGGCGTCGAGGCGCTGGTGCGGTGGAAGCACCCGGTGTTCGGCCTGGTGTCGCCGGCAGAGTTCGTTCCCATTGCGGAGCACACCGGCGCTTCGGCCAGCTTGACGCGCTGGGTGCTGCGTTCCGCGCTGGCGCAGCTGGCCCGCTGGCATCGCGATGGCTATCCGCTGCAAGTCGCGGTCAATCTCTCGGCAGCCGATATCCTGGACACCAATCTGTTGCAGCACATCCTCGAGGCGCTGCGCGAGGTCAGGATTGCCGCCGGTTCACTGACGCTGGAGATCACCGAGAGCGTGCTCATGCACGAACCGGCGGCTGCGCGCAGGAACATGGAATTGCTGCGCGTGGCCGGGGTGCGTTTCTCGATCGATGATTTCGGCACCGGCTATTCGTCGCTGTCGCAGCTGCGCGAGCTGGCGGCGGACGAG
>JAATEY010000057.1 GCA_015655465.1 Gammaproteobacteria bacterium | reverse complement strand
TTCCACCCGCACCGCAGAGAGTGCCTCACGCAGTCGCGGGCGCGTCAAGACACCGGCGAAACGCACGCTCCCGGCCTCCAGCCACAGCAGGTGCGTCGCACCAGGAGGAATGTCCTCGTCGCGATGCGCCGAACAGATCCATGCCGTGCCCCGCAGGCGCCTGCTGCGCAACAGGCGATAGAGACGCTGACGATTCAGCGCATCCAGCCCGGTCGCCACCTCGTCAAGAATGAGCACGGCAGCGCGCCAGGCCAGCACACGCGCCAGCAGCACCAGGCGCCGCTCGCCATATGACAGTGTCAGGAAGCGTCGCTTCGCCAGCCGCGCAATCCCGGCAGCACGCAACAACGTCATGCAGGACTCACGCTGCGTTGTAGTCAGCAGGTTGAGCGGGATGTCGGTGCGATGCAGCCCCGTGCCCACCACTTCCAGTGCTGCGTAATTCCAGCCATAGCGTTCGTAGCGGTCCTGGCGCTCCGGACCGAGCCACGCGATCTCGTCCCGGATATCGGCCGGCTGGTCGTGCCACTGGCCGCTGGCAAGATAGCGGCGCGGCGGCAATGGCGCCTCATCCGGCCACACATCGCCCGCGACGATCTTCAGCAACTGGGTCTTGCCCGCACCACTGGCGCCCACCACCAGCCAGCGCTCGCCGGCGCCGACACGCCACGATACATCCGTGAGCACGGAGCGGTCGGCGCGATGCAGATTCAGCCGGTCCAGCAGCACTTCCAGCGCGGTCATGCGTGTCTTCACTCCAGCGGGATGCCATGCTCCGCGAGCAGGGTCAGTGCCGGATCGAGCTGCGGTCGATACTGCTGCCAGCGACCAATCGACGTCGCGTAGAGCGGGCTGCGCACCTGCACCGAACTGGCGGTGGCCACGGGCGAGGCATTGTGCTGGAAGTCCACGCAAGCCGCGTCCCAGCTCAGCCCGCAGAACGCCAGCAGTCGTCGTGCCTGACCTTCGAGATCCGCCACCACGTCTTCATAACGCACCTCGAGCCACGCATCGCCCAGCACCCGGCTCCAGTGCTGCGTCAGGCGCTCGAATCCGGCGACATAGCGCGCCGTATCGACCAGATCGTAGGCGTAATCGTAGTAGGAAAAACCCGTCGCAAACAGCTGCCGGTAGTTGCTGAGACAGGTGTCCGCCGCGCCGCGCTTCACGCAGACGATGCGCGCACGCGGCAACGCGCGATGGATCAGGCCGGCATACAGGAAGTTGAGGGGCATCTTGTCGATGAAGTGACGCGTGCCGCCCGTTTGCGGACGGGTACTCTCCAGATACGCGCGACCAACCTCCGCGAAGTCCAGGCCCGCGGCCGCCTCGATGGTTGTGGTATCGAGCACCCGGTTGGAGGGCGTTGCAGCAGCACGCTTCACCACCAGGGAGAAGTTCATCAACTCACCCGCCGAAGTGACGTCCGGATGGCTGGAGACGATGCGCTCCACCAGCGTGGTGCCACTGCGCGGCATGCCGACGATGAACAGCGGCTCGGCAGAATCGAAACCTCCTCCTGCCTGGCAGAACCCTGCGGTGCAGGTGCGCACCACGGCTTCGAACAGGGCGCCGTCCTCATCCGGCCGCCGATCGAGCGAAGCCCGCTTGCGCCGCTTGCCGCGCGCCAGCGCCAGCATGGCAGCGGCCGGACGCCGGGCACGCTCGTGCAGGCGGGCAAGCGCGTGACACAGTCGCAGTTCGTCATCCGGCGTCAGATCGTCACGCGCCAAAGCGGCTTCTATCGCCAGGCTCTCCTCCGCAACAAGCGCCACTGTATCCATCTCCGAGAGGGCAGACAGCGCCTTGAAGAAGCCGGGGTCGAGCAGCAGCGCCTGGCGATAGGCAGCGGCCGCCTCGGCAAGTCGTCCGACGAATTGCTCCGCGGCACCAAGGTTGTACCAGTACACCGGCGTTCGCGGATCGCGCGCCACGGCCTGCCGAAATGGTGCAACTGCCTCGTCGAGTGCACCAGCGCGGCTCAGCACCACACCCAATGTATCAAGCGTCGGCGCATCGTCTGGCTGCAAGGCCACGCCGCAACGGGCTGCAACCAGCGCGCCCTGCGGGTCGTGCTGCGCGAGTCGCAGCCGTCCCAGCTGCGCATGCCAGGCAGCGCGCCGGGGATCGAGCCCGGTAGCCTGTGCCACCAGCTGCGCTGCGCGGGCGATATTCCCGTGCTCGCCGGCAATCATCCCGAGCAGGAAATACGGCTCTGCGGCCTGCCGGTCGCCGGCAAGTATTTCCAGACAGGCGCGATGCGCGGCCCGGAAGTCGCGCGCCGCAAATGCGCGGCGCGCCTCACGCAGCAGCGCTTCGTCAGAAGTTGAAGTCGTAATGAAACCTCAAACCGACTTCGCGGGGCCGCAGCACGTCCTTGTAGTAGTAGCGCAGTGGCACGGGGTTCTCGTCAATGTCCGGCACCGTCTGCAGATAGGCCCTGCTCTGCCGCACGCCGGTCGCGGCATACTTGTCGAAGAGATTGTCCGCATACAGCGTGACGGTCCAGGCATCTGCCTTGAGATCAATTGCTGCATTGCTGACCGTGAACCCGGGCAGCGCCTCGCCATTGCCCCTGTTGCCGGTTCGCGTGAGCACATTGCTGATGCCCGACACGCCATAGTTGAAGCCAGCCGTCCAGCCGTGGGCGACCGGCATTTCATAGCGCAGATTGATGGTGCCCTGGTTCCGGGGCGAACCAGGCAGGCGATCGCCGCGCTCGCCATCGATCAGCAGGGGCGAGAAACCGCCCGAGGCAGGCACTGTCGAGATGAGATCCGGCGCGAGCCTGGTGAGCTCCGCCTGCACATGCGCGTAGTTTCCCGACAGCCGCAACCGGTCGGTGAGCCAGGCATCGAAATTGATTTCGATGCCCTGGCTCTCGGCGCCGGCACCGTTGATCGTGATCGGCAGGGCGGCGCCCTGCGTCGCCGCGGCAAGCTGCGGATTCTTCCAGTCGACGTAATAGGCGGCTGCATTGACGGTCAGGCGCTTCCCGAACCACTGGCTGCGCAGCCCCACCTCGTAGTTCACCGTGCTGTCCGGAAAGTATTGGTATTCATTGGGCAATGCACATTGGGCCTGCCCCTGTTCCTCGCCGGTACAGAGCGCCAAGCCGTTGGAGTTGCCAATGCGATAACCCTCACTGACCGTGAAGTACCCCAGCACGTCGTCGGTGAAATCGAATGAGGTGTTGAATTTCCACAGCGTGCCGCTGTCCTTCTGGCCACCAGGCTCGAATTCCAGCGAAATCGCGTCGGGGTCCGCGCCATCGAACACCGTGTTGTACAGCGGAAAATCAACGGCGTCGTGCGTGTGGAGATTGTAGTGGTACCAGCGACCGCCGGCGGTGACCTGCCAGCGATCCGTGATGTGCCAGGTCAGCTCGCCAAAGACGGCGAGTTCATCGAGCTTCCTCCTGCCCGCCGAGTAATATTCCAGCGAATCCGGGCGCAACCCCACTCCGTCGAAATTGTCCACCGCGAACTGGTCGAAGCCGGGCGTGAATTCCTTGCTCGAACCCACCGTCTTCGCATGATTGAAGAAGCCGCCGACGATCCAGTCGATGGGACCATCCACCTTCGATACCAGCCGCAGCTCCTGGCTGAAGTTCCGGTCCTTCTGCTTCTCCAGCGTAAACGCCGAGAAGGATGGAAAGAGTTCGTAACCGAAATCGAGCGTGATCAGCAGGTCGGTCTGGTCACGCCGCCCCTTTTCGTCATACCAGGACACGCCTGTCGCCGAAGTCAGCGCTGCGAATCCGAGGTCCGCCTCGACCTCCAGCGCCGCAAGCTGGTTCCTGCGCGCGTTTGGCTCCAGATACCTGTTTGCAGATGTATAGCGGTCGGTGCCCATGGCGTCGAGATGGTTGATCGTGCGCGCGCCGGAGTCCTGCTTCTGGAAGTAGTAGGTAAGATTCGCATCGATGGCTGCGGAGGGTTGCCAGCGCAGACCCACCCGGCCCGACCACAACTGCATGTCATCGGCATCCTTGACGCGGCGCAGGTTCGCGGCGACGGCAGAGGGGTTGTTGAAATCCGGCTGCGGAGTTGAAACGCCCGCCTCGCGCACGACGTAGTCGTAATCGATGAAGCCCGGATCATCCGTGTAATTGAGGACCGCGCGGGCTGCGAGGGAATCGCTGACCGGCAGGTTGAATACGAAGCCGGCCCTGGCACCGATTCCGTCGCTGTGGGCGAGACCGAAAGTGCTGCCATTCAGTGAAAGTGATGTATCTCCCAGGCTGGGGCGGCGGGGTATGTACCGGACAGCACCTCCCATCGTTCCGGCGCCGTACAGCGTGCCCTGTGGCCCCAGCAGCACCTCCACCCGTTCCAGGTCGGACACCTCGAGGTCCACATACAGCGGAATCTCGCCCAGGTAAGTGGAGACGGTGCCGCCGGCATTGTTGCCCATGGTATCGGGGGCCGTGACCGGCGAAGCATTGAGACCGCGGGCAACCACCCGGTTCGCCGTTCTGGCTCCCTGGTTGACGACAAAGAAGCCCGGCACATCGCGCATGATTTCGGCCAGCGAGGAAATTCCCTGCGCCTCCAGTGCATTGCCATTCAACGCCGTAATATTGATGGGCACATCCTGCACCCCTTCGGCGCGCCGGGTTGCCGTGACCGTCACCTCTTCAAGCAGTTCGGCCTCCTGCGCGGCGACCCTTGCCCAGGGCGCCAGCAGCAGCGACGGCGCCGCAAGTCCCGAAATGGCGATACCGAGATTTCGACGACGCTGTGAGCGTGGCCGGCGGCCGGATTTGGACATGTTTTCTCCCGCTTGCCTGGGTCAGGGACAACACTGGCGTGTCGTTTCAGCCTAGGATCGTGCAAAGCACATGCCGTCCGCAACCGGGCGCCATGACCGATGCCATGACAACCAGGATTGGCGCGCCCGGAGAGATTCGAACTCCCGACCAACTGGTTCGAAGCCAGCTACTCTATCCAACTGAGCTACGGGCGCCTGCCGAAGAGGCGAATGATGGCACGCCCGCGGCAGAGTCAGTAGTATTGTGGTTTAGCGACCCGGATTACCGGGCTATATGGGGTTAAATCATGAAAAAGTTCTCCTGCGTGCTGATCCTGGCCGCCGCACTGTCCTCCACAGCCTGGGCTGCGGACTGCAAACCGCCCGAGGCACCGAGGAAAATTCCCGATGGCAAGACCGCCAAGAAAGAGGAAATGGTCGCGGCCTCGAAACTGTTCAAGCAGTACAACGAGGCCACCACCACCTATCTGGCATGTGTCAAGGCCGAGCATGAAGCTCAGCTGGCGAAGTACCCCAAGGGGGACGATGAGCTGAAGAAGCAGTTCATGGAGAGCTACGAGAAGAAGAATGATGCCGCCGTGGACGTGGCGCAGGAATTTACCGGCCGCTTCAATACGCAGGTGCGTGCTTTCCAGTGCTTCCAGGAGGGCAAGACCGACAAGTGTGACGCCCCGAAAGCGAAATAGGCGGGCGCCATGCTGACGCCTGCGGAGGCGGAACAGCAGATCGCCCGTCACCTGCCCTGTCTGCCCATCGAGTCCCTGCCGGTCGGCCAATGTGCCGGCGGGGTGCTGCGCGAAAACGTCTATACCGAGCGCGATCAACCGCCGTTTGACCGGGTGTCCATGGACGGCATCGCGCTGTGCGCCGCGAGCTTTGCCGGTGGCCAGCGGCAATTCCGGATCCAGGCAACGCAGGCGGCCGGCGACCGGCCCCTCGAGCTTGTCTCCCCACGTCACTGTATCGAGATCATGACCGGTGCCATGCTGCCGGCCGGGTGCGATGCCATAGTGCCGGTGGAAAAAATCCGGGTCACGGATGGCGTCGCCGAGCTCGCGCCGGATCTCACCGTCACCGCCGGCCAGTTTGTGCATGTGCGCGCCAGCGACATGAAACAGGGTTCGCTGCTGCTGCGATCCGGCGCGCGACTGGAGGCACCGGATATTGCCGCCGCTGCAGGCGCCGGCATGGCGCGGTTGCGAGTCAGCCAGCAACCCGCATTCATGGTGATCTCCACCGGCAATGAGCTGATCGAACCAGGCGAACCGGTCGAACCCTGGCAACTGCGCCGTTCCAATGCCTATGGTCTCGTGGCGGCACTGCGCCGCCGCGGCTATCTGCGCGTTGCCGACGACCACCTGCCGGATGATGCAGGAATCCTGCACGCGCGCCTGAAAGAGCACCTGCAAAGCTACGAGGTGCTGATCCTTACTGGCGGCGTTTCCATGGGCAAGTTCGACCTGGTGCCGGCGGCGCTTGCGTCCTGTGGAGTAAAGCAGGTATTCCACAAAGTGGCGCAACGACCGGGCAAGCCGTTCTGGTTCGGCATGGCCCCGACCGGCAATGCAGTGTTTGCGCTGCCGGGAAATCCGGTGTCCACGCTGGTGTGCCTGGCCCGTTATGTCATGCCCGCCGTCAGCGTGGCCATGGGTATGCGCGACCCTCCGGCAGGCGAAAAGATTGCGCTGGCGGCACCGGCAACGCTGGATACGGCACTGACCGGGTTCCTGCCAGTGACAATCGAAACCGACGAATGGGGCCGACCGTGGGCACGGATCGTCAGTTTCAACGGTTCAGGCGACTTTGCCGCGCTCGCCGGCACCCAGGGGTTTGTAGAATTGCCACCCGGCCCCAATACTTACCCCAAGGGGTTCGTAACCCGGCTGTACCGTTGGTAACCATGGATAACGTCGCCTCGCTGGATCGCAGCCCGCTCGACCGGTTGAACCGGCCGCTGCGCGATCTGCGCATCTCGGTGATGGACCGCTGCAATTTCCGCTGTCCGTACTGCATGCCGCGCGAGCGCTTTCATGAACACTACGCGTTCATGAAGACCGCCGAGCGCCTGTCGTTCGAGGAAATCCTGCGCCTGACGCGGCTGTTCGTGCCGATGGGTGTGCGCAAGCTGCGCATCACCGGCGGCGAGCCGCTGCTGCGCGTGAACCTGCCCGACCTCATCGCCGACCTGAATGCCATTCCGGGCGTGGAAGACATCGCCATCACCACCAACGGCGTGCTGCTTGCCAAGCACGCCTACGAGCTCAAGGCTGCGGGACTCGGCCGCGTGACGGTCAGCCTCGACAGTCTCGATCAGGACACCTTCGCGCGCATGAACGGTGGCTTCGGTCGCGTCAGCGAAGTGCTCGATGGAATCCAGCATGCGCAGGATGCGGGCCTCGGGCCCATCAAGATCAATGCGGTGATCCAGCGCGGCACCAACGAAGACGGTGTGCTGCCGCTGGTGGAACATTTCCGCGGCACCGGCGTCACCGTGCGCTTCATCGAATACATGGACGTCGGCAACCGCAACGACTGGCGCGAGCAGCTGGTGGTGCCATCGCGCGACCTGCAGGCGCGCATCCACGAGCGCTGGCCGCTGCGCGCCGTGAATGCGGACTACGCTGGAGAAGTGGCACGCCGCTACGCCTTCGACGACGGCCAGGGGGAAGTCGGCTTCATCTCCTCGGTCACGCAGCCTTTCTGCGGCGCCTGCTCGCGGGGGCGGCTGTCGTCGGATGGTTCCTTCTACACCTGCCTGTTCGCCCAGACCGGCACGGACCTGCGTTCGCCGCTGCGCGCGGGCGTGGGTGACGAGGAACTGATTCGCATCATCCGCAACACATGGACGCAGCGCACCGACCGCTACAGCGAACAGCGAGTCCTGCTGCGTGCGAAGACCGGCACCGGCCCGAAAGTCGAAATGAACTACATCGGCGGCTGATTTCCATGGCCAGGCGCAGTCCGAAACTTACCCATCTCGATGCCGCCAACCGTCCCACCATGGTGGACGTGGGCGACAAGGCCATCACCCGTCGCGAGGCCAGCGCCGAAGCCATGGTGCGTCTGCCCGCAGCGGTGGCCCGGGAACTCAGGCGCACCGGGCATCGCACGAAGAAAGGCCCGGTGTTCGACACCGCGATCATCGCCGGAGTGCTGGCCGCCAAGCGCACCCACGAGCTGATTCCGTTCTGTCATCCCCTGCCGCTGCAGAGCATCAGGATCACCGTCGACACCTGCCGCGGTGGGCTGCGGGTGCAGTGCGTGGTGGCCGTCACCCACACCACCGGCGTGGAAATGGAAGCACTCACCGGCGCCAGTGTCGCTGCGCTGACCATCTACGACATGTGCAAGGCGCTGTCGCACGAGATGGAAATCGGCCCTGTGCGCCTGCTGCACAAGACCGGCGGCAAGCGCGACTATCACCGCGACAAGCGCACATGACAGCGGCGTTGTATGGCCTGGTGCTGGCGGGCGGCCGCAGCAGTCGCATGGGGCAGGACAAGGCCGCGCTGGAATATCACGGGCGCGCACAGCTTGCGCGTGCGTTCGGCCTGCTGGAAAAACTCGTCGCGCGCGCCTTCGTATCGGTGCGCCCGGATCAGACGGGCGACCCGTTGCGCGCCCGGTTTGCGCAGATCGTCGACGTGGCAGATGGTACCGAAGGTCCGGCCGCAGGAATCCGCGCCGCGCAGCTGGCGCACCCGGAGGCCGCGTGGCTGGTGCTGGCCTGCGACCTGCCCTGGCTCGACATCGCCACACTGCAGCACCTGATCGCGCGGCGCGACCCCGCGCGCATGGCGACCGCCTTCCGCAGCCAGCACGACGGCCTGCCCGAACCGCTGTGCGCCATCTACGAACCCGCAGCCGCCGCAGCGCTGGCGCAGTTCCTGGCCACGGGCCGCAACTGCCCGCGCAAGCTGCTGATCAATTCCGATACGCTGCTGCTCGATCAGCCCAACGTCAAGGCACTGGACAACGTGAACACCCCGCAGGAACTGGCCGCAGCGCTCGCACAGGTAGACGGCAACGACAGCGGCGCCGCACCGCGCGAGTTGCGCGTGCAGTATTTCGCACTGCTGCGCGAACAGGCCGGACGCCGCGACGAGTCTGTATCCACCCGCGCCGCCACGGCACGCGAACTGTTCGCGGAGCTCACCGCCCGCCACCATTTCACATTGACGCCCGAGCATCTGAAGGTGGCGGTGAATGCCGAATTCAGCGACTGGTCGCAGCCGCTGAAGGCCGGCGACACCGTGGTGTTCATCCCGCCGGTGGCCGGCGGATGAGCAGCTTCCG
>JAATEY010000269.1 GCA_015655465.1 Gammaproteobacteria bacterium | reverse complement strand
GTTTCGCGGTGGCCTGGTGTGCCGGCGTGAGGTAGGCGCAGGTGAGGCCATCGGGCTGGTCGGAGTACTGCGCCAGCTCGTCCGAACGGCTGAGGATTTCGTTGCCCGTGTCGTCCGCCACCAGTTCCTCGAGACGGAAGCGCGCGATGCGCGCGATCTGTTCGAGCGCGGTGCGTTGCTCCTGCTCCGGCTCGTGCGCGATGCGCGCCGCCAGCGCAGCGATGATGCTGTGTGGATCGTGGCCCTTTACTGCGAGAATGAAGGGAAAGCCGAAGCGCGAGCCGTAGTCACGGTTGAGCTGCGTCAGTCGTTCGTATTGTTCGCGCGTGAGCGACTTCAGCCCCGCGCCACCCTGCTCGCGGTTGGAGGCATCGGTGAGATCGCCGGCAATCGCGGCGCGGCTCGCAAGCTCGGGATGCGCGCGGATCAGCTGCAGCTGTGCGGCGTCGCCGGCGGCATCGACCACGGCGCACATCGCGCGATGCAGCGCCGCGATGTGCGCGAACGGCCGGCCGGTCGCTGCGCCCTCGGCCACCCATGGCGAGTGTTCGAAGATGCCGCCGAGCGTTGCGGCGAACTCCGTCGCCGGCAGCGCATTGAGCTGTGCAAGCGTGATCATGTCGGCAGCGGCACCTGGCCGGGCGGGTGGTGGGCGATCCCGTGCCGCGCGATGTCCACGCGCCGGCAGATCCACACCTTGTCATGGCCCTGCACATGATCGAGGAAGCGCTGCAGCGCGATGATGCGCGCCGGCCGGCCGACGATGCGCGCATGCAGTCCGATGGAGAGCATCTTCGGGCGGTCGAGTCCTGCGGGATCGCCCTCCTTGTATAACGCATCGAAGGCATCGCGCAGATAGTCGAAGAACTGCGTGCCGGAGTTGAAGCCCTGCGCGGCCGCGAAGCGCATGTCATTGCTGTCCAGCGTGTAGGGCACGACCAGGTGCGGGACGATGCCACCGCCGGTGGCCACGCGCGTCCAGTAAGGCAGGTCATCGGCGTAGGAATCCGCGTCGTAGAGGAAGCCGCCGTGTTCCACCACCAGCCGCCGCGTATTGGGGCTGTCGCGGCCGGTGTACCAGCCCAGGGGCGCGCTGCCGGTGACTTCGCGCATCACGGCCACCGCCTCGGCCAGATGCGCCCGCTCGGTGGCCTCGTCCACCAGCTGGTAGCTGATCCAGCGCAGTCCATGGCAGGCGATCTCATGCCCCAGATCGCGGTAGGCGGCCACTGCCTCCGCATGGCGCCGCAATGCGCTCGATACACCGAAGATGGTCAGCGGCAGGCGCCGCGACTCGAACAGCCGCAGGATTCGCCACAGTCCGGCGCGCGAGCCGTATTCATAGAGCGACTCCATGCTCATGTGCCGCATGGGGAAGGGCTGGGCGCCGATGATTTCGGAGAGGAAGGTTTCGGAGGCGGCATCGCCGTCGAGTACGCAGTTCTCGCCGCCTTCCTCGTGGTTGAGCACGAACTGCACGGCGATGCGCGCGCCGCCGGGCCAGGCAGCGTGCGGCGGCGTGTGTCCGTAGCCGACGAGGTCGCGCGGATAGTCAGGCGTGGCCATGGACGGGAACCCCCAGGCTGCAGGTCGTGCGGATCAGGCGATCATCGCCCAGCGTGAGGATCAGGCGCAGCAGTTCCGTGAGCGTGGTGGACTGCGAGCGCCGCCGCGCCAGCAGCGGAATCGCCTGCGGGTCGACGACGATGAAATCGGCCTCGCTGCCGGTGGCCAGCGAGCCGATGGTCGCCGCAAGCCCCAGGCAGCGCGCGGCGCCCAGCGTCGCAAGATAGAAGGCCCGCAGCGGCGAAAGATACTGGCCCTGCAGCATCGCGATCTTGCCCGCCTCGTCCATCGAGCGGAACTGGCTGAAGCTGGTGCCACCGCCGACGTCGGTGGCGATCGAAAATGGCAGGCCGGCGGCATCGGTGGCCGCGATGTCGAACAGGCCGCTGCCCAGCGACAGGTTCGAGGTGGGGCAGAACGCTGCCGCTGCGCCGGCCTCGGCCATGCGTCGCCGGTCCGCGTGTTCCATGTGGATGCAGTGTGCGAACACGGCGCGTTCGCGCACCAGGCCGTAGCGGTCGTAGACGTCCAGGTAGCTGCGCGCATCCGGGAACAGCTCCCTGGTCCAGGCGATCTCCGCGTGATTCTCGGCCAGGTGCGTCTGCATGAAGAGCCCGGGGGTTTCGCGCACGATGTCGCCCGCGCCGGCGAGCTGCGGTTCGCTGGAGCTTGCTGCAAAGCGCGGCGTCACCGCATAGCAAAGCCGGTCCGTGCCATGCCAGCGCGCGATCAGTCGCCGCGTTGCATCGAGCCCGCCGCCTGGTGGGTCTCGCAGGTACTCCGGGCAGTTGCGGTCCATCAGCACCTTGCCGGCGATCATGCGCAGGCCGCGGCGTTGCGCGGCAGCGAAGAAGGCTTCGGTCGCGCCCTCGTGCACCGTGCAGTAGACCATCGCCGTGGTGGTGCCGTTGCCCAGCAGTTCGTCGAGGAAGACCTCTGCGGCGGCGGCGGCATAGGCCGTATCTTCATAACGCCGCTCGGCGGGAAAGGTATGGGTTTCCAGCCAGTCCAGCAGCATGCGTCCGCCGGAGCCGATCACGTCGACCTGCGGGAAGTGGATATGCGTGTCGATGAAGCCGGGCAGCAGCAGGCAGTCGCGCCGGTCGATCACCGG
Source organism: Gammaproteobacteria bacterium (assembly GCA_015655465.1). Lineage (GTDB taxonomy): Bacteria > Pseudomonadota > Gammaproteobacteria > Steroidobacterales > Steroidobacteraceae > ZC4RG30. Next base: position 27,493 of record JAATEY010000269.1, on the reverse strand, counting down.
AATTTCCGTGGACAACTCGCGCAGCAGTGTCTCGGCCGGGCCAAACGCGGCGACGCGGCCGGCGTCGACCAGCAGCAGCCCGTCGGGAAAATATTCGTAGCCGGCGTCCTGCGCGCCGGGGTCGGCGACGAAGCGCAACAGCGAGGCACGCCAGGCGCGGCGCGGCGGATCAGTGGGGGGCGCCATGACTTATCCAGTCGAGCAGTTCGGTGCGTTCCGCATCCGTCATGCTGGTGAGATTGCCGATGGGCATCACCCGGGTGGAGACCTGGGTTGCGATCAGCGGCAGCTTGGCGCGCAGCTGTTCTTCGGTTTCCAGGACCAGACCCTTGGGCGGTGTCGGGAAGCCCGGGAAGGCCGGTTTCGTGGCGTGGCAGGTTACGCAGCGTGCATCGAGTATCTGCTGGATGCGCGCATAACCGGTCACCGGTGCCGCGACAATTGTGGCGCCAGCGGTGGATGCCGGCGCGGGCGTAGCCGTGGCACGCGGCTGCGGTGCCAGCGCCACCGCCGTCGCGATGAGCAGCGTCAGCCCTGCGAGCAGCGTCCACGGTGGCGTGCGTCCGCCGCGACTCTCCGCGAAATGCCGCGCGACGAACCATGCGCGAATCAGCGCGCCACCGGCGCAGAGCGCGATCAGCACCAGCCAGTTCCACTTTGCGCCGAAGGTCATCGCGTAGTGGTTGCTGATCATCGTGAACAACACCGGCAGCGTGAAATAGGTGTTGTGCACCGAGCGCAGCTTGCCCCGCTGGCCATCGAGCGGGTTCGGTTCCTTGCCTTCGCTCAAGGCCCGCACCGTGCGCCGCTGGCCCGGGATGATGACGAAGAACACGTTCGCCACCATGATGGTGCCGAGCATCGCGCCGAAATGGATGAAGGCGCCGCGACCGCTGAACAGCTGGCACAGGCCCCAGGCTGCCACGGAGAGCAGCAGCGCGACCACTGCCGCGAGCGCAAGCGGACGTCGTGCCAGCGCCGTGCGGCACAGTCCGTCGTACACCAGCCAGCCGCCGATGAGAAAGGCGATGCCGATTGCAATCGCGGCCGGCGGTGTAAGCGCGGCCACCTGCGGATCGATCAGGTAGACGGAAGCCTGGCCGTAGTACAGCAGGCCCAGCAGGAAGATGCCCGACAGCAGCGTCGAATAGGCTTCCCAGTAGAACCAGTGCAGCGTCCCCGGCAGCTGCGGCGGGGCCAGCTTGTATTTCTGCGCGTGGTAGAAGCCGCCGCCGTGCACCGACCACAGCTCGCCGCCGACGCCGCGTTCTGCGTCTTCGGGCCTCGCGGGTTTGTGCAGATGATCGTCCAGCCAGACGAAGTAGAACGACGAACCGATCCAGGCGATGCCCGTGATCAGGTGGATCCAGCGGCCGGCGAGCGCCAGCCAGTCGAGCACGTAGCTGCTCATGCTCAGCGCTCCCGCTGGAACACACGGCCGAGCGCGGCCGGCTGGTTCAGGCGCAGCAGGCGCGGATTGCGGCAGATCAGCACCAGCACGAGGATGGTCGCCAGATACGGCAGCATCGACAGGAACTCGCCGGGCACGGCGATGCCCAGTGCCTGTGCATGCAGCTGCAGCACCGTCATGCCGCCGAACAGCCAGGCGCCGAACAGCACGCGCCAGGGTTTCCAGATCGCGAACACCACCAGTGCCAGCGCGATCCAGCCGCGACCCGCGCTGATGCCCTCGGCCCACATCGGCGTGACCGCGGTGGACAGGTAGGCGCCACCGAGGCCGGCCAGCATGCCGCCGAATGCGACCGCGCCCCAGCGCAGCGCGGTGACCGGATGGCCCAGCGCATCGGCGACCTGCGGCGATTCGCCCACCGCGCGCAGCACCAGGCCCAGGCGCGTGCGGAACAGTACCCACGACACGCCCGCCACCAGCAGCAGCGAGCCGTATACGGCGGCGTCGTAGCGGAACAGCAGCGGCCCCAGCACCGGCAGGTCCGACAGCAGCGGCAGTTGCAACGGTGGCAGCGCCTTGCCGGGCAGTCCGGCATAGCCGCGACCCAGACAGGCGGAGAGTCCGCCGCCGAACAATGTCAGCGCGAGTCCGGTCGCGACCTGGTTGGTGCCGAGCCGCAGCGTGAGCAGGCCGAACAGCAGCGACATCACCAGGCCCGCGAGCGCGCCGGCGAGGAACCCCAGCAGCAGGCCGCCACCGGTAACGCTGGCCACGAAGGCGGCCAGCGCACCGCTCAACATCATGCCTTCCACTCCGAGGTTCAGCACACCGGCGCGTTCGGCCACGAGTTCCCCGAGGCCCGCGAACACCAGCGGAGTTGCGGCGACCACGGTCGCCGTGCACAGCGCGATGCAGTAGTCGAGGCTCATGCGATTGCGCGCGCCGGCCGGCGCACCAGGCGCAGGCCGGCGAAGTGATCCGCAGCCAGCAAATAGAACAGCAGCAATCCCTGGAACACGCCGGTCACCGCGGCGGGCAGGCCGAGTTCCAGCTGCGCCGCTTCGCCGCCCAGGTAGAGCAGCGACATCAGCAATGCCGCGAGCACGACGCCCAGCGGATGCAGGCGTCCGACGAAGGCCACGATGATGGCCGCGAATCCATAGCCAGGCGAAATGGAAGGCTGCAGGCGGCCGATGGGTCCGGCGATTTCGGCGATGCCGGCGAGTCCGGCAGTCGCCCCGCCAATCAGCATGCCCCACCAGATGCTGCGGCTTTCGGAAAAGCCTGCGTAGCGCGCGGCGGCTGGGGCCATGCCTGCGACCAGCATGGTGTAGCCCGCAAAGCTGTGGCGGATGAAGATCCAGGCGGCGACCGCGAGCGCCAGCGCCCCGTACAGAGCCACGGTCGCGCGCTGTCCGTCGGCGAGCAGCGGCAGGATCAGCGCCTCGTCGAAGGCGCGCGACTGCGGGAAGTTGAAGCCCTGCGGATCCTGCCAGCGACCGACCATCAGCCAGGCGAGCAGCAGCTGTGCCACGTATACCAGCATCAGGCTGGTCAGGATCTCGCTGGTGTGGAAGCGCGTGCGCAGCAGCGCCGGAATCGCCGCCCAGAGCATCCCGCCGGCCATGCCGGCGAGCAGCATCGCCGGCATGCCCCACGGCCCAAGTCCGGGTGCGATGTACAGCGCCACGCCGCCGCCGGCAATCGCGCCCATCGTGAGCTGGCCCTCGGCGCCGATGTTCCAGACATTGGCGCGAAAGCCCAGGCTGAGACCCAGCCCGCAGAGCATCAGCGGCGTCGCCTTCAGCAGCCATTCGCCGAGGCCGTAAGCCGAGGCCAGCGGCTGGATGAAGATCGCATACAGCGCATGCAGCGGCGGCATCTGCAGCGCCGCGAAGCAGGCGATCAGCGTTAGTGCCATCGCGACTGCAGCGAGCAACGGCGCGCCAGCCCGTGCAGCAGCCGAAGGTGCGGTCCTGCGCACGATATGGAACGGCAGTTCAGCCACGCGTGAAGGTCCCCGCCGACATCAGCTCGCCGAGCCCCTGCAGGGAAGTCGCCGCAGCGGGCTGCGCCGCGGAGATCCGCCCGTGGTTGATGACCGCGATGCGGTCCGAGACCTGGAACAGCTCGTCCAGATCCTCCGAGATCACCAGCACGCCACCGCCTGCGTCGCGCAGATCGAGGAGGCGCTGCCGGATCTGCTGCGCGGCGCCGGCATCCACGCCCCAGGTCGGTTGCGCGACCACCAGCACCCGCGGCGAGAGGCCGACCTCGCGCCCGACGATGAATTTCTGCAGGTTGCCGCCCGAGAGCTGCGCGGCCAGCGCGGTCGGGCCGCCACCGCGCACCCCCCAGCGTTCGATGATGCCGCGCGCGCGTTCGCGCGTGGCCGCGCTGTCGACGAAGCCAGCCTTTGCCAGGCCGTGTCGCGCGCCGGTCAGCAGCGTGTTGTCCGCCAGGCTCATTGCCGGCACCGCGCCGCGACCCAGCCGTTCCTCCGGCACCAGCGCAAAACCCAGCGCGCGGCGCGCGGCCACCGGAAGCTGCGCGCACTCCTCGCCCACGATGCGCAGGCTGCCACTGCCGCCGCGCCGCTCGCCCGACAGCGCGGCAACCAGCTCCCGCTGGCCATTGCCGGAAATGCCGGCGAGACCGAGGATCTCGCCCGCGTGCAGCCGCAGGTCGATATCGCGCAGCGAAGTGCCGAAGGGATCGTCGGCCGGCAGGCTGAAGCCCCGCAGTTCGAACACCGCTGCGCCGGGCTCACGCGGGGTGAGCAGGCAGGTGGCCGGATCCTCACCCAGCATCATGCGCAGCAGCTCCGCGGAGCTGGTGGTTCGCGGATCGGCCTCGCCGGTGACCCGACCCGCGCGCAGCACGGTGGCGTGACCGCAGAGCGCGCGCACTTCATCGAGCTTGTGGCTGATGAACAGGATGCTCACGCCTTCGCCCGCGAGCTGCCGCAGCGTTTCGAACAGCGACTGGATCGCGGCGGGCGAGAGCACGGAGGTGGGCTCATCGAGCACCAGCAGGCGTGGCGCGCCCAGCAGGCAGCGCACGATCTCCACGCGCTGGCGTTCGCCGGCCGAGAGCGTCGCGACCTGCTGGCGCGGATCCAGCGGCAGACCGTAGCGCCGCGAGACTTCCTCGATGCGCTGCGTGAGCGCGCCACCGCCTGCAGCGCGCGGCAGCGCGAGCTGGATGTTCTCGGCCACGGTCAGCGATTCGAACAGCGCGAAATGCTGGAACACCATGCCGATGCCCAGTTCGCGCGCGGCGGCCGCGTTTGCGAAGGACACCGCGCGGCCGTCCCACTCGATGCCGCCCGCGTCGGGGCGGGTGATGCCGCAGATGATGCGGGACAGCGTGCTCTTGCCCGAACCGTTCTCGCCCAGCAGTGCGTGGACCTGGCCCGGCATGATGGTGAGGTCGATGCCGTCATTGGCCTGGATGTCGCCGTAGCGGCGCGAGATGCCGGCAAGCCTGAGACGGGGAATGCCGGCACCGCTCACGAGTGGAGCTCCGCCAGCGCTGGCGCGCCGGCCATGACCTTGCAGCGTCCGCACTGCGGGTCGCAACCGTGCTGCGCACTGTTCGTCGCAGCCACTGCACGCGTGGTGAACGTGAGCAACTCTGCAGCGATGCCGACAGCGATCGCCGCGGGCAGCTTGCTGCGGATCGCCGTCAGTCCGACAGGGCACTGCAGGGTCGCGATGGCGGTTTCGCTGCAGCCCGCGCGCCGCAGCCGCGAGCGGAAGCGCGCCGCCTTGCTCTGCGAGCCGATGAGCCCCGTCCACGCGGCATCGGCGCGTGCGAGGATGGCGGCGCAGATCTGGAAATCCAGTTCATGGTCGTGGGTCAGCACCAGGAACGCAGCGCCGGCCGGCGCCTCGCACACCAGCTCGGCGGGTTCCGGCACGCAGCGCGTGCGCACATGCGCGGCATGCGTGGCCGGCAGCAGGCCTGCGCGGCTGTCGATCCACAGGATGTCGAACAAGGGCAGTTCATCGAACAGACGCAGCAAGGCCTTGCCCACATGGCCGGCGCCGAATATCCACAGCGCGGGTGCTGGTTCGCGTTCCTGCGCGGCACGGCGTGCCAGCAGCTGCGCGCGCGCCGTGGCGGGCATCCGTTCCAGCGACAGCATGACTACGCCGCCGCAGCACTGCGCGAGATCGGGTCCGAGCCGCAGCTCTTCGGTATGCAGCAGGGGTGCGGAGCCCGCGGCGAGCATGTGCCGCGCCTGCTCCAGTGCCCGCCATTCCAGGTTGCCGCCACCGATGGTGCCGGCTTGCGACTGCCGCGCAACCAGCATGGTGGCGCCGGCCTCACGTGGACTGGAACCGCGCACGGCGGTGACCGTGACGCGCACGATGGCGGGCTCGGTGACGAGCAGTTCGCAGGCGCTGTCGAGCCAGGCACCGTTCATGTTGCGCTCCGGATGCGGCGCAGCGCATCCAGCAATGCTTCGGGTGTCGCGGGCGCCTCCAGTTCGACGCGGGCGCCCGGCGTGCCGCAGCTCGCCACCGCATCACGCAGCGCCTGGAATACCGAGATCGCGAGCATCAGTGGCGGTTCGCCCACTGCCTTTGAGCGGTGGATCGTGGCTTCCGGATTCGGGGCCGCCGCGAGCAGCGCCACATGCGCTTCGGCCGGCCAGTCCCGGGCGGTCGGGATCTTGTAGGTGGAGGGCGCGTGCGTGCGCAGTCGACCCTGTGCGTCCCACCACAGCTTCTCCGAGGTGAGCCAGCCCATGCCCTGCAGGAAGCCGCCTTCGACCTGGCCGATATCGATGGCCGGATTCAGCGAACTGCCGACGTCATGCAGGATGTCCAGGCGCAGCAGCCTGGATTCGCCGGTGAGCGTATCGAGCGCGACCTCGGATACCGCTGCGCCCCAGGCGAAATAGTAGAAAGGCCGGCCGCTCCAGCTGTGTTTGTCCCAGTGGATGTCCGGCGTGCGGTAGTAGCCGGTCGCCGACAGCGGGATGCGCGCGGTGTAGGCCTCGCGCGCCAGCTGGCTGAACGGCATCTGCTTCGTGTCGATGGTGACCAGCCCATCGGCGATCGTGATCTGCTCCGGCGCGACGCTGTAGAAATCGGCCGCGAAGCCCACGAGGCGCTCGCGCAGCGTCGCCGCCGCAGCCTTTGCTGCCATGCCGTTGAGATCGGTGCCTGCAGAGGCGGCCGTCGCCGAGGTGTTCGGCACCTTGCTGGTATCCGTCGCCGTGATGCGGATGGCCGAGAGCGGCAGTCCCAGCTCGGCCGCCACCACCTGCGTCACCTTGACATGCAGGCCCTGGCCCATCTCGGTGCCGCCATGGTTCAGCAGCACGCTGCCGTCGGTGTAGATCTGCAGCAGCGCACCAGCCTGGTTGTACTGGGTCGAAGTAAAGGAGATGCCGAACTTCACCGGCGTCAGCGCGATGCCGCGCCGGATCGTGCCGCCAGCCGCGTTGCCGCGTGCAACCGCCGCGCGTCGTGCGTGGTAGTCGCTGCTCGCGACGAGTCGGGAAGTGATGGTCCCGATGGGATTGTCCGTGATGCGCTGGCCGTAGTGCGTCACATCGCGCCCGCTGCCGCCGTAGTAATTGCGCTGCCGGACTTCGAGCGGATCCTTGCCCAGCGCCCGCGCGATTTCATCGATGATGGCTTCGATCACCATCATGCCCTGCGGTCCGCCGAAGCCGCGGAAGGCCGTGTTCGAGACCGTGTGCGTGCGGCAGCGGTGCGAGACGATGGCCAGATGCTCGATGAAATAGGCGTTGTCGATGTGGAACATCGCGCGGTCATTGATCGGCCCCGACAGATCGGCCGAATAGCCGCAGCGCGAGGCAAGCATCACGGCAAGCCCCAGGATGCGGCCCGTCTCATCGAAGCCCGTTTCGTAGTCGGCGATGAAATCATGGCGCTTGCCGGTGATGATCATGTCGGCGTCGCGGTCGAGCCGCAGCTTCACTGGCCGGCCCGTGCGCCGTGCCAGCACCGCGGCGGCGGCGGCGATCAGCGCCGGCTGGCTCTCCTTGCCGCCGAAGCCGCCGCCCATGCGGCGGCAGCTCACCACGATGTGGTTCGCAGGCACTCCGAGCACATGCGCGACGATGGCCTGGCACTCCGACGGATGCTGCGTCGAGCTGTACACATGCAGCCCGCCGTCATCCTGCGGGACGGCCGCGGCGACCTGGCCTTCCAGGTAGAAATGATCCTGGCCGCCGATGGTGAGGCTGCCGCTGAGCCGCCGTGGCGCGCCGGCAATCGCCGCATGCGGTTCACCGCGCTGTGCCCGCTGCGTGGGCAGCACGAAGGCCTCCTGTGCGAGGGCCGTGCGGATATCGAGGATGGCCGGCTGTTCGTCGATCTGCATGCGCGCGGCGCGCACGGCGCGGCGCGCCTGTTCATGCGTGCGCGCGGCCACCGCGAACACCGGCTGCCCGGTATAGCAGAGCTCGCGTTCCGCGAACACCGGATCGTCGTGCACGGCGCCGCCGTAGTTGTTCTCGCCGGGGATATCGGCGCTGGTGGCGACCGCGACCACGCCCGGGCTTGCCAGCACCGGCGCCAGATCCAGAGCCTGCAGCATGCCATGCGCTACCGGGCTGACACCGAAGGCCGCATGCAATGTGCCCGGCGGCAGCGGGATGTCGTCCGTGTACTGCGCGCGGCCAGTGACATGCAGCAGCGCGCTGTCATGCGGCAGGGCCTGCCCGACGCTCATGACTCCTGCTCCATGGCGGCTACCGGCGCAGCGGGCAGGCGCACGGCCTCGCCGTTCATCTCGCGCCAGAAGCGCTCCAGCAGCGCTGCTGCGATCCGCAGGCGGTACTCGCCGCTGGCGCGCATGTCGGTCAGTGGTTGAAAGTCGGCAGGCAGCGCCGCCTGGGCCAGCGCGATGCTGGCCAGCGTCCAGGGCCGGCCGGTGAGCTGATGCTCGGCCACCGTCGCGCGTTTCGCCGTCGCAGCCATGCCGCCGTAGGCGAGACGCGCCTCGGTCACGACACCATCCATCACGCGCACGCGAAAGGTCGTGGCCACGGCGGAGATGTCCTGGTCGTGGCGCCGCGCGACTTTGTAGCTGGCCACCTGGTCGTCGGCATGGCGATGGGGAATGCGCACGCCGGTGACGAATTCACCGCGCGCCAGGGCGTTCTTGCGGTAATCGATATAGAACCGGGAGAGCGGCAACGCGCGTTCCTGCTCGCCGCAGCGCAGTTCCAGCACCGCATCCAGCGCCAGCAATGCAGGCAGTGAGTCGCCGATCGGCGAGCCGTTGGCGAGGTTGCCGCAGAGCGTTGCCGAGTTGCGGATCGGCCGCGACGCGAAGCGGTCGGCCTGCTCGGCGAACTCCGGCCAGTGTTGCAGCAGTGCCGGCCAGGCTTCAGTGATGGTTACTCCTGCGCCGATCCACAGGCCCTGCTCATCCGCGCGGATGCGGCGCAGCTCCCGCACTTCGCCCAGCCAGATCAGCGGCGGCAGTTCGCGCAGCCCCTGTGTGACCCACAACCCGATGTCGGTGCCGCCGGCCAGCAGCAGCGAATCCGGCGCGGCCGCATAGCGCGCGGCGAGCTGCTCGATGTTCTTCGGCGCGAAATAGCAGCCGTCGCCGGTCACCAGCGCCGGTGCGCTGACGAGCGGTTCCAGGCGCGCGCGCCGCGCGGCGGACTGCGCATCCTCGCGGCTCCAGCGTGCAGGCTCTGCATAGCTGCCCATCGCAAGCCCCGCATCGAGGATGGGCCGGTAGCCAGTGCAGCGGCACAGGTTGCCGGACAGCGCCTCGAGCAACTGCGCGCGGTCGGGATCGGAACGGTTCAGGTACAGGCCGAACAGCGACATCACGAAGCCTGGCGTACAGAAGCCGCATTGCGAGGCGTGCTGGTCGACCATGGCCTGCTGCACCGGATGTGGCGTGTCGTCCGGCCCCGCGAGGCTTTCGACGGTCACCAGTTCGCGACCGTCGAGCGTGGGCAGGAAGCGGATGCAGGAATTGATGGCGCTGTAGTGGATCGCCCCACCCGGCGCCGCTTCGCCCAGCACCACCGTGCAGGCGCCGCAGTCACCTTCCGCACACCCTTCTTTCGTGCCACAGCGTCCGGCCACATCGCGCAGGTACTGCAGCACCGTGAGGGTCGCTGTGGGTTCGGGAATGCTGACCAGCTCGCCGTCCAGGATGAACTGCAGCGGGCGGGGGGCGGGCATGGCAGAGGGCGGTGTCGATCCGGTCATGCAACATCAGCTGCCACGGTAGGTCGAATAGCTCCACGGTGAAACCAGCAGGGGGACATGGTAGTTCTGCGATGCATGCGCGATGCCAAAGGCGATCTCGATCACATCGAGGAAGGGCGGGTCGTCGGCCGGCAGCGCCCGCCGGGCGCGGAAATAATCTGCGGCGTGGAACTGCAGACGGTAATTGCCCGGCAGCAGCGCCGCGCCCTCCAGCAGCGGTGCCGTGGTACGGCCATCGGTGTTGGTGCGGGTGTCCACCAGCGGCATCGCCGTGTCGGCGTGCCACAGGACCACGCGCATGCCCTGCGCAGGCAACCCTGAGGCGATGTCGAGTACATGGGTGGAGAGTTTTGCCACGCGCCTGCCGGCTCTGGATGTTATCGCAAGGAGTACAGCACATCGGCGCGGCATTGTGCAGCCGACTGTCTGCACCCAAACTGGGCGCCATCATCGCCGGGCGCACCACCCACGAACGACCGACATGCTGCCGTGGGTGCTTTGGCATTCGGAGCCGGGGCCGTCCCGGCATGGGGCATGCATTGCCGCTACGGTCATGGCGCGGTTCAACACGTGATTCGGGGGTAAGGAACATGAGACAGGTATTCCGGGCAGTGATGCGGTCGCTGGTCGCGCTCGCCGCCGTCTGCGTCTTCGGGCCATTGCGCGCTGCCGATGCGCCGCTGAAGGTCGCCTTCGTGTACGTGGGGCCGGTGGGCGATGCGGGCTGGTCCTACCAGCACGATATCGGGCGCCGCGAAATGGAAAAGCATTTCGCCGGCCGGGTGCAGACCACCTTCGTCGAGAGCGTGCCGGACAACGCCGATGCGGAGCGCGTGATCCGCCAGCTCGCGGTGGCCGGCAACGCCATGATCTTCACGACTTCCTTCGGCTACATGGAACCGACGCTGAAGGTCGCGAAGCTGTTCCCGAACGTGAAGTTCGAACATGCCACTGGCTACAAGACCGCCGCCAACGTGGTTACCTACGAGAGCCGCTTCCACGAGGGCGCCTACCTGCTGGGCGTGCTGGCCGGCAAGCTGAGCAAGAGCAACACGCTGGGCTACGTGGCGTCGTTCCCCATCCCCGAAGTGGTGCGCAATATCGACGCCTTCACCATCGGCGCGCGCAGCATCAACCCGGCCATCAAGACCAAGGTGGTGTGGGTGAATACCTGGTTCGATCCGGGCAAGGAGCGGCAGGCGGCCGAGGCGCTGATCGCGCAGGGCGCGGACGTGCTGTGCCAGAACACCGATTCGCCGGCCGTGGTGCAGACGGCGGAGGCGCGCGGCATCGCGGCCTGCGGCTGGGATTCGGACATGGCCAAGTACGGCCCGAAGGCGCAGTTCGCGGCCAACACGCAGAACTGGGGTGCCTACTACATCGAGGAAGTGCAGAAGGTCCTCGATGGCAAGTGGACCGGCAACCGTGCGACCGTGCGCGGGCTAAAGGAAGGCATGGTGGTGGTGACGAGCCTGAACAAGTCGCTGAAACCCGATGCGGCGCAGCTGTTCGAGCAGCGCAAGGCTGCCATGGTTGCGGGCAAGCTCGATCCCTACAGCGGCCCGCTGAAGGACAACAGCGGCAAGTCGCGTGTGCCGGCCGGTACCACGATGACGCACGAGCAGCTGATGGCCATCAACTGGTACGTGGAAGGCGTCGAAGGGTCCGTGCCCCAGTAACCCGGCGGGAAGGGAGTGGGGGATGATCATGAAGCTGGCCCGCCACGGTTCCACCGCAAAGGCCGGGGCAACCGCGAGGACGCCCCGGCCCCAGGCAGCGGTGCGCCGCCCGCCCTGGAACTCGAATGCCCGCTTGCCATATGGCGGTACCCGCTCACGCATCGAGGTCGCGCGCGGGTAGGATCACGACTCGACCCAGACGGTCCGGAGTGAACCATGATCGACATCGACCGACGGGCCTTCATGGCCTATCTCGGCGGCGCTGCCGCCGTGGCCGGCATGACGGTGGAAGCGAGGGCCGATGCGCTGGAGAACTACCTGGCGGCAAGCGTCACAGCCGCCGCCAGCGCTGCGACATCAGGCGCCCCGACGGTTGCGGAACTCGAAGCGCAGATTCCCGCGCGCAACTACAGGCGCGGCGTGGGCAATGGCATGGTCAACAAGGACGGTGGCAATGTCGCCCTGCTGGCACCGCTGCCATCGAAACCCACCCTGGCGGATTTCATCCGGTTGCGCCTGCAATCCAACGCGGAACACTGCCTGCAGAGCGCCCGGCAGGCGCGCCTCAGGAACATGGACGAGGACATCGTCTTCGCCTGCCTGGTACATGATCTATCGCTGTCGCTGATGCGCGCGGAGCATGGTTTCTGGAGTGCGCAGATGTTCGAGCCATACGTGTCGGAGAAGATCACTTTCGCGATCCGCCACCATGCCTCGCTGCGCTTCTTCCCGGACAAGGACGCGGGTTACGAATATCCGGAGTTGTACCGCACCATGTTCGGGTCGGACTACGTGCCGCCGCCGCATCAGCAGGAGGAGTACCGCTGGGTGCGCAGGCATCGCTGGTACATGGCGCCACGGCTGGTCACCGTGAACGATCTCTATTCATTCGAGCCCGGCGTGAAAGTGTCGGTTGACCAGTTCGAGGATGTGATCGGCCGCCACTTCAGGCAGCCGAAAGAAGGTCTTGGCTTCGACGGCAGTCCGGTCGCCCACATCTGGCGCACCGCAGCCAATCCAGACGCCCCGCTCTGAGCGGGGCGCTGGAACCTGTGCCGGGGCTCGGGCCGTTTCGCTATTCCCAGCCAGTGGGCGAGTTGTACGGTGCGGTGAAGCCCATCGCTTCGATTTCGTGCACCTGGCCATCGGCGCCAATCTTGAAGATGTGCGCCGCCGGCAGGTCGAAGGGCGCAAAAGCCATGTTCTTCTTGTTGCGCTCGATAGTGGAACCGTCCATGGCCTTAACCTTGTAGGGCAGGTTGTCCATCGGGTGACGGAAGTGCGACAGGCCCATTACCAGCCCTGCCTGAGGATCCGCGGCGAACACGCGGCGGTTCTCGATGCGGGCGATGTACTGGAATGAGTTGCTGCTCATCTGCTGGCGGCAGTCGCGGGCCACTTGAGGAGTGGCTGCCGTGCCGGGAATGGCAGGCGCCGTGGACGGTTTGCCGCTGGCGGTGATCATGCCGTTCTCATGGCGTTCGCAATCAGGGGCGAAAGGCATCAGCTCGCCGTTGTTGTCGTCCAGCGCGTCGTAGTAGGACGCGCCGATCCTGATCAGCTCGTCGTGCGACTTGCGGCTGGCGACCGGTATCCCGGTGAAGATGCCCGGTCGCGGCGACTGCAGGTTGACCATCTGCGCTTCCCGTACGCCGGCCAGCAGATGCTCGGCTTCCTTGATCTTGCCCCGGGGGTCGAATTTCAGCCGGATGGCCACCATCACGGGCTGCTCAACCGGCGGTTTCTTCGCGAACTCGGCCCGCGTCTCGGGAGACGAGCCCTGTGGCGCCTGCGGTGGTCCCATGTAGGTCATCATCGCGATATATCCGGCCGTCTGGTTGACCTCGTCCGGCACGTGGATGGCAAAGGTGCTGGGTCCCTTCACGACGCTCTTCCAGAGGCCTTCGCCCGGCTTCGTCCTGGTGACGTTTTCGACGAACAGGATCTCGTCCGACAGCGGTGCCCTGGCAATATCGTGGGCCACCAGCGCCGCGACGTACGCATCGGTGGCGCCGATCAGGCATTGACGGTCGCAGGCAACCTTGGCGGCTGCATTGTCTGTCGCTGCGGGTGCCGACGGTTTGCTGCAGGCGCCCAACGCCAGCAGGGCAGCCGTGGTCGCCGCAGCGGCAATGAATTTCCCCGATTCATGGATGTGCATGATTTCCTCTTGATCTTGAAACGCAGGTTATCGAAAGCTGAAGCCGCCTGGTTATTGTCGTTCCAGCAACAAGGTTATGGTCACTGTTGGCTCGTCGCCCTTGAAATAGTCCGTCCAGGTGTGAAGCGTGATTTCGATCTTGCCAGTAGATGCAGCACTGATCCGGACGATCCGCCGGCAGGTCGGAATCGCATTCACGCAAGGTGTGATGAACTTGACCGTGTCCGTATCATTCAGCGAACCGAGAGCACCTTCGGGAAGACCCTTGTTGTTCACCTGCAGGTACCGGATCTCCAGGGTGTTGGTGTCCATGCCGTACAGGATCATTGCCGGGGAATAGGGGGATGCCGGTACGGTGATTTGTCTGGGCGTAATTTCCGGCCACTTCACGTCCATCATGCAGTGCACGCCGGGACCATCGCCGATGCCGATGCAATCCCCCTTGCCCTCGAACAGCATCAACTCATAGTCTTTCTGTGGCCTGCCGTTTCTCACTTCGGCCACGAAGGGGAACAGCATCTTGCCATGGTAGCGGAACCGGCCGACCAGCCGCCTCAGCCACTGGTCCAGTTCGGCCAGTTTCTGTTTGCGCAAGGCAGCGCTTTCGAGCTGCACCTCGTCAGGCTGGTTCGACGCTGGCGATGGCAGGTGCGCCTGCGCATTTGTCCCGCTGGAGGCCAGCGTGGCAACAGCGGCCAGCAACAGGGGCAGGGGAGCACGGAGGTTATCCACGATCCTGAAGGTGGTTGCCCGTTTCTGCTTCATCCCGACAGCCTTCTCGAGAACTCGCTGGCGGAGAGGCTAACCTCCTGAATATTGTTCTGCACGGCATTGTTCCCGCAACATCAGCCCATTCAGTACGGGTTATCGGAAACGCGTGCAAGCCAGCCGGCGCGGTCCACCGGCTGGCTATCCATTACGCCACGCGTTAGCCTGCAAGCCCAGGCAGGGGAATAGGCGCATGCCTTCACGACGCGATTTCCACAAGTTCTCCATCGCTGCCGCCGCAGCTGCGTTATCTGCGAATGTGCGGGCCCAGAACGCGCCCCAGGTATCCAGCGTTCCCCTGCTGCTGCGTCAGCGGGTCGAGGAGCGGCCAACGTTGCGGCCGGAACTGTACGGCACGCATGGCATCGTCGCCGCTGGCAGGCATTACACCGTGGAGGCTGGCACCCGCATCCTCGCCGCCGGCGGCAATGCCTTCGACGCAGGTGCTGCCGCGGTATTCGCCGCGGCCGTCAACGAGATCTCGCACTTCGGCATGGGTGGCGAAGCACCTGCCGTGCTGTTCCAGGCCAGCACTGGCAAGGTCACCGTCGTCAGTGGCCAGGGCACCGCGCCGAAGGGCGCGAAGCCGGCACATTTTCTCGCCGCGGGCGTAATACCGGGCAATGGTCCGAACGCCGGCACCATCCCGGCAGTCATCGATGCGATGGCCCTGACCCTGCAGAACTTCGGCACGATGTCGCTGGTGCAGGTGCTGCAGCCTGCCATCGATCTCGCCGACGGCTTTCCGATGTACGGCGGGTTGCGCAGATCGTTGCTGGGCAACCAGGAGCGCACCGTCAGGTGGGAATGGTCGCGCCGCACCTACTACCCCGAGGGACGCGTGCCGGAGATCGGAGAGATCTTCCGCCAGCCCAACCTTGCGACCACCCTGCGGGCCATTGCGGCCGCCGAGCGCGCTGCGCTCAAGAAGGGCGCGGACCGCGTGAAGGCCATCGAGGCCGGGCGCGACGTGTTCTACAAGGGCGATGTCGCCCGTCGCATCGCCGCTGCGGTGCAGGCCGACAACGGCTTGCTCACTTACGACGATCTCGCAACGTACCGGGGTCGGCTGGAAGCAGCCGTCACCACGCGCTTCCAGGGCTATGACATTCACAAGGCCGGTTTCTGGAGCCAGGGGCCGACCCTGCTGATGACACTGAACATTCTCGAAGCCGCAGGCATCGACAAGCTGCGCCTCGGCAGCGAGCAGTACCTGCACACGCTGGTGGAAGCGATCAAGCTTGCCTTCGACGATCGCAACGCCTGGTTCGGCGATCCGCTGTTCGCCGACATTCCTGCCGCAGGACTGCTGTCGAAAAGCTATGCGGCCGAGCGTGCGGCGCTGATCGGCGCGCAGGCCTCGCTGCAGCACCGCTATGGCAATCCCTATGCGCACCAGCGCGGCGGTCGTCCGCCCGCCACGCCATTTCAGCCGCACCGGCTGCTGCGTCCCGGTGACCCGCCCAGCGATACCACCGCCCTCGAGGTGGTGGATGCAAAGGGAAACCTGTTCAGTTGCACGCCAAGCTCGGGCTGGCTGGTGGGCGGCGCCTATGTGGCTGGCGACACCGGGGTTCCGCTCAGCAACCGCATGACCGTTTTCGATCTGGACCCGGGCAGTCCCAACGTGCTGGTGGGTGGCAAGCGACCGCGCACCACGCTGTCGCCCACCATCGTCACCCGCGGGGGCAAGCCCTTCCTCGCCATCGGCACGCCAGGCGCCGACAGCCAGGACCAGCAGATTGCGCAGGTGCTGCTCAGCATCATCCTGGGCAGGCAGAACATCCAGCAGGCGATCGAGTCCCCCCGTCTCGATTCCATGCACATGCACCAGTCGCTCGGCGACAAGCGCGACGAGCCGGGGGTGTTCGAGGTCGAGGATCGGGTTCCCAGCGATATCCTTGCTGCGCTGTCGCGCCGCGGACACCGGCTCAGCCTGGTAGGCGACTATGGCATCGGGGCGGCCATGGTGGCCGTGGGCGTGGACGAGAGATTCGGCACCTTGCGCGGTGGAGCCGATGTGCGGGGAGAGCGCTACGCATTTGGATGGTGAGGCGAGGGGGCTGCATGCTTTCCGCGGCAGCGGCCGCATCCGGCTGCTGGCCATCCTGATGGTCACGTTGAACCTGCGCGGCGCGATCACCTGCGTGGGACCGTTGCTCAAGGACATCCAGGCGCACTTCCACCTCACGGGTACGGCGGCCGGGCTGCTGACCTCGTTGCCGTTGTTCGCCTTCGGATTCCTGTCGCCCTATGCGGCGCCCGTGGCTCGCAGGCTCGGCATGGAACAAGCCGTCTTCGTATCCATGTCGCTGCTGATTGCGGGAATGGGGCTGCGCTATCTCGACGGTGCAGGGTGGCTGTACCTGGGTACCGCCCTCATCGGCTGCGGCGTCGCCTTCAACAATGTGCTGCTGCCTGGACTGTTGCGGCGCGATTTCCCCGCACAGCTCACGATCGTGACGGCCATGTTCACGATGGTGCTGGTCACCTGCGGCGGGCTTGGCTCCGGCATCGCCATTCCGCTCGCCGACTGGGCCGGCTGGCGGTTCTCGCTGGTTTCATGGGCGATTCCGGCCGTGCTCGCGCTCGCGCTCTGGACGCCGCAACTGCGTGCGCACAGCGCGCCGGCAACGGTGGAACGCCGGGCCCCGATGTGGAATCAGCTGCTGGCCTGGCAGGTGAGCCTTTTCATGGCCTGCCAGTCCACGGCTTTCTACGTGATGATCGCCTGGTTTCCCAGCATGATGAATGACCTGGAAGGCGTAAGCGCGGCGCGGTCCGGCGTCATCCTGTTCATCTACCAGATCGCCGTGCTGGGCTCGGTGATGGTCACTCCGGTATTCATTCACCGCATGAGGGACCAGCGCGCCATCGGTGTGGCGCTGAGCGGCATGATCCTGTTGGGCTATGTGGGGCTGTACCTCGATCCGGTGCATGCCCTGGGCTGGATGATCGTGATGGGCATTGGCGCTGGTGGATCGCTGGTCTATGCAATCACGCTATTCAGCTTGCGCGTGGAAACCACCATGCAAAGTGTCGCGTTGTCGGGCATGGCGCAGGCGGTTGGTTATACGACAGCCGCCGTGACGCCGATCTTCATTGGCTTCATCCACGACCTTACGCATCGGTGGACCCTGGCGCTGCAGCTGATGATCGCGCTGGCGGTGCTGCAGCTGGCAATGGGGTACCTGTGTGGAAGGCCGCGGACGATCTCCGACCCTGCAGCTGCTGCAACTGCTTCCGGCGCCACTGGCCCGCAACGGTAGCGGCCTGCGATGAAGTATAAAAACCTGATACCCATCGGGTAGTCAGGTGTCACTGCCGAAATTCGATTTGTAGTGCCTGCCGCAAGCACACAGGCTGGGACCCGCAGGACCCACGTACTGTTCACGCAAGGAGGCACAACCAATGAGATCCAACCCCCGCAACCGCATCCCGCTGTGGCTGAAAATCGCCTACACCGGATTTCTCGCGGTGATGATCCCGGTTTACTGGATAAACTATGGCCCGACGAACTTCCTCTATTTCTGCGATGTCGCGCTGCTGCTCACACTCGTCGGGATGTGGCGGGAAAGCGCCTTGTTGATCTCGCTGCCTGCCGTCGGCATCCTGCTGCCGCAGGCGCTGTGGTGCACCGACTTCCTGGTGCAACTGTGCGGCGGGAAACTGACGGGAATGACGGACTACATGTTCAATGCGCATCGTTCGCTGTTCCTGCGGGGGCTGTCGTTGTTCCACGGCTGGCTGCCGTTCCTGCTGGTCTATCTGGTCGCCCGTCTCGGCTACGACAGGCGCGCCCTGTTCGGCTGGACGGCGATCTGCGTGATCCTCTGCGCCATCGCCTATTTCCTGCTTCCCGCTGCCGGTGCCGTACTCGCGGATCCGCAAGTCCCGCGCAACGTGAACTACGTTTTCGGCATGGACGATGCGGCGCCGCAGTCGTGGCTGCCGCCGCTGGCCTACCTCGGCGCGTGGATCGCCGCCCTTGTCGGCATCGTCTTCTTACCCACCCATTTCGTCCTGAAAAAATTCTGCAAATCCGCATTCAAGGGTGAACCAGCATGAACCAGTCATCTGAAAAATCCTGGCCGCAAGGCTTCTGGAACCTGATGTTCACCCAGTTCCAGGGAGCCTTTTCCGACAACGCGCTGCGCTGGCTGGTCATTTTCCCCGTGCTCGCCTCGGTCACACTGGCCGATACCGACAAGGATGCTTTTGCCTCCAATGCCTCGCTGTGGTTCGCCCTGCCGTTCCTGTTGTTTTCCACCGTCGGTGGGTGGATGGCGGACCGCTTCAGCAAGCGTTCGGTGATGATCGGCGTGAAGCTCGGCGAAATCGGGATCATGCTGTTCGCCGCACTGGCGCTGGACCTCGGCGCCCAGGCCCTGCAGCTGGTCGCGATCTGCCTGATGGGAATCCACAGCACGTTTTTCGCCCCCGCGAAATACGGCGTCATGCCGGAAGTGCTGCCACAGGCCAGGCTCTCCGCCGGCAACGGGGTGCTCGAGTTGCTTACCTTCATGGGCATTATCCTGGGAACCTTCGCCGGCGGATGGCTGGCAGAAGCCCTGGTGCATCGCGAGGGATTTGCCGGATTGCTTCTGGCCGCGCTTGCCGTCGCCGGTTTCATCACCAGCCTCGGCATCCCCAGGGTCCCCGCCGCCGCTCCGAAGAAGAAATTCAACCCGAACATCATCGGTGAAGTCTGGAGCAATCTGCGCGTGATGAAGGCGGACCTGGATCTCTGGCGCGCCAATTGGGGCAATGCCGCGTTCTTCTTCGTTGCCACGCTGGTGCAGATCAATCTCGCGCTGTTCGCGCAAAAGATGTTCCACCTCAGGCCCACCGAACAGGCATGGCTGCAGGCGGCGCTGAGCCTCGGCATCGGCGTCGGCAGCATGGTGGCAGGCAGGCTCTCGCGTGGCCGCATCGAATACGGACTCATCCCGCCGGGCACGGCGCTGATGGCCATCGCCGGCGTCGCGCTCGGCTGGCCGGGGATTTCCATGACCGGTTTCGAAATCGCGCTCGCGTTGTTGGGTTTCGGCGGCGGGTTGTTCATCGTGCCCATCGTGTCCGTGCTGCAACACCGGCCATCGGCGCAAATGAAAGGCGCAGCGCTGGGCGCGGCGAGCTGGTTGTCATGGGTGGGCATCGCGGCGGCGGCCGTCACCCAGGGACTGCTGTCGTCCAAACTGAGCTATGGACAAATCTTCTGGGTCTGCGCCGCGGTCGCGGGTCTTGCCGGAATCTTTGTCACCTGGTCGCGGCCAGGCGCCGTGCCGGAAATGCTTGCCCGGTGGCGGAATTCCCATTCCTGATCCGTGTGCTCAAGGCACTGAAGGGTCCGGAAGGCGCGAACGAGCCGCTATGCCGTTACCTGGCTGCGCCCGGCACAGGTGTGGTATCGAAGAACAGGGATCTGCCGTCCGCGAACTTGACGGTGCTCCCGACGGCACGTTTGCCACCGTCCCGCGCCTGATAGCCGATCACCACCAGTTCCGCACCGACGGGGATGCTCTGCTTGGTGATGCCCTTGCGGAACAGCACGTTCGGACTGCCGCCTTCCACCATCCAGATTTCCCTGGAACCGTCCTTGTTGGTTACTTCCAGATGGATCCAGGAATGGGGGTTGATCAACTCCACCTTGACGACCTTGCCCTTGAATTCCACCGGTCTCTTCGCGTCGAATTCCGCGGCAAAACTATGATGGGCGCATACCCCCCGACTGGCGGAAGCCAGGCAGATGGTCACGACGCCCGCAAGCAACAAGTGCCTGGCCTGGATGTGCATGATGCGTGTCCTGTCTGTAACTGCTGGCGGAGTCGGGTTGCCCGTTACCGCCCTTCGCGGGCCTTGGTCTTCTCGTCTTCGCGGGCGCCACGAAGCGTGTTCGCGATGCCGTAGTTGCCTTCATGACAGGCGTATTCGAATATCGGCCCCTCGGTCACTTCCATGGGGAATTGCCCGCCCCAGGTGACATCCCACAGGCTCGGGTCAGTAACCGCGAACTCGTAAAGAACGGTGTTTGCGTCGGTGCGGGTGAGCTTCTCGATGACCTTGCCCTCAGGCCCCATCGGCACGTTCGCCCCCCTGGGAAGCACCTTGTCCGAAATGCCGGTGGTCTCGATCACCAGGGTATCGCCCTCCCAGTGACCCCAGGAGTTGCCCTGCCAGCGGGTCAGGCCGCCGAAGTCGGGTCTGCTCTTCAGGATCGGGATCACCCGTGCGTCGTGAATCATCTCGGTCATGAAGACCACATGGCTCTGCGTCTGCATGATCTGCACATGTGAGTTGTACCCCACCGGGCGCAGCGGCGGACCTTCATGGGGCCATATGACGCAGCGTTCGCCCTGCGGGCGGTCCTGCGCGCTGTCGTAGTCGTGCCCCTGCAGTTTGGCGCGGGCTGCGTCGCTGCGGGCCTGGGCGTCCTTGCGCAGCGGCGGCATGCGCCCATTGCCGGGTTGCGTGAGCATGGACGTGCGCAGGCTCTTCACATTGTCGAGCTGGTCCGGACTCAGGCCGTAGTCGGAAGTTTCGTAGTGTACGTCGGTCCTGGCTTGCTGCGTTGCCGGCCGGGCGGCTGCCTTCTTGCGCGCCTGGTATTCCTCCTCGGTATAGGAGGCCTTGTCTCCCAGTTCGCGCGCACGTTCAAACGGCACATCGGTGTTGTTGTTGTAGATGCCCTGGATGACCGGATCCCCCCACGGAGTGCGGGGCGCCTTGTATTTGTCGGCGGCACCAGCGGATGTCGCCGCAATCGTGAACAGGGTGAGCAGTGCGGAAAGGCTGATACTGGCGGGAGTCGTCTTCATGATCAGTCTCCTGTTTTGGCGTCACCGGTGCCCGGCTTGCGCAAGGTTCCGTACATCATCTCCTCGGCAAATTCCACGCAGCGGAAATCCAGCAGGCGGGCATTGGGTTCCACGCGCCGGTACAGGGGCATGCGGATGGTCCAGGGAGCGGAGAACACGCTGGGGTCTTCCACGGTCGCCTCGTAGAGGATGTGGTCGGGGTCTTTCATCGTATACCGTTCGGTAACCTTGCGAGCCTCGGTGGCATAGTTGCCGCTGCGATCCAGCCAGTTGGCGTTCAGGCCGGTAACCTCCACGACCAGTGAATCGCCTTCCCAATGGCCATTGGACCAACCCATCCAGCTGTCCACCGGTGCTTCGCTGTGGTTCTTCATGGCAACCGTACGCACGGCGCCGGCAAACTGGTACACGATCATGATGTCGCTGGCCGTCTGCAGAATCTGGAAAGGATGGGGCTGATAAGTGGCACGGGGTACACCGGGCATGAAGCATTTGGCTTCAGGGTCTTCGGTGCGGCGATTGACGAAGTTCTTCTGGCGTTGTTCCTTTGCACTGGCAAGGTAGGGAATGCTGCCACCCGCCACCACGCCGATGCCCGGAGCCAATGCACCGATTGCCCCAAGGGCCTCTACCGCTCCCTGGGTGGCGATATGCGGTTCGAGGTTCCAGTTGGCCTCGTTGAGCACCTGCCAGATGCCGTTGAGATTCGGCTTGCCGGCGGTTCGCGGAATGCCGGCATTTTGTGCCAGTGCAGAACCCACGGTCGCAAGCAGGGCCACCGTGCAGAGTGTGTTGATCAGTCGCATTGGTTTGCCGTGCATTCTCGATTCTACTGCCCGATGGTCCGCCGCAGGAAGGCGACCACGCGCTCTGCGGGCTCGCCGGCATTGAAGACCTTTTCCCCGTGCCCGGCGCCATCGACGATCATCGTCTCGATGGAGAGCCTGGCACGACGATAGGCTGCTTCCAGTTCCAGCAATTGATTGACCGGCATCTGGCGATCCTGGTCCCCGTGCAACAGTATTGCCGGCGGATCGCCGGCACCGACATGCCCCACGGGGCTTGCGAGCTTCGCGAGTGCGGGCACTTCATCAGGCAACCCGCCCAGCAGTTGCTTCAGGGCCGGCTCGCGCACGTTGAGGCCGAAAGGTGTGGACTGCGCCAGGATGGTGGTGAAATTCGATGCGCCGTACCAGCTGACGATCGCCTGCACGGCGGAGGATTCGCGCAGGTACTCGCCCTCGGTGCCCTCCAGTTCCGCGAGGCCGTTCGTCGTGCCGACCAGTGCCGCGAGATGTCCGCCGGAAGAACTGCCCGCGATGGCTATGCGCCCGGTGCGATAACCGTATTCCTTCGTCTTCGCACGCAGAAACCGGACCGCCGCCTTGATGTCCTGCACGCATGCCGGAAAACGCGCGTCCTTGCTCGAAGTGAAATTGACGCTCGCCACCGCATAGCCGCTTGCCACGAGGAACTCCGGGTACTGCGCCTTGTCGCCATCGCGCCAGGCACCGCCGTGCAGGTACACGACCAGCGGTGGATGAGCGACGCCCGCCGGCAGGTGCAGATCGAGCGCGAGCGCACGACCATCGACGCGGGCATAGACGATGTCGGGCAGGTGTCGCGCAGGTTCGGCGGCGTTGCCTGGCTGCAGCACCCAGGACAGCAACGTGAGCAGCATCGCCCGCCGGATGGTGAGGCTTCGGTTCATGTGGCGTTATTATCGCGCCCGAAGCGGAAACTGGAAACAGCCCGGCCGGCCTGCTGCAGGCCGCACCTGAATCACTTCGGCGGGGCGTTCCCGTCGCGCCACGGAATGACCCCGTGCGTTGTCCGCCGCCTGATCTTCCACTTGCCGTTCTCGCGGACGAACTCATCGACATAGCGGCCAGCCAGTGACGCACCCGGCTTGTCGTCCGAGGTCGCGGTGTAGAACAGGTAGCGCGAACGCGCCGTCGCCGTGTCGCCCGTCACCTGCACCACCATCGTTGTCATGAGATGGAAGCTGGACTTGTTGACGAAGCCGGGCTGGGGCTTGCCGAGATTCTTCTCCAGCATGGCCTGGATTTCCGCCGGCCCGGTTGCGCTGCCGAAGCCACCGGTCCACACGCCATTGCGCGCGAACAGTGACGCATAGGACGCGTAGTCGCGGGCGTCGAGATACTCGCCATAGGCGATGAGTACCTGCCGGATCTCCTCCTGGTCTTCGAGTCGCTGCACGCGTTGTTGCAGGCCGATGTCCGGGTGGGTACTGACGCAACCGGTGGACAGGATCAACAGGGACAACAGGGCGATGCGGTGGAGTGTCATGTTCTGTGTCCCTTGCCTGTGCCTAGCGGCGGCGGGCAGCCTCGTAACGCTGGCGGGCTTCCAGGAATTTATCCTGCGCCTGGCGCAGTTCAGGGTATTTCGCGAGCAGCCGCTGCAGGTTCTCGTCCAGACTGTTCTTCTCGGTGGCGAGTTTCGCGTCCACTCCATCTCCATGGTTGGGAACTGCCGGCAGGGTGGAATCATCCATCAACCTGATCCGGTCCGCCGCCGACAGCGGTTGACCTTTTTCGTTTACGCCAGCCGCGAGGAGCTCTGCGCGTTGTGCCTTTGCTGCGCCCTGCAGCGAAGCGTTCTCGAGGACGTTGTTCATGAGGGCGATGGCTTCTTCCCGGCGCGCTTCGTCCTGGCCCCGTGTCGAGCAGCGGCGCTTGGCCAGGCGTGAGCCCGTGGTCGCCTCCTCGCGGCAGCTGACTTCCTGGCGCTTGTCGCCATTGAGTTTGTTGTAAAGGGCGATGAATTCATCCTGTCTCGCCGTCACGGCCTTCCGCAGGCTGCTCAGCCGTTCACCCTGTACCTGCACTTCGTCCAGAGACTGCGGGTCTTCCGCCGCCATTGCCGGCAGGCATCCGCCGCAGGTCAGCAGCACCGCCACGATGGCGCCGGGCGCCGATTTCAATTTCATCGATCTCTTCCCCTTACCTGGTCAGCACCTGCAGAGCACCCGAAACATACACCAATGGCGCGTTCCAGTTGATCGCCACTTCAGTTGTCGTGTAACTGCAAACGTCATCGAGATAGGATTTCGCAGGCACCTTGGAAGGATAGGGAACTTTGCACTCCCTGGCGTCGATCTGCAGGGCGGTGGGGCCGCCAATCAACATCCCGGGCGCGGGTTCGACGATGCCGTCTGCCTGCGAGATGCGATGATGCGGATGCATGGGTTGCATGGAGCCATAACCGGTAACAAATGACCGGTTGATCGCGTTGCGACCCAGCACATAGTCGAACAGGGACTGCGCTGCGTCCAGGTATTCGCGCCTGGCATTCAGCCGATAGCCTTGTATGAGCATCATCGCCTGGTTGAGTGCAACGGCATTGCTGCCCCAGACGAAATCGGCAGTCTGCATGGCGACGTTGTACGCAGACTTTTCGGTACGATCCAGCAGGGTGCTGGCAAGCTGGTCGATGTGTGTGGCGATCAATTGCCGGTCGGCCGTGGCGGTAAGGTTCGAGCGATGCTGCGACAGCGATATCCACGCCAGGCTGCCCACATCGCTCCACGAAGGCACCGTCGATACCTGCGGCAAGCGCATGGCCTGATAGTAACTGTCGTTTTTTGTCGTGATGTAAAGCTCGGCTGCTGCCCACGCAAGTTCGTCGCTGACGTTGCGATCTGCGTATTCTCCCGTCTTGACGTCGGCAGGTTGCCTGTAGAGCACGCCCGGATTGGCCTGGGCCCATTGCCAGGCGCGTTCCGCGCTCTTCAGCGCGCGCGCCGAAAAGCCGGGAAAGGCGCTGTCGTATTGCCTGTAGATGCGGCTCGCGGTGGCCATCACTGCGGCGAAATCCAGCGTGGCGGCCGTGGTCTTCTGGACGACATAGCGTTCCACGCTGCCCTGTTCCGGCATCACCATGCCATCGAACAATTTGTTGGTCAGCTTGTGATAGACGCCGCCGTCTTCATCCTGCATGGTCAGCATCCACGCCAGGTTCCACATCGCCTCGTTCAATACGTCGGGAACCGCGTCGCCACTTTCCGGAATGTTCGACGATTGTTTCCGGTAGTAATCGGGAAAGTGTTCGTATGCGGCCAGCAAGGTATAGGTGGAGATGCCGGAGTTGACGATGTACTTGTTGTAATCGCCTGCGTCGTACCACCCTTTGGGCGAAGCAATCACCGTACCTTCCGGACGCGTCGCGGTGGCGGCTGAAGCATGAACGATCACGCGATCATCGGGGTGGCCCGCAGCCCGGGCGTACTTGCCTGCAAACTGCTTGCTGACAGCAATGCTGGCGCGATTCAGATAATAGTACCTGAGGGCAGATTGATTGAGCTGCGCGTATTGATCGGTCCTGACGCCAAAGCGGGGTGAATCCGGCAGTCCTGTTACCCGAACCTGGTAATCGCCGGTTCGCTGGAATGCAGAGAAGTCCGCGAGCTGCACGGACTCGCCGGAGGCTTCCCATGTTGCCGCGGCACTCAACTTGCCGGAATAGACGACCTTGCTGGTTCCGGCCCTGACGATACTGAATGCAGTCGCCCCGGATGCAGACACTACTGCGACCTTGTGCGCCAGGGGCATGAAGCCCAATTGATTGACTCGGATTGCCAGGGCCGGGTCGGCTTCTCCTGCGAATGCGATGCCGGCGACCAGTGATACCGACAGGCAGGCAGCCGCGGCCTTCATTGAAAATCTGGTCAAGTAGAAGAATCCCCGGAGCATTGCAAGGAAAACACTATCACTTTGGCACGATGCCGAACATGGTCATTGGACGCGCAGCGACTTGCAGCAGCGTCGCGCCGGCCGTAGCCTCTGTCGCCATGGTCAGCATTATTCGGTGACAACATGCGGGCAGGCATCCTCATGATCTGTGTCCTGGGGCTCTTGCTCGCGCAGGCGCATACGGCCGCTGCGGCCAGCTCCGCAGATCCCAAGGCAGGACTCGACCGTCTCGAGATCGCAGTAGTGCGCGCCGAGGACGTGCGCACGATCAGGAAACTGCAGCGGGCCTATGGCTATTACGCCGATCGTGGTCTGTGGGACGACCTCGCCGACCTGTTTGCGGATGATGCCGTCGCGAACTATCCCAGCGGCGGCTTTGACGGCAATGCCAGCATCCGCGCCATGTTCGTCCAGAACCTGGGACAGGGTAAGCCGGGTCTCGCCGAAGGGCGGATCTACAATCACACCATCCTGCAGCCGGTGGTGGATCTGGCACCGGATGGCGCGACGGCGACGGGCCGCTGGCGCGTGCTCGGCATGCTGGGTCGCTTTCCCGGCTCGGCTACGTGGGCGGACTCACTGTACCGCTTCGACTACGTGAAGCAGAACGGCAACTGGAGGATCAGGACGCTGACTGCATACGCGGGGTCGGGCGGCGGCTACGACCAGGGTTGGGTTGCCCCGAAGCCGCGGCCGCCGGGTGCCGTCGACACCTCACCGGTGCGGTTCAACCTGGCGCATCCGGCTGACCGGCCGTGGATCGATCCCTGCGAAGCGGATACCTCCGCATGTGTGGTTCCCTTTCCGTATCCCAACCGGGGCGGAATCAAGTCGCCGGCGAATGTTTCGGCCATCATCCACACGCCGGCTTCGTCCACACCGGTCGATCGTGCTGCCGATCTGGTCCGGCGGGCGCAACTGCTCGAGGACGAACAGTCCCTGCTGAACCTGCAGCGCGCTTACGGTTACTACATCGACCGCGGCCTCTGGAAACAGGCCGCGGATCTGTTCGCGCCGGATGGCTCGCGCGAGGTAGGGCAGGCCGGGGTCTATGTCGGACGGGAGCATATTCGCAGCGCGCTGGCGCTCACCCGGCCGCAGGGCTTGCGCGCTGGCGAGCTCAACGATCACCTGCAGATCGAGCCGATCATCGACGTTGCGCCTGATGGTCAAACCGCGAAGGGCCGCATCTTCGAGCTGGCCTTCGTCGGTGGCGGCGGGGAGCCCGCGAGGATCGTGCAGAACGTCGAGGAGAACGAATATGTCCGGCGCGATGGCGTGTGGATGATCAAGTCATTGCACTCCTACGCCATCCTTGCGACTGACTACGACCAGGGCTGGGGGAAGAGCGCGTTGCCGGCGCCCGTGGTGAGCAATGTGCTGCCGCCCGATCGCCCGCCGAGTGTGGTCTATGAGGCGTATCCAAAGGTCTACACGCCGCCACTGCATTTCAGCAATGCCTCGACCGGCAAGCCGACGCAGTACGTGCCCGCAAAGCTCGCTCCGCCGCCATCCGACCGACAGATCGCTGCGGTCGAGCGCCAGGTGCAGCGGGTGATGGACTACTACGAGATCGAGAATCTGCAGGGCGCGTATGGCTACTACGCCGAGAAGTCGCTGTGGTCGGACATCGTCCCGCTCTTCACGGAAGACGGGGTTCTGGAGATCGATGATGTGCAGCATGCGGGCCGCGATCGCATCCTTGCCTTCCTGAAGGAG
>JAATEY010000400.1 GCA_015655465.1 Gammaproteobacteria bacterium | reverse complement strand
TCTTGCCCACGCCGGGCGGGCCGACCAGGCACAGTATCGGACCCTTGATCTTTTCCACCCGCTGCAGCACGGCGAGGTACTCGACGATGCGCTCCTTGACCTTTTCGAGGCCGAAGTGGTCCTGGTCGAGGATCTTCTGCGCATTGGCGACATCCTTGGAAACGCGCGTACGCTTCTTCCAGGGCACCTTCACCAGCCAGTCGATGTAGTTGCGCACCACCGTGGCCTCGGCGGACATCGGCGACATCATCTTCAGCTTGTTGAGCTCGGTGGTGGCCTTGTCGCGTGCCTCCTTGGGCATGCCGGCCTTGGCGATCTTCTGCTCCAGGTCGCTGATCTCGTTGCCGCCGTCCTCCATCTCGCCGAGCTCTTTCTGGATGGCCTTCATCTGCTCGTTGAGGTAGTACTCGCGCTGCGATTTCTCCATCTGCGACTTCACGCGGCCGCGGATGCGCTTTTCGATCTGCAGCACATCCATTTCGCCTTCGATGGCGACCAGCACATGCTCCAGGCGCTTGCGCACATCGAGGATCTCGAGCACCTGCTGCTTTTCGGCCAGCTTCAGCGTCATCTGCGCGGCCACGGCATCGGCCAGGCGGCCGGGCTGCTCGATACCCGCCAGCGCGGTGAGCATCTCCGGGGGAACCTTCTTGTTGAGCTTCACGTACTGCTCGAACTGCGAAATGACCGAACGCTGCAGCACGTCCATTTCGCGCTCGTCGTACTGTTCAACATCTGCCTCGACGGTGATCGTGGCGCTGTAGTAATCGCCGGTCGCAAGCTCATCGACGCGGGCACGCTCGACACCCTCCACCAGCACCTTGACGGTGCCATCGGGCAATTTCACCAGCTGCAGGATGGTGGCGACAGTGCCGAAACGATAGAGGTCGTCGGGCTTCGGATCGTCGATATCCGGCTGTTTCTGCGCCACCACGAGTATGCGGCGCGGATCGGCCTTCATGGCCGCATCCAGTGCGTGGATGGATTTCTCGCGGCCCACGAACAGCGGGCTGACCATGTGCGGGTACAGCACGACGTCCCGCAGGGGCATGACCGGAATGGTGTTGGTGGCAGTCGCTTCAGTCACAGGAGGCTCCAGCATGCCGTTGAGGCTACAGTCTAGCGTTAGATAAGGGCGGCGGGGCTGGAATCAACCCCACAACTTCTGCATGACAAATTCTTGTGTTGCATCAGCCGGGGACGATGTGGAACGCGCCGCCTTCAAGCACCACGGCCGCCGACACGCCATCTTCGAGCTGCGGCGCAGCGAGGCTCCAGCTGCGGCCATCATCCCCCGCTTCCGGAGCACGCAGCAGACAGGCCGCGGAAGCCTCGCCCAGTGACACATCGAAGCTGTGGAGCGGCAAGGCCAGGCCCCTGCCGACGGCCTTTACATAGGCCTCCTTGCGGGTCCAGCAATTGAAAAATGCCTGCGTGCGCAGCGCGGGCGGAAAGAGCTCATAGGCTGCGATCTCGCTGGCCGAGAAGAACCGCCGCACCAGCGCCGCCTCGTCGCTGGTCGGACGCCAGATTTCGATATCCACGCCGATGGCCCGATGCCAGGACCAGCCGACGAGGCCCAGCGATCCGGAATGCGACAGGTTGAACTCGAGGCCAGCCTGGGCAAGTTCGCCTGCGAATTCCGGCTTGCCATGCGGGCCCGCTGAAAAACCGATGTCACCCGGTGCAACCGACAACAAGGCGGCAAGCTGCTGCCGCAGGCGCGCGCGGGCGACCACGAACCGGCTGGAGTGTTGCGCCGCGTGAAAGCGCGCGGCGCGTTGCAGCTCGTCGGCGCTGAGCAGGCGGGCCAGGTCAGATCGCCCGGCGTCATCAACATCGAGCGTGAAACAGCTGAGCCCGCCAAGCGGCGG
The DNA here is from genome assembly GCA_015655465.1 of Gammaproteobacteria bacterium. Lineage (GTDB taxonomy): Bacteria > Pseudomonadota > Gammaproteobacteria > Steroidobacterales > Steroidobacteraceae > ZC4RG30. The sequence continues at coordinate 662 of JAATEY010000400.1, read as the reverse complement.
ACCGGAAGGATCGGAGGCCGCCGCCAGCAGCCAGCGCCGGTCAGGCTTCAGCGACTGATTCCCGATGCCCTGCGCGGCTCGTCGGTAACGGTCTTGTCCGGACGCGGCTCTTCGGTCTTGTAGACCACGTAGGGCGGCGCGTGCCCCTGGACCACGCTTTCGTCGACCACCACCTTGCTGACGTTCTTCAGCGACGGCAGCTGGTACATGGTGTCGAGCAGGATGTTCTCCAGGATGGTGCGCAGGCCGCGGGCGCCGGTCTTGCGCTCCATGGCCTTGCGCGCCACCGCGGACAGGCCATCGTCACGGAATTCCAGGTCGGCGCCATCCATTTCGAACAGGCGGCGATACTGCTTGGTCAGCGCGTTCTTCGGATCCTTGAGGATCGAGATCAGCGCCACTTCATCCAGCTCTTCCAGCGTTGCGACCACCGGCAGGCGGCCGACGAACTCCGGAATCAGTCCGTACTTGACCAGGTCTTCCGGTTCGACATCGTGGAACAGCGCATTGCCATGCGGACGCTCGTTCACGCTGCGCACATCGGAGGTGAAGCCGATGCCGCCCTTCTGGGTGCGATTCAGGATCACCTTGTCGAGGCCGGAGAATGCGCCACCGACGATGAACAGGATGTTCGAGGTATCGACCTGCAGGAATTCCTGCTG
>JAATEY010000248.1 GCA_015655465.1 Gammaproteobacteria bacterium | reverse complement strand
GGCAATGTGCGCCGCGCCAAGCTTTACTACCTGCGCGACCTGTCGGGCAAGGCTGCGCGCATCGAAGAAAAGGTCTAAGACCTCACTGCCTCGCATGAGTGCGATAGGCGGTTTCTTCAGGGGTGTGTGGCGCGGCCTGGACGGGCTGCGCCGCATCCTGCATCTCATCCTGCTGCTGCTGATCTTCGGCTTCATCATCGGAGCCCTGCGCGGCACCGTGCCGCATCTGCCGGACAGGGCGGCGCTGTTCATCCAGCCCCGCGGCGACATCGTCGAGCAGCGCTCTGGCGATCCCATTGAAATTGCGTTCAACCAGGCGCGTGGCCAGGGCGATAGCCAGGCCCTGTTGTGGGATCTGACGGAATCCATCCGCGCTGCGGCAACCGATACGCGCGTGCAGGCCATCGTGCTGCAGCTCGATTTCCTGACCGCTGCCGGCCAGCCCACGATGGAAGAGCTGGTGGCCGCCATGCGCAGGTTCCGCGCCAGCGGCAAGAAGATCATCGCCTACGGCACCTCGTTCACGCAGGTGCAGTACTACCTGGCAGCGCATGCCGACGAGGTATATCTCGATCCCACCGGTGAGGTGCTGCTGGAAGGTTATGCGCGCTATCGCATGTACTACAAGGGCCTGCTCGACAAGCTGGCAGTGGACGTACACCTGTTCCGGGTCGGCGAGTACAAGTCTGCTGCCGAAGACATGGTGCGCACCGACATGTCTGCCCAGGACAAGGTGGAGAGCCAGGCCTATCTGAACGCCTTGTGGAAGTCCTACAAGGATGCGGTTGCCAGGGCGCGTGGCCTCGCCCCCGATGTCATCGAGCAGTACACCAATGGCTTCATCGAGGCGCTGCACAGCAATGCCGGCGATGCAGCGCGGGTTGCGCTGGAGGCCGGTCTTGTTACCGGGCTCAAGACGGAAGGCGAGGTTACCGCGCGGGTGATCGAACTGGTCGGTCGGGATGATGGCGATCACGATCACCGCTATCCGGCGATCGCATTCGATGACTACGTGCGGGTGCACCACGCAGAAGCACAGCTGCACCATGCTTCGAGCGGCCGCGTCGGCGTGGTGATTGCAGCTGGCGAGATCCTGGATGGCGAGCAGCCACCGGGAGCGGTAGGAGGCCTGACCACTGCGGCGCTGCTGCGCGGCGCACGTTACAACGACGATATCGCCGCAGTCGTGTTGCGGGTGAACAGTCCCGGTGGCAGCGTGCTCGCTTCCGAGCAGATCTATCGGGAAGTCGCCGCCATTCGCGCCGCGGGCAAGCCCGTGGTGGTCTCGATGGGCGATGTCGCTGCGTCCGGTGGCTACTATGTGGCAGCGCCGGCCAACCAGATCATGGCCAGTGCCACGACGATTACCGGCTCCATCGGCATCTTCGCCGCCGTGCCGACGCTCGACCGCACCCTGGGCAAGCTCGGGGTGACAGTGGACGGAGTGGGTACCACGGCACTGTCGGGCAAACTGCGCCTCGACCGGCCGCTCGATCCCGCACTGCGCGACTACGTGCAGCTGACGATCGAGCGCGGCTACGAACTGTTCCTGGCGCATGTGGCCCAAGGGCGTGGCAAGACGCGCGATGCGGTCAACGAAATTGCGCAGGGTCGCGTATGGATCGGCCAGGACGCGCAGAGCCGCGGGCTGGTCGACACGCTGGGTGGCTATGATGATGCCGTGAAGTCTGCCGCGAAACTTGCGAAGCTGCCTGACGGCTACGACGTGCAGCGCCTGGAACCCGACCTGAGCTGGGCCGAGCAGCTGGCTTTGCAGCTGCGTGTCAGTGCCGCGCGGTTGTCTGGCCGGGTGCTGGGGCCGGCGATGAACTCCCTGCAGGCGAGCCTGGCTCCGCTGGCCGGCCTGCAGAAGGAGTACGCGCGCCTCGAGCGCATGACTTCCTCGGCCCGGCCGCTGGCCTACTGTTTCTGCGCGGTGGAGTAACCAACGATGAGCAGTCCGGAGCAGGGAAGAGCAACCGGACATCTGGCCGATCATCGCGCCACCCGCCTGTTCCTGGCATTGGCGGGGTTCTTCATCACCGACGCGCTGCTCGCCGAATTCGTCGGCGTGAAGATCTTCTCGCTGGAGCGCACGCTTGGAATAGCGGACTACCAGTGGAGTCTGCTGGGTGTTTCCGGCTCGCTGTCGTTCACCGCAGGCGTTGTCTATTGGCCGCTGGTGTTCGTGCTGACCGACCTCATCAACGAGTACTACGGTCGACGCGGTGTACGGCTGGTTTCCTGGCTTGCAGTGGCCTTCATTTCCTGGGCCTTCCTGGCGGCGTATGTGGCGATCAGGCTGGCGCCGGCGCCGTTCTGGGTGGATGCGAACGCGGTGCTGGGTGTGCCCGATATCCAGCGGGCCTATGCGCTGATCTTCGGCCAGGGCATGTGGACCATAGCCGGATCGGTGGTGGCGTTCCTCGTTGGCCAGCTCGTGGACGTCACCGTGTTCCATCACATCCGCAAGCTCACCGGCGAGCGCTGGATGTGGTTGCGGGCCACGGGTTCCACGGCCGTGTCACAGCTCTTCGACAGCTTCATCGTGCTGTACATCGCCTTCGTACTGGGTCCGCAGCACTGGCCGACGGCACAGTTTCTCGCGGTCGGCACGGTCAACTATGCCTACAAGATGCTGGCGGCCGTGGTGATGATTCCGCTGTTGTACCTGGTGCACGCGGGGGTCCGCCGGTACCTGGGGCGCGCAGAAGTGGAGCGGATGCGCGATGAGGCGGCCCGGTGAAGGGCGCCTGGGACGAAATGATCGGCGCCGACGGGCGCGCCCGCGCGCACTGCCGTGAATACTCGGATTGGCTGCTGGCGCAGGGCATGGACCGCCTCGAAGCCAAGAGCGCGGAGGCCGACGCGCTGTTTCACCGCTTCGGCATTACCTTCGCGGTCTACGGGCAGGCCGAGGGTACCGAAAGGCTGATTCCCTTCGATGTGGTGCCGCGGGTGCTGCCGCAGGAAGAGTGGCTGCTGCTGGAGGCCGGTCTGAAGCAGCGCGTCGGCGCGCTCAACGCCTTCATCGCCGATGTCTACGATGCCCAGGACATCCTGCGTGCGGGAGTGATTCCGGCGGAGCAGGTGCTGTGCAACAGCCAGTACCGTCCGGAGGTGCAGGGCGTGGCGGTGCCGCAGCGGATCTACGCGCATATAGCCGGCGTCGATGTGATCCGCGCCGCTGATGGCCGTTTCCTGGTGCTGGAAGACAACCTGCGTGTGCCCTCCGGTGTGTCCTACATGCTGGAGAACCGGCGCATGATGATGCGGCTGTTTCCGGAACTGTTCGTGCGCTGCCAGGTGGCGCCGGTCGAACACTATCCGGAGGTGCTGCTCGCCAATCTCTGCAGCGTGGCACCGCGCGGGGTGGACCACCCCACCGTGGTGCTGATGACGCCGGGGGCCTACAACAGCGCCTATTTCGAGCATGCCTTCCTGGCCCAGCAGATGGGCATCGAGCTGGTGGAAGGGCAGGACATGTTCGTGCGCGACGACATCCTGTACATGCGCACCACCCGCGGTCCGCAGCGCGTGGATGTGATCTACCGGCGCGTCGACGACGATTTCCTGGATCCGCTGACGTTCCGCGCCGATTCCACGCTGGGTTGCCCGGGACTCATGGCCGCCTATCGCGCGGGCAACGTGACCATTGCCAATGCGGTTGGCACCGGCATTGCCGACGACAAGTCGATCTATCCCTATGTGCCGGAGATGATCCGCTTCTATCTGGGGCAGGAGCCGTTGATCGACAACGTTCCGACGCGGGTACTGCGCCGGCCCGATGACCTCGCCTATACGCTGGCGCATCTGGAAGAGCTGGTGGTGAAGGAAGTTCACGGTGCCGGCGGTTACGGCATGCTGATCGGCCCCATGGCGAGCAAGGACGAGATCGCCGCATTTCGCGCCCGTATCATCGCCGATCCAGCGCGGTACATCGCGCAGCCTACCCTGGCGCTGTCGACCTGCCCGACGCTGGTCAACGCGGGTCTGGCGCCGCGCCATATCGATCTGCGTCCGTTCGTGCTGTCAGGCAAGGACACCACCATCGTTCCCGGCGGGCTCACGCGGGTGGCGCTGCGCGAAGGGTCGCTGGTGGTGAATTCATCGCAGGGTGGTGGCACCAAGGACACCTGGGTGCTCGAACAGGGCGCGCCGGAACGTCTCGATGCTTAGCCGGACTGCGGACCATCTGTACTGGCTCGCCCGCTACCTGGAGCGGGCCGAGACCGTTGCGCGCATGCTCGAGGCCGAACAGCAGCTGGCCATGCTGCCGCGACCCGCGGAATCGGCGGAGCGCTCGAGGCGCGCGACATTGATGGCGCTCGGCGCACACGAGTTCTACGACACGCGCGCACCGGGTGCGACCGGAGACGTGCTGGATTTCCTGGCCTTCGATCGGGAGTACCCGGACAGCATCGTGTCGTGCATTTCGCGTGCGCGTGAAAACGCCCGCGCGGTCCGTGGCAGCATCGCCTCGGAAGTGTGGGAAACCATCAATGCCACCTGGCTCGAAATGCGCACCTTCGAGCGGCGCAAGGGTGCCGAGCGCAGTCGCAACCTGTTCGAGTTCGTTCGCCAGCGTTCGCACATGATCCGCGGCGTGCATGTGGTTGCAATGCTGCGCGACGAGGCCTACCACTTCCTGCGTATCGGTTCGTTCCTCGAGCGTGCCGACGGCACCTTGCGCCTGCTGGACGCGCGCAGCAGCAGCACTGCGGCGGACCAGGGCGCCATCGATCCGCACGAGTGGACGGTGCTGCTGCGGACGCTGTCGGCCTTCGAGGCCTACCGCAAGCTGTTTCGCGGTGCCGTGACACCGCAGCGGGTGGCGGAAATGTTCATCCTGCGGCCGGATGTGCCGCGTTCATTGCGCCGCTGCATGGTCGAGGTGCGCGACAATCTGCATGCCGTGGTCAGCAGCACTTCGGCGGAAACCGAGCGGCGCGCCGGCGCGCTGCAGGCCGCGCTGGAGTTCGGCCGGGCAGAGGAACTGCTGCCGCCGCTGCTGCCCGCATACCTGACCGACAAGATCGAGCAGCTCACGCTGATCGGCGATGGCATCGCGCGCGACTTCCTCGTCTCGGAAGCGGTGGCCTGACTTGTTGCTGCACGTTCGTCACGAGACGGTGTACAGCTATGCGGAGGCAGTGCGTTACACCATCCAGGCCCTGCGCCTGACACCGCGGCGCGAGGCGCGGCAGCGTGTGGTCTCATGGTCCATCCAGGCGCCCGGCAGGCGGATCGAACAGGTCGATGCGCACGGCAACATGGTGCACTACCTGACGGTGGAGTCGCCGCACCGGGAACTGCGGCTGCTGGTGAATGGCGTGGTTGAAACCGATGAGACGGACGGGCAACCCAACAGCGATGCCCTGCAGCTGTCACCGCTGGCCTATCGAACCGCATCGTCCCTCACTGCCACCGACGCTGCGCTCGCCGCGTTCGCAGCCGATGCATTTGCCGGCAGCGATGACCTGCGCCTGCGCCTGCTGCGCGGGGCGCAGGCCGTTGCCGCCGCTGTTGCCTGGCGCCCCGGCAGCATGCAGGCATCGGACACTGCAATCTCGGCGTTCCAGCACCGCGAGGGCCTGTGCCAGGATCAGGCGCATGTATTCATTGCCTGTTGCCGCGCGCTGGGACTGTCGGCCCGCTATGTCAGCGGCTACCTGTATGCCGGTGCCGAAGGATCCGTAGCCAGCCATGCCTGGGCCGAAGTCTGGCTCGACAGCCTGGGGCATTGGTATGGAGTCGATATCACCCATGCCCGGCCGGTGGCCGGGCAGCATTGCCGTCTGGCGGTGGGCCGCGACTATCTCGATGCGGCCCCGGTGCGCGGCATGCGTCGTGGCGGTGGCCAGGAACGCATGCAGGTGACGGTGCTGGTGAGCAATTCGCCGCAGCAATGACAGGGAAACTGCGATGACTTACTGCGTAGCTGCGGCGGTGGATGAAGGGCTGGTGTTTCTCTCCGATTCGCGCACCAATGCAGGCCTCGATCACATCGCCACCTTCCGCAAGATGAATTTCTTCGAGATGCCCGGCGAGCGCGTGCTGGTGCTGCTCTGTGCCGGCAATCTCAGCGTCACGCAGTCCGTCATCGGACTGCTGCACGACCGCCTGGCTTCGGCGCGCCACAGCATCCTGACGCAGAAATCCATGGCGGATTCCGCCAAGGTGGTTGGCGACGCGGTGCGCGATGTCTACCAGCGCGACGCCGACGCGCTGCGCGCCCATGGCATCGAGTTCAATCCCGAATTCATCGTGGGTGGGGAGATCCGTGGTGAGACGCCGCGGCTGTTTCACGTCTATGCGGCGGGCAACTTCATCGAGACCACCGCCGAAACCCGCTATTTCCAGCTTGGCGAGGCCAAGTACGGCAAGCCCATCATCGATCGGGTGATCCGCGCCGATTCCAGCCTGGCAACCACCGCCAAGTGCCTGCTCATCTCGATGGACTCGACCATCCGGTCGAATCTGTCGGTGGGCATGCCGCTGGATCTTGCCGTCCTGCGGCAGGGGGAACAGCGGGTGACCATGCATCGGAGCATCGGCGCGGATGATGCCTATTTCCGTTCCATCCGGGAAGGTTGGGGCGAGGCGCTGCGCAATGCATTCCACGCCCTGCCAGAGCTCGCCGTGCCGGCTCCCCAGGATCAATCGCAGCGGTAGGCGGTGTGCAGCCAGTGCCCGGGGAGGAATGCCGCGAAAGTCGGGTCGTTTGTCAGCATGCGGGCGAGCTCGGAGATGCCCGGGTTGTGTGCCACCAGCAACACGGTGTCTGCCGTGGCGAATGCACGACGCAGTTCGGCATCGAGCGCTGCCGCAGCCGCGTTGAACAGCGCATCGACCTGCCTGATCGCCGAGTCCGGCAGATCCAGGGTGGTGGCGATGATCTGCGCCGTCTGCAGTGTGCGTCTTGCGGGGCTCGTCAGCAGCAGCTCCGGTCGATGCGCCGCATCGCGGATTGCCGCGGCGGTGGACGCGGCATCGCCGAGCCCCTGCGGCGTCAGCGGTCGGTCGAAGTCGGCGCCGACATATGTCGGCCATTCCGCATGCGCGTGACGCACCAGGATGGCGTGGCGCTGCCGGGCGTTCACATCATCCCTGTCTGCAATTGCGCCGCCGGCGACATCATGTCGCGCCGCCAGGGCGGATCGAATACCAGTTCCACCAGCGCTGCCTTCACGGTGGGAATCTGTTCGATCTTTTCCTTCACATCCTGCACCAGTACATCGCCCATGCCGCAGCCCGGTGCCGTGAGCGTCATCTTTACATCGACGGTGCGCGTGCCGTCGTCATTGACGCGGACATTGCATTCGTAGATGAGGCCGAGGTCCACGATGTTGATGGGAATCTCGGGGTCATAGCAGCTCCTCATCTGCTTCCAGGCGAGCTCGCGTATGTCGTCATCGGTGGCGTTGGGCGGCAGCTCCGGCGCGAACACCGGCTCCTTGCCGATGGCGTCGGCCTCGCTGCCGGCAAGCCGGTACAGATTGCCTTCGATATACAGCGTGAAACTGCCGCCGAGGGCCTGGCTGATGAAGCCGGCGAGGCCGGGCTGCAGCTTGAGCGCGTGGCCGGAGGGCACCATGACGGCGTCCACCTCGCGTTGGATGACGAACGGTTCGTGACTGTGTGCCATGCCCCTACTCGGTCGAAATGGTGCTGGCGCTGCTGGCGTCCGCCTGTGCCAGTGCCGCATTGAGGGTGTGCCAGCAAAGGCTGGCGCACTTCACCCGGGCCGGGAACCCGCGCACGCCCGACAGCGACGCCAGCTTGCCGAGGTCCGCACTGCTGGCACTGGCGTCGGTGAGCAGCGCATGTACGCGCTGGAACAGGGCGTCGACGGTGGCGCGGTCCTTGCCCTTGATGGCCTCGGTCATCATCGAGGCCGAGGCCACCGATATGGCGCAGCCATTGCCTTCAAAGCGGATGTCCGCGATGCGGTCACCGTCGCGTTGCAGGGTGACCGTGAGCCGGTCGCCGCACAGCGGATTGTGCCCTTTGGCTTCGGCGTCATGCGGATCCAGGCGCCCGAAATTGCGCGGATGCTTGTTGTGATCCAGGATCACTTCGCGATAGAGGTCGGTGAGCTGCATCAGTGGAACACCTCCACGGCCTTGCGCACGGCGGCGTCGAGCTGTTCCACCTCTGCCATGGTGTTGTAGCAGGCGAACGAGGCACGTGCCGTGGCTGGCAGGCCCAGCAGTTCCATCAGCGGCATGGCGCAGTGATGGCCGGCGCGGATCGCGACGCCCTCATGATCGAGGATGGTGCCCAGGTCATGCGGATGCACGCCCTTCAGCGTGAACGACAGCACCGCTGCCTTGTCTGCGGCAGTGCCGTGGATATGCACACCGGGAATGCGCATCAGCGCGGCAGTGGCAGCGTTCAGCAGTTCGTGTTCATGCGCGGCGGCGTGTTCGATGCCCAGCGCCTCCAGGAAGTCCATGGCCGCAGCAAGGCCGATGGCGCCGCTCATGTTGGGTGTGCCGGCTTCGAACTTGTAGGGCAGGTCGTTCCAGGTGCTCCGTTCGAATGTCACGGTGCGGATCATGTCGCCGCCGCCTTGCCAGGGTGGCATGGCATCCAGCAGTTCCGCGCGCCCGTACAGCACGCCGATGCCGGTGGGTCCGTAGAGTTTGTGGCCGGAGAAGCAGTAGAAGTCACAGCCCAGCGCGCGCACATCCACCGGCAGATGCGCCACCGCCTGCGCGCCGTCGATCAGTACGGGCACGCCCACGTGATGCGCAGCGTCGATCACCCGCTCGATCGGGACCACCGTGCCCAGTGCATTGGACACATGCGTCATCGCGACAAGGCGGGTGCGGTCGTTGAGCAGTTCAAGAAAAGCCCCGAGTCGCAGCTGGCCGTGCTCGTCGATGGGTACTACGCGCAGGCGGGCGCCAGTGGCGGCGGCGGCCATCTGCCAGGGCACGAGATTGGCATGGTGTTCCAGCGCCGAGACGATGATTTCATCATCCGGCCCGAGATTGCTGCGCCCCCAGCTCTGCGCCACGAGATTGATGGCTTCGGTGGTGCCGCGGGTGAAGACGATTTCGCGCGTGGATGCAGCGTTCAGGAACCGGCGCACGCGTTCGCGCGCACCTTCGAAGGCATCGGTGGCCAGCTGGCTCAGGGTGTGCACGCCGCGGTGCACGTTGGCGTGCAGATGTGTTTCGTAGTGGTTCACCGCTGCAAGCACGGACTGCGGCCGCTGGGTCGAGGCGCCATTGTCCAGATAGGCCAGCGGCTTGCCGTTCACCTGTTGCCCCAGGATCGGAAACTCGCGGCGCAGCTGGTCGACGTCGTAGCCGACCCCTTTGAGGCTGCGCAGCGCGGTCACTGCAGCACCTGCCTTGCCACGCTGCTGCCCAGCACCGCAGCCAGCGCAAGCTCTGCGGCGCTGCGCAGTTCCGGCAGCTCGATGCCGCGGACGGCGTCTTCCAGGAAGGCCCATTCCAGCAGTCCGCGGGCGGTATCCGGATCGAGGCCGCGCGACAGCAGGTAGAAGCGCATGTTGTCGTCCAGCGCGCCGGTGGTGGCGCCATGGCTGGCGCGTACTTCATCGGTGTGGATCTCCAGTTGCGGCCGCAGGTCGACTTCGGCACGAGCACCTTCCAGCAGCCCCTTGAGCGACTGGTCGGCCCGCGTGCCGGCGGCGCGCTTGCCCACTTCGACGCGGCTGCGACAGGCGATGCGCGCCTGCTCGCGCGCTATGGCCCGGAACACCTGGCTGCTTCCGGTATGCGGCGCGAGGTGATCGACCAGCAGCGAGTGATCGAGACTATGCTTGCCGCCGGTGACACTGACCCCGTGCAACTGCAGATTGGCGCCGGCGCCATAGAGCGAGGCGCGCAATGATGTACGCGCCGTACGGGCACCCAGCTGCAGCATCGCCAGGCTGTAATGCGCGTCACGGTCCAGCGCAATCTGCGTGGTGTCGAGAAACTGCGCGTCGTCGGCCAGCTGCTGCCAGCGCAGGTGGCGCACACGGCTGCCGGCACCGGCATGCAACTGCACGGCGGCATTGATGAGTCCCTCGGCGCCGATGCTGCCCAGGTGCCGCTCCACCAGCACGAGGTCTGCCTGCGCGCCCAGGGTGATTTCCAGGCGTGGATGCACCGCCTGGCGGCCAATGCCTGGCACGGCCGCGAAGATCACCTCGAGCTGCAGTGAGCCGCTGACGGTGAGGCGCGCAACGTCGGTTGCAAAGGCATCGTTCAGCCAGCCGAAGCGCTCATGCTTCGTGCGATCCGGCACCAGCGGTGGGGCAGCCGGTGTGAGTTCGGCGCAGTCATCCGACAGTGCGGCAAACGACCGGCCATTGACGACCACCAGGCGGGTGAATCCCGCCAGGCGCGGCGGCAGCAGTGCAGCCACGGCGCCGGCAAGGACTCCATCTGCCGCGGCGGCAACCGGCCCCAGTGCCGCGGAGGCCAGGAATTTCAGATCGGCATAGCGCCACAGGTCATCGCGCAGTTGCGGCAATCCGGCCGCCAGCGCCTTGTTCAGCGCGGCGCTGCGGATGCTGACCGGCAGGATTTTCGCGTTGAGCAGCGAGGCCGAGTCCATGATGGCGTCGCGCAGACGCTGCTCATAG
>JAATEY010000143.1 GCA_015655465.1 Gammaproteobacteria bacterium | reverse complement strand
GACGTGCGGGTGATCGCAGCCACCCACCAGAATCTGGAAGACCGGGTGGCCAAGGGGCGGTTTCGCGAGGATCTGTTCCATCGCCTCAATGTGATCCGCATCGAGCTGCCGCCATTGCGCGCGCGACGCGAAGACGTGCCCATGCTGCTCAGTCACTACCTGGCACAGGCGGCCAAGGAACTCGGCGTCGACACCAAGACACTGTCCGCGGATGCCAGCGAAGTGCTGGCGCATTACGCCTGGTCCGGCAACGTGCGCGAGCTGGTGAACCTGTGCCGTCGGCTGACGGTGCTGGCGCCGGGCAGCGAAGTGCATGTGGACGATCTGCCGGTGGACATCACTTCCGCCGGGCCGAGTTCCACACCTGCCGACGACTGGGTGTCGGGTCTGGCCGGATGGGCGGACAAGGCGGCCGTGAATGGTGGTCGGCCGTTGCTTGACGAAGCGCTGCCGCAGTTCGAGAAGACGCTGATCCGCGTGGCATTGAAGCATACGCAGGGGCATCGGCAGGCTGCGGCGAAGCTGCTGGGATGGGGGCGGAATACCCTTACCCGCAAGCTCAAGGAGCTCGGAATGGACGATATTCCGGAGTAGCGGGCGGCTATGCAGGACCGGCCGGGGCTGCACCGACATAGCTCTTGCATTCCTCCGGAACCACTGCGCCGGGTTTTACATGGAGCGGTTCTGCAAAACGAAATGCAACCGTACTGTGGTCTGACTCAAGTTCGAATCCGGGTGGCAGTTTGCTCACCTTTGCATCCTCGATGGGCTTTGGCAGGTCACCGATCAGCCTGTTCGCTTCGCTGGCTGTCATCAGTACAGTGATCTTTGTCTCGCGCGGCGGCACGACAGTCTCCAGCGACAAACCATCTCGCGCAGGGCGCACCAGGTTGTTCCCGTTGATTCTGAAAGAACACACTGCGCGCTCCATCTGTGCCCGATAAGGTGGCGCATGGCCGCCACCACTCGCGAAGTCATAGTCCCGGAAGATGACGTTGGCCGAATTTGGCGGGTCTGGCACCCACATCAGAACCACGCGCAAGTGTGCAATGTCGTACTTGTTGACCAGCTCCGTAATGTCGCCCAGACGAGCATTTGCCGGCACAGTCAGTTCGAGCTCGACCGGCCGCTTTGGCATTTCTGAAGCCAGCTGCGACAACACCAGTCGTGTGGCGCCGGAATTGAGCGCAGGTACGCGCATGTCGGCAACACGCACGCCCTTCAACTTTCGTGCATACGCTTCGCAGCCAGCCGGTACGAGCTGGTCCTCGGCTATCAATCCAATGTCATCGAGAAGAAGTTTGGCGGCATGGGAGCGCCTGGAAGAGTAGCGCTCCTCATCCATGAGATTCAGACGCTCCAGCTGCGCGCTTCCCGCCTGCTCGCTTGCCATCCGACGTATGGCACCGGCTGGAGCAACCACCGTCCACGCCCAAACTGCCGACTTCATGGCATTCGCTTCTTCAGTGACGCCAGCGCCAATTTGCAGCTTGCAGACGGTTCGATGCCATCGTTCGCCCGTTTGACCCACCCAGGCGCCGGTGGTTACCGAAGCCTGGCGGAATCTGCCCGGCTGTCCGTTCGACGCCTCGACGAAGAGAACCACGTATGGCAGCTGCATGCGCTGGGACAGCAGGTGCAGTTCAGCGACTGACGTCACCCCGGTGGAGCGAAATTCGGCTTCAACGTTCGCGTCTGTGGCAATGCGCGCCAACTCCTTCAAGGCGATGTCCGGACCATTGGAAGTTGGCTCTGCAGCATGAACGGGCTTCGCAATGGTGAGCCATATAGCGAATGCAGATGCGGCCGCAGCGAGGATCAGTCTCAAACGGCAAGCCTGCATGACCGCCTCGCGTTGATTGTCCAGGAAGCCGGGTACCTTAAGGATCGGGAGCTTGAGACCGGGGTCAACGATATTTGGTTGGCGTTGCGCAGGCAAGTGTCAGCCACTGGCGACTGGAGGAAGGGTGTCATCCGTACCCGGGAGAGGTCCATCCGGGATGGGTTTCGTCCATGCCAGCAAACCAGCATTCCATGTAGCCTGGACAGGCTCTAGGATTGCGGATCCATGCAGAAGCAATTCGAGTTCATCGAGCAGATAGTCCTTGGCAACAGTTTGCGCGACTGGTTGCTGGCTATCGCTGCTTTCGGCGCCACCTTCCTGGTGCTGCCATTCATTCGCGGGCTGATCCGGGCGCGGCAGCAGCGCTGGCGCGATATTCGCAATCCTGCGCTCGAGCTGCTGGCGTTGCTGGCGGCGCGGGGCAATCGGCTGGTGCTGCTCAGTGTGGCGCTGTATTTCGCCGAGAAGCTGCTGACTCTGCCGGCGCGGGTCGACCGGGTCTTCGATGTCGTCATCGTCGTTGGCATTGCGGTGCAGTTCGCGATCTGGGCGATTACGGCGCTGCGCTTCCTGATCGAACGCCACTACGCCCGCGGTGGTGTAGATGATGCCGGTGCGCGCGCCTCGGTGGGCGTACTGATGTTCATCGCCCAGATCATCATCTGGGCGGTGTTCGTGCTGCTCGCGCTGAGCAACCTTGGCGTCAACATCACCGCGCTGGTTGCCGGCATGGGTGTGGGCGGCATCGCCATTGCGCTGGCCGTGCAGACCATACTGGGCGACCTGTTCGGGTCGATGTCGATCGCCCTGGACAAGCCGTTCGTGGAAGGCGACAGCCTGCGCATCGACGACATCGAAGGCACGGTGGAGCATATCGGCATCAAGAGCACGCGCCTGCGCAGCGTGACGGGCGAGCAGATCATTCTTTCCAACGCCGACGTGCTCAAAAGCCGGGTGCGCAACATGGGGCGCATGCCGGAGAAGCGGGTGGTCATGCGCCTGCGACTGGATTTCGACACCTCGCCGGAACATCTGGCACAGGTGCACACGCTGGTGGAGAAAGTCGTGGCGGCGGCCGAGGGCACCCGCTTCATCAGCTGCCTGCTCGTTGAAATCGGGGAATACGCGCTGGAATTCGAAGCGGTGTATTTCATCGCCAACAAGGGCGACCGGCTGATTCCCCGCACCACGGATGCGGTGAACCGCGGCGTAGTGGCGCAGTTTGCAGCAGCGGGCATCCGCTTCGCCTATCCCACCCGTCGCCAGGTGGAATAGGCATCGAGGCGCGGTTGGCGGCCCTCCCGCCTATCTTCTGACTTCGCGGATCGCCACTGCCAGCCGGCGGATGCCTTCATCGATCTGCGCCGGTGTGAGTGCGCAGAACGGCAGGCGCAGGAAGCGCTCGCCGCCGCCATTGGGGAAGAACGCGAGTCCATCGGCGAGATTCATGTTCTGCCCTGTCGCGGCCGCGCGCAGGTCGGTGGTCGACACACCGGCGGGCAGCGTCAGCGACAGGAAGAAGCCACCGTCCGGGCGCGTGGCCACGGCGTCGGGAATGTGCCTGTCGAGTGCCGCGAGGCAGGCATCGAGCCGCGGCGCATACAGCGCCTTGAGCTTCTCGATCTGCGGCGGCAGCCTGCCGGCCTTCAGCCAATCGAG
>JAATEY010000025.1 GCA_015655465.1 Gammaproteobacteria bacterium | reverse complement strand
ACGGCAAAGAGGCAGAGTTCATTCGTGACCGCCTGCCGAAGCGATTTCCGGCAATTGTCGTTCTCGTCGTTACTGCGATCTTCGGTGTCGCTGCCTGGTGGCTCACGCACTGAAACGATTTTGCGTTGCAGCGGCCCGGTTCACCCTACTCCCAGCCACCGTTCCTGAGCTCGATCGGAAAGGTCCGCATGAACGCCTCGACGGCGTGGATCTGGCCATCCCAGATCTTGAACGTCTCCCACACACAGAGCTGGTCGCCGCCTTCCTTCTGCACGCCCCAGGCCATGCGCAGCCACACGATACCCATGCGCTCATCGACGGCGACTACGCGGGTCACCGGATCGCCGAGGCGCTCGAAAACCGCGAGCGACTGGGTGGAGATGTCCTTGCAGGTGGGATTGAAGGTGCACTCCGGGCCGGCCAGCACCGATCCGTTCTCGAAACGGTAGGCGTCGGGCGAGAACGGCGCATTGACGAAGGCGAAGTTCTTGGCCGCGGCGAGGCCTTCGGGATACTTCAGCGCGATCTTGATGGCCTCCTTGCGCTTCATCAGCTGCTCGGGCCGCGGCACGTAGCTGGTGGCTTCGCTGGGAGCGGACAGGCGACTCTGGCCGAGGCTGGGACCGGCGGCAGCGACAGGGCCTGGGCCAGTGCCGGGTCCAGCGCCAGGACCTGCGGCCCGCGCCGGGGCGGGCCCCATGCCGCCGCCACGGTTGGCGACGAGCTCGACTTCTGTGAGTGCGTTGGCCACGACCTTCACGCGCACCACCAGCATCACCGACGCATCGCCTTCCTTGACGATGACGTGGGCGCCGGCGACGCTCGCGCGCTCATCGATGATGTCCTGGCGATAGCCGGCGAGCCCGGTCACGCTCCTGACCAGCCCGACCTCGGCGAGCGGCTTCACGATGGCGTCCTCGGTGACGCGCAGCGTGGGCGCGACCGCAAGCTTGCTCACGTCGTGCTTCACGAACCCGTACAGCAGTTCGCTGACCTTGCCGCGCAAGCACTCGCGGTCGCAGGCCGTGGAAGGTTGCGCGGCGTTGGCATAGCTGCCGAGCACGCAAACCGTGATCAGCAAGGTGAATATGGATGTCTGTTTCATGGATTTACTCCCAACCTCCGTTGCACTTCCCGATCGGCAGGGTGCGAATGAGCGCCCCTGCCGCGTGGACATTACCGTCAAGCGGATATCACTTACAATCCATTCATCAGAACCTGTCCAGCACAGCTTCTCCGGGGAGAGCATATGAAGGGCGCAATGACTGCAATTCTGACGCTGTTACTGGTTGCGGGCGTGGGCTACGCACAACAGCAAACCTCTACACGCGTGCTGGACTTACATGGCTTCCGGATCGACGCCAGCCTTGCCACGGATCGGCAGCTCGAAGTGATACTTCCAGCGCTGGTGAAGCAGCTGGAAATCGTTGACTCGGTGAGTTTGCCGGAACGTGTAACGAAGTTCTTCAGGACGGTGCCCATCGTACTGAACCCGGCTTCGAATGCGGAGTACACACAAGTCAACGGCAAGTGGGTCGTCAGCATCAGGACTGACTCTCCATTACCTGAAAACAAGCCCATGGTGCTGCATGAACTTCTGCATGCGCTCCATCACCAGGTACTGAAGCAGCCCACTCCCGAGATAGCCGGGGCTTACGCCGAGGCATTGCGGAAACGAATCTACCCTGCAGAATATGCGCAGGCGCACTTTCTCGAAAACGGAAAGGAGTATTTCGCAGTAATCGGCTCACTCTTCCTCTTCGGACCAATTCAGCAGCCGCCATTCAATTGCGCCATCACAATGAGAGAACAGCCAGAGTTCGTTGCCTATCTGAACCGCGTGCTTGGGCCGCACCAATGCCGTTAGCTGTAGTGGATCCCGCGAAAATGCCTGTAAAACCTGCGGCGCCGAGCCGGTCGCCCAACAATCCGTTGCAGCGCGAATTCCCCCGTTGTCAGCTCCGGAGGTCCAAGTGATGCCGAATGGAGGCCTGTTTGTTGGGTGGGGACCAATCATTCCCGGTCGGGAAAAATCCGCCTCGCAAGTGCTTGGTAGCGCTCATCAGTACCTGGCGCGGCTGCACAGGGAAGGGGAAATCGAAAGCTTCGATACGATTCTTCTGGAACCTCATGGGGGTGACCTGGAAGGATTCGTTGTGGTGCGCGGAAATCGCGAGAGGCTGGCAAAGCTTCGTACTGAACCGGAATTCTTGTCAGTGATTGTCGGTGTCCAGCTTGTTCATGCCAACGTCAGGGTGGTAGGTGCATATGCGGGACCAGAGATGCTTTCGTTGCTCAAGATCTGGGAAGAGCAGGAAGCCAGGCTTCTCTGAGTTGGAGGATGCGTCTGCCGCCCAGCAACTCTCTGTGGAGTTCCCGGTCAACAGGTAAACGAGTTGCTCTCCAGTGCGCTGGACGAACACGTCAGAAAAAGATTTCTAGGCCGGCGGATCCTTGGCCCGAGTCCGGGACACCGCCATCATGATGCCAATGCCGGCAACTACCAGGCACGCGATCGCCACGTATGTCACCGCAACTCCCGCCGTAACAAGGGCCCATGCGATCCCACCGATGAGCACCGCCAACCCAAGCATGAAAAGGCCAAATGACATAGGAGACTCCTGTCGGGGGATTGAGCAACCAGCTCATCCTCGACAGACTATACGCATGCAGGCAGCGATGGCTGAGGCGACGAATGCCCGGGTTTTTGTAGGTCAACTCTTACTGCGAGTCCTGGACCAATCGTGGACACACCGCGGAACGCGAGCGGCAACGACGGGTCGAACCGGCCGTTCTCGATGGTGCTGATCGAGTTGCGCGAGACGCGCACGCGGTCGCCCAGTCGGCCTGGCTCCAGGCCTTCTCCGCACGCAGCACGCGGATGCGGTTCTTCATGCCGACGTCCGCCTGCACGTCATGATTGCCACTCCATCAAGACGGTGCGCGGGAAACGAAAAGCTTGCCTCCACAACGCCAAGTAAACTTGTCATATCTGCGGGCCGATGACAAGTATTGTTTGCAAACGAATTGGACAGCTGCAGAGGGAGAACGCTTCGAACCGGTGACTTACGCACATCGCAAGAACACGTCAAGCGCGGCGCCGGGGGAACCGGCATCAGTGCCGCTCGCCGCGGCATCGATTCTCACCGGACATGTCCATGCTATCGTCAATGCAGGCATAGCATCATCTGCACCACTTCCGCAGACCCATGACGAATTGGTTTGCACATGCGGCCATCACGTAAAGCTGGAGCTGCGTTCGGTGCCATTGGGCTCATCGCCTCGGCGATGTGTTTCATTGTGTTCTGGGCCTTTACGCCGATCATGTTTGTGTCGCTCCTGCTCGGGTTGCCTGCTGCAGGATATGCGTGGCTGGCCGGCTGGCGTCGCCTGGCGCAGGTTGGTGCTCTGGCCGCAATGGCGCCGACTGCGATTGTCTCCATTGAAGCGCAAAGCTGGCCTTTGGGCCTTGTTGCGGTCCTGTTTGCCATCGCCACGGGCGCTGTGGTGTGGTTTGCCGCTCGACGCCTGCCCTGGCGCACGGCGCGCTCAACTCGGGCTCGTTAGGCCGCAGAAGAAACGTTCCTTCCACGACCACCGCGCACCGGAGATCACATGAGGCGAGTCACTGGCATCGGCGGCATCTTCTTCAAGGCCAAAGACGCTCCATCACTGCGGGCCTGGTACAAGCGGCATCTGGGAATCGATGTCCAGGTATGGGGCGGAGCTGCCTTCGATTGGACCGGCGCAGACGGCAAGCCGGTTGCAGGCCCCCCTGCCTGGCTCATCGCTCCGGAAGAAAGCAGTCAGTTTGCTCCAAGCTCTGCTCTCTTCATGGTCAACTACCGGGTGGAAGACATCCGCGCCCTGGTCAAGGTGTTGAAGGAAGAAAGCTGCAATGTGCTCGAGAAGATTGACGAATCAGAGTACGGGATATTTGCCTGGGTCATTGATCCAGAGGGAAACAAGGTCGAGCTATGGCAGCCGCCTGAAGGCCAATGAGCTAGCTTGTTGCTCGCATCAGGCGACCTATACATGACGGGGTGTCGTGAAATGGAATCAGCGGCCACGCCAACGCCTGCCCCTTCGTTCAACTGAAGGAAGTTCAGTGCTTACGCTGCCACCCGGACTCGGCGCAGAGGCCACGCTCGCGCTTGTCGCACTGAGCTTCCTCACTTCGCTGATTACCGCCACCTTCTCCCTCGGCGGTGGCTCGCTGCTGATCGCCGTCATGGCGCTGGTGTTTCCGCCAGTCGTGGTCGTGCCCGTGCACGGCTGCATACAACTGGGCAGCAATGCCGGTCGTGCACTGGTGCAGCGTCAGCACATCCAGTGGAAACTCATCCTGTGGGTTGCACTCGGCGCCGCCCTGGGTTCGGTGGTTGGTGGCAGGTTCGCCTGGCTGCTACCCCAGAAATGGTTTGCGGCGGCCATCGGGTTCTTCGTGCTGGTCACCACCTGGCTGCCACAACCGAAAGCCATCGCCACCAGTCGTTCGCTGCAGTTCGCAGGTGGGGCGGTGGTCTCCGCCCTGGGAATGGTCGTAGGCGCCGCTGGTCCGCTGGTTGCGGCATTCGTGCGTGGCATAGCCGACCGGCGGCAGCTGGTCGCCACCCACGCCATGCTCATGACTTTCCAGCACGTGCTCAAGGTGGCCGTGTTCGTGGCGATGGGGTTTGCATTCGGACAGTACCTGCTGCTCATCCTGCTGATGGTGATTTCAGGTTTTGCCGGCACCGCCGCAGGCAGCCGGCTGCTTACGCGCGTGCCGGAGAAAGTGTTCCGCCTGGGGTTCAGGATCCTGCTTAGCCTCGTGGCCGCTGGACTGATCAGGCAGGCGCTTGGTTGACCGGCGTTCTACTCGCCCCACCCGCTCTTCGTGCCGTATGGCAGCGACGCACCCATTGCCTCGACCGCAACAATGCAGCCACGATCGATCTTGAACAGTTCTCCAGCCTGCATGCTGGACGAGGATCCGCCCAGCGGCAGCCAGGGAGCCTGAGAAGTGTTGGCGTTGCCAATGCTGGATTGAATGGACAACGAAGATTGTGAAGTGGAGCGCTGCGCGGTTACCTTATGGCCCTACTCATGTTCATCCGAAGGTGGAACCCCTTGTGAGCAGACAGCAGAGAGTCCAATGCGGAATTTGCGCTCTCAGGTGCGCTCCGGGTGATCGGGTAAGCGTTGACCTGCGGCTGGCTGAAGGGGGCCCGCAGCATTTCTTTGTGCATTGGCAGTGTCTGCGGAATGTTCTGCACCCGGACGTTCCCCTGCTGGACGTCGACGCCTATCAGCACAATCTCGGGGGAGCTTTGTGAAGGTCCAGGCCCTGTCTTGCCCCGCTGTCAGGATTGGCCTAGGCTGTCCCGAATCGGAATCCGGGGTAGCCATGAAGACTTTCGCAAATCATCCGGACAGGGTGTGATCATGCAGGGGTCATGCCTCTGCGGCGCCGTAACCATCGAGACCCCCGACAACACCGCAATGAACGCCTGTCATTGCGGCATGTGTCGTCGCTGGGGAAGCGGGCCCTACTTCTGCATTCACGGCGGCGCAGACGTGCAGATATCCGGGGCCCACAACATATCTGCTTTCCGATCCTCGGAGTGGGCGGAGCGGGCATTTTGCAAGGTGTGCGGAACGCACCTCTTCTACCGATACCTGCCGACCAACGACCACGAACTGTCGGTCGGGCTGTTCCAGAACGGCCGCGAGTTCCAATTCATGGCACAGATATTCATCGACAGGAAACCTGCCAGCTATGCATTCGCGAATGAGACATCGAACCTGACCGAAGCGGAAGTATTCGCAAAGTATGCCCCTGGCTGAGGACGGACGGCGAACCTGGGGATTTCCTTTCGTAGCATCCATCAACACAGCCGGATCACCGGCGGACGGGGGATTCATGCGCGCATTTCGCCTGCTGGCACTGCCCATGGCAGTGGCGGCATTTCTGGGCCTGGCCGGCTGCAACAAGGCTCCGCCCGTCACTACAGCCAAGGCTGTTACCGCCGGCAATGTCGACGCAGCACGCATCCAGGCCGCAGACCACAATGCCGAATGGGTCAGCGGTGGTCGCACCTGGTCCGAACAGCGCTTCAGCCCGCTCGAACAGATCACCCGCGATAACGTAAACACTCTTGGCCTCGCCTGGTATCACGAGTTCGACGCGGACTCCGATCGCGGCATGGAAGCCACACCGCTGATCGTCGACGGTGTGCTCTACACCACCACCAGCTGGTCGCGTGTGCATGCCCTCGACGCCAGGACTGGCCAGCTCAAGTGGAGCTACGACCCCAGGGTCGATGGCCAGAAGGCGCGCGACGCCTGCTGCGATGTGGTCAACCGCGGCGTGGCCATCTGGAATGGCAAGGTGTATGTCGGCGCGCTCGACGGCCGGCTGATTGCGCTGGACGCCGGCACCGGCAAGGAAGTCTGGTCGGTGCAGACCACCGACACGGCCTGGCCCTACACCATCACCGGCGCGCCGCGCGTGGTGAAAGGCAAGGTGCTCATCGGCAACGGCGGCGCAGAGCTTGGCGTGCGCGGCTATGTATCGGCCTACGATTCCGAAACGGGCAAGCTCGCCTGGCGCTTCTACACCACGCCGAATCCGGAAGGAAAAGCCGACGGCGCGGCTTCCGACAAGGTATTTACCGAGAAGGCCACCGCCACCTGGTTCGGCGAAGGCTGGAAAAAGACCGGCGGCGGCGGCACCGTCTGGGATGCCATCACCTACGATCCGGTCACCGACCTGGTGTACATCGGCACCGGCAACGGTTCACCATGGAGCCACCAGGCACGCTCCGATGGCAGGGGCGACAACCTGTTCCTGTCGTCCATCCTCGCGCTGAAGCCCGACACGGGTGAATACGTCTGGCACTACCAGACCACGCCCGGCGACAGCTGGGACTACACCGCCACGCAGCACATCATGACGGCCGATCTCACCATCGGCGGCCAGCCGCACCATGTGGTGATGCAGGCGCCCAAGAACGGTTTCTTCTATGTGCTGGACGCCGCCAGCGGCAAGCTGCTCTCGGCGGAAAAATACGCGGGCGTGAACTGGGCGGAAAAGATCGACCTCGCCACCGGTCGGCCGGTGGACAATCCGCGCACGCGCTATCTGAAAGGTGGGCTGTCGCGCCTGTCGGCCGGCCCGAACGGCGGTCACACCTGGCAGCCGATGGCCTTCAATCCCCGGACGGGGCTGGTCTACATTCCCGCGCATCGCGACGGCTTCACCTACAAGCAGGACCCGACATGGCAATTCCTGCGCGGCCGCTGGAACCTCGCGCTGGAAGGTGCGTTCGGCCCACTCGGGCCGCCGGATACCCGGCCGGTGGAGAAACTCTCGGCAGCTGGTGAAGCAGTGCTGGCGAAGCTGCCGGCCGGCGGCGGCTACCTGATCGCGTGGGACCCGGTGCAGCAACAGCCGCGCTGGATCGCGGCGGAAGACAATGCATGGACCGGCGGCGTGCTCGCCACCGCCAGCGGCCTGGTATTCGGTGGTTCCGACAACACCTTCAACGCCTACGACGCAGTTACCGGCAAGAAGATCTGGACCGACAGGACTGCGGCCGCAGTGATGGCCGCGCCGGCCACCTATGAGATCGACGGCGTGCAGTACATCGCCGTAACGGTGGGCTATGGCGGCGCCAATGCAATGATCGGCGGTCGCTTCCCGCGCCGCCCTGGCCGCATTTACGTCTACAAGCTCGGGGGCACCGTGAAAGCGCCTGACTTTGCGCCCCATGTGCCAGCACCGCCGCTTGATTTCAGGACGGTCACCGCCTCCAGCGGCAATGTGGCGCATGGCGGCAAGCTGCTCGCCGACTGGTGCCTTTCCTGCCATATCGGTGGCATCTACACGCCGGACCTTGCGCGCTCTCCGCGGCTGGCGACACCCGAACTGTTCCGGGAGGTGGTGCACGCAGGCGCTCTGCGCTCCCGCGGCATGGCCGGCTTCGATGCCTGGCTCAGCACCCAGGATGTGGAAGACATCCGCGCCTTCCTGCTGGGTGAAGCGAGGAAAGCGCGGTAGGCCCGGTTCCCGGGCAAACGGCATGGGGCTGTCATGCCCCATGCCCAATGAGCTGTCAGCTCTTGATCTTCAGCTGATTGTCCACCGACTTCACACCCTTCACGGACTTGGCAATTTCAGTCGCCTTCCTGCGCTCGGCGACATCCGATGCCCAGCCGATCAGCCTGACCCTGCCTTTCAACACGTCGACGTTGACGTCCCAGCCGTCAACCTTCTTCGATTCCAGCAGTTCGGCCTTGATCTGCGTGGTGATCACCGTATCGTCCACATACTCGCCCGCCGTGGACTCACCGCGAAACACATTGCAGCCAGTCATGCCGAAAGCCAGCACGCAAGCCAATACCAACTTTGCACTCGTGTACTTCATGTTCACTGCTCCCTTGAAACTTTCCCGGATTGGGTATGGCTCAGCGTGGCACACGGCACTGGCGCGCAGCAGCAGCAACGCACAGCTTCTCTTGTAGGACACCTCCTATTCCCGCTTCGTGGGCAGCGTCCTACACCGGGTCAGAAGCTTTGGACTACGACATCCGCAAGGCATTCACTGCACTGTTGCCTGCAGCAGCCGGGCAATCCGGCAACCGGAGGACTCATGCTTCACTACGCAGTCGTTTTTTTTGTAATAGCGCTGATCGCAGCGCTGTTCGGGTTTACCGGCATTGCTGCCGGCGCCGCCGGCATCGCGAAGATCCTGTTTGTCGTATTCCTGATCTTCGCGGTAGCTACTTTCATTTTTGGCCGTACACGCAAGGGGTAATCACATGACATCAGCAGCAGAAAAGTTTTCGAACCTGGCAGATCGTGCCGACGACGTGGTCCAGAAGAAGGGCAGCCAGTTGCACAAGTTCCTCGACGACGTCGAGGATCTGGTCCGCCACGTCACACCGCTTCAGGACTCGGACATCTCGCGGGCCCGTCAACGCGTTGAATCGTCCATCAATGCGGTGCGTACTACCGCCGAGCGCAGCATCCACAAGACGGTGGAAACCACCAAGGCCGCCGCCAAGGCTACGGACGGCTTCGTGCACGACAGCCCATGGACTGCCATCGGCATCGCCGCAGTTGCCGGCCTGGCGCTCGGTGCCTTCATCAGGAGCAAGTAGCGATGAGGCTTGCGGGCCTGGCACAGGTTGCGGCACAGCACCTGGGTTCATATGTTGAACTCGTGGGGCAAGCCGCAGGCGAGTACCGGGCCTCCTTCCTCCGGCGCGCCCTGCTCGCGTCCGGGGCCCTGGTGATGGCAACCGCCACGCTGCTGGCTGCGTGGACAACGGGCCTGGCGCTGCTCTGGGATACGCCGTGGCGCCTGAACTACTGCATCGGATCGTTGCTGTTGTGCCTGATCGCCACGGCGGTGCTGGCCATGCTTGCGGTCCGACATGCCACCCTCGGGCCGCACAGCAGGACACTGCGGGATGAAGCAGCACAGGATCTGGCACTACTGCAGGAATGGCGGAGAGCCTCATGAGCGAACCCATGGATGTCACGCGCCGGCAGCTGCGCGAGTACCTGATTCCTGCCACCCGCGTCCTGCGCAACGGCCAGGACGATGACGGGGATCATTTCCCCCGCAGCAAGGTGATGCGCTTTGCGTTCAACCCGCGCAACCGCCGTGTGTTGATGTTTTCGGGTTCCGTGCTGGCGGTACTGGCGACACGCATTGTCGGCACCAGCGGCATCGGCGTGGTGGCGGACATTGCACGTTCATTCACACGCAGGAAAGACTGACCTGCGAGGTTGTGGAGCATGAGGGAGTTCAAACTGGCGCCGTTCGGCAACCTCTCTGCAGCGTCGGTTGAGGCCCACCTTGGACTCTACAAGGGCTATGTCGAGCAGACAGAAGCCGTACTGAAGCAGCTGCGCGATGCGACTGTTCCGCAGGCGGCGACTGCTGCGCTGACACCACGGGAAACACTGGCGCGCAGACTGTCATTCGAAGGCAATGGAGCACGCCTGCACGAGCTGTTCTTCGAGCAGTTCGAAGCGCCTGGTGAAGGCAACAACGGCACATTCTCCACCGCGGTGTCGCAACGCTTCGGCTCATTCCAGGCATGGCAGGACGACATCCTGGAGCTTGGCAAGACCCGTGGGCCTGGCTGGGTGCTGACCTGCTTCGAGGCCCGAAGCGGTCTCGTCGACAACTACTGGATCGACCTGCACGAATTCGGGCTTCCTGCCGACAGTGCAGTGCTGTACGTCGTGGATCTGTGGGAACACGCATACTGGACGGATTACGGCGCCAAGGGTCGCGACCATTACATGCGCGATCTGCTTGCACACAGCAACTGGGAAATCTCCGCAAAACGGTACCAAGAGGCATGGCGCCGGGCGGCATGAACACACGCCCTTCCCCTGATGCTGCCGCAACAGCGTCGGATGGAAGGCGTCTCATGCCCTGGGTTCGGGTCGCGGCCGGCGTCGCGGCGTTTGCAGCACTGGTAGTGAGCCGGACAGTTGCAGTACCGCTGTTCGCGGCCATTCTGCTGGCGCTCGCCCTGTCGCCGTTGTGCAATCACCTGTGCCGGGCGCACCTTCCACGTGGCCTCGCATCGCTGCTGGCCGTGGTCCTGCTGCTCACCACCGTGGGGATCGCCGTCTATCTGGTGCGGCAGCCGCTGCTGGGACTGCTTACGCGCGGCCCGGACATCCTGCGCATAGCACATCATGAAGTCATGGACATCACCGACGGCCAGGCGCGGCCGCCTGTCCGCAATGCCCGCACGCAGACAGACGATCAGCAGGCGGTGCTGACCATGCTGACGCCGGTTGCCGCAGGCATTTCCCGATCGCTGCTTGGCGCGGGCACTTCGGTGGTGCTGTGCTTCTTCATCCTTACCTCAGGTTCAGGCGTGGGCCGTGCGGTGCTGGTGGCGGTGCGGAACAAGAGCGAGCGCCGCGCCTGGCTACGGGTCTGCGCGGCGATCCGGCAACAGGCTTCCCGGTACCTCTATCTGGTCACCGTCATCAACATCAGTTTCGGCGTCGCGACAGGCGCCCTGCTCTGGTCCCTGGACGTGAAGGATGCGGCTGCCTACGGAGTCGTGGCAGGCCTGTTCAACTTCGTACCCATCATCGGCGCATTGATTTCGGCCGCGTTGATCCTGGCGGGGAGTTTCGCGGACCATGGCTTCGCCTCGATCACGTTCCTGCCGGTGGCCGCATTCCTGGTACTGCATATCACCGAGTCGCAGTTTGTAACGCCGCAACTGCTGGGCAGGAAGCTGTTGTTGAACCCGCTGGTCGTGATCCTGGGACTGCTGATTGGCGCTACCGCCTGGGGCATAGGCGGCGCGTTTCTCGCTGTTCCCATTCTTACCTCGCTGAAAATCGCCGCCGATGCGCATCCGGGCTGGCGGCGCTGGGGACAGGTACTGGGTCGGGGCGCCATCACCGAGCCAAACGGCCCAACGCAGGTTGGCCGCGACGCACCGATCATTCATGCGGCTGGACGCTAGTGTTGCATCGGCTTGTGAGACTGATCCGACTCCGTCCGTCGACCCTGGCCTAAGGTGCTCGCGGCCGACTTCGTCGAAACTCGCGCAACGAACTGCAACGCGGGCCGCCCATGAAGACTTTCCATTGCGACAAATGCGACGGACCATTGTTTTTCGAGAATGTCACCTGCAATCGCTGCAGCCGGACAGTGGGGTTCTTCCCCGACCTGGGTTCCATGGGCACGCTGGAGGGCAAGCGCTACCGTGCATGTCAGAACTATACCGTCCAGAACGTCTGCAACTGGGTGATCCCGGCTACGGAACCGGATGCTTTTTGTCTGTCCTGCCGGCTGACCTCGGTGATTCCGGACCTGACACAGCCAGGAAACAAGGAGGCCTGGTATCGAGTGGAGGTCGCCAAACGGCGCCTGGTATACACCCTGCTCGACCTGGGACTGCCTGTGGTCAGCAAGGCGATCGATCCGGCAAGGGGGTTGGCCTTTGAGTTCAAGGCCGATCAACCTTCGCCAGAAAGCGGCCCGGTACTTACCGGACATGACGAGGGCCTTGTCACCTTGAACATCGCCGAGGCCGATGATCCTGAACGGGAGCGGCGGCGAATCCAGATGAATGAACCCTACCGCACCCTGCTGGGACATCTCCGCCACGAGATCGGGCATTACTACTGGAACCTGCCGATCCGCGACACCGACTGGCTTGACGAATATCGCAGGCTGTTTGGCGACGAGAGGGCCGACTACGAGCAGGCGCTGCAGCGCTACTACGATGACGGCCCACCCGCAGACTGGCAACAAACCTTCGTCAGCCGCTATGCGGCATCCCATCCCTGGGAAGACTGGGCCGAGACCTGGGCGCACTACCTGCACATGATCGACAGCCTGGATACCGCCGCAGCCTGCGGTGTCGCACTGCATCCACTGCATAGCCGGGAACCATCGATTGCTCATATCGATCCGGTTCTCGGCAAGGAAAGATTTGCCACACTGGTGAAGAACTGGTTCGCCCTGACTTATGCACTCAACAACCTGAATCGCAGCATGGGCTTGCACGATCCTTATCCGTTCGTGGTGCCGGGGCAGGTGCTGTTGAAACTGCGATTCGTGCATGAAGTGGTCACGCACCAGGGACAGCGCCACGAGGACGAAAAGGTGGCCGCGTCCGCTGCGTCGCACAAGACATTGCAAGGATGTCCTACAGCGGTGAGCGCCGCGCTACCGTAAAACGGGGGCATATCCGCGGGAGGTCTCATGGATCGCAGAGAATTGCTGGTACACCTGTGGCGGCACCTGGAAGTCGCCCCGGACAGCATCGAAGCCTGCTCGAGAGACTACGATCTTCTCTGCCCGCATTGCAGGGGATCGGGTCGCGGCGAGGTTCATCTGAAAGTGCTGCCGGACGACACGGGGTTTCAATGCGTGGGCATTGGGCATGAGTATCGCTGGCATCCCGCTGTGTTATGGAACCTGGCTCAAATGAATCGGCTATCCGGACCAGGTGGGAAAAAGCCGGGTGCCGGAACGCCGCTGCGGGAAATCGCAACGGATACCGCACATTGTGATTGAACCCGGCGGCCAGTGCGCGCTACGAACGAATCAGTCCGCGAATCGCTGCGTTCAGGTCGTCTATATCGCCGGATTTGAGCACATACGCGTGCGCGCCCGCAGCGTATGCGCTGCGTATGAGTCCAGGATTCGAATGGCCGCTCTGGATGACGAACCTGGATGAAGGAAAATCCTTGCAGAGAGAAGGCAGGAGTTTCATGGTCGAGCCGCCCCGGAGCTGAATGTCCAGCACCGCTACCTGTGCCTGATGTTGCGCAATGAGGGGTGCCACCTCGTCCAGAAAGGCGGTGGATGCAACACAGCGCAGGCCGGTCATCTCATTGATCAGGGTCTGCATCAGGATGCGCAAATCATCGTTGTCTTCGGCAACGATGATGCGAGTGATCTCGTGCGCTTTGTCTTCAGTACTGATCTTGTGTCTCCGGAAGAGTAATGGGGCGGGTCTTGCTCATTGCCAGGAACTCCTCGATCAAACGCTCGATCCGTTCCGGATCCGCGGGTTTCGTCATGTGGAAATTGAAGCCGGCACTCGAGGCACGTTGCACATCCTCTTTCTGTCCCCACCCGGTGATCGCCAGCAGCAACACGCCACTACCCCACTCTGTCTGCCTGATCCGCTGGGCTGCTTCGTAGCCGGTCATGTCCTGCATGCCGATATCCAGGATGATTGCATCTGGACGTTCCTGTTCCCCGATCTGCAAGGCCTGCTCACCGGAATAGGCGGTAAAAGTGGCGTGGCCCACACACCGTAACACTGTTGCCAGGGAATTGGCGGCATCCCGATTGTCGTCGGCCACCAGAATCCTGCCCCGCGGTCCCGTTGTCAGCTGTACCGGCAGATCGGGCGTATGCAGGTGGGCCGGCGGGTGCCTGATGCATTCGCCGGGAATGCGGATCGTGAAGGTACTGCCATGTCCGAGACCCTCGCTGGCTGCTTCCACGGTGCCCCCATGCAGGGATACCAGTCCTTTGACCAGAGCCAGACCTATACCCAGACCTCCTTCGGAGCGATCGATGGCGGAGTCCACCTGTGAAAACATTTCGAAGATGGTGGGCAGGACCGCTGCCGGGAGCCCAATGCCGGAATCCCTCACCGCGAAGCTGACCTGGGTGGGTGAGCTACGGACCTCGAGAACGATACGGCCGCCCGGATCGGTGTATTTGGCGGCATTGGTCAGCAGATTGGAGAGCGCCTGGGACATTCTCAGGGGATCGACTTCCAGTTCAAGAGAGGTTTCGGGCAATAGAACGGAAAAGTGATGATGCTTGGAATCCAGCAGGGGCTTTGTCGTCTCGACCGCCGCCTTGATCAGCGCGGCAAGCGAAATGGGCTCTTTCCGCAGTTCCAGGCGTCCCCGCGTAATACGCGATACCTCCAGCAGGTCGTCCAGCAGCAATGCCATGCGGGCGACCTGGCGGGTGATGATGTCGCGGGCCGACTGGTTCTGCGCTTCATCCAGCCCTTTCATGCCCAGGAGCCTTGCGGCGTGGCGGATGGGCGCAAGCGGGTTGCGCAGTTCATGTGCGAGCGTGGCAAGAAACTCGTCTTTGCGGCGATCCGCGTCGCGGAGGGCTTCTTCGGTCTTCTTGATGCGGCTGATGTCGAGATTGATTCCCGCCCAGCCTGTAGTCTTGCCGTCCTCATCGTGCATGGGAACGCCCTGGGCGAGGATCGGATGATAGAGCCCATCAGCACCGAGAAACCGGTGTTCCCGATACCAGAATCCACCGGACCTGACACACTCCTGCCACGCCGCGATCGTGGCCTGCGCGTCATCGGGATGCAGGGCATTGCCCCAGCCGAAATCCCCACACTGCGCCTGGGTGATGCCTGCCAGTTTCAGGAATGACTCGCTGGCATAGACATTGCGACCGCCGGCGTCACAGAGCCAGACACCGTAGTCGATGGACTCGCCAATTGCCCGGTACAATTTTTCGCTCTGTTGCAACGCCCGTTCCGCGACGCGCTGCGCGGTGATATCGATCAACAGGCCCAGGAGCATGGTCGGCTGATTCGATTGATTCTTGTGGACAGTGCCACGGCTGACCACCCAGCGCACGGTTTGATCCGGGCGCAGAATGCGGTATTCGGTGGATACCATATGTCCGGTCTCCAATGAAACCTCTTCGGCGGCCAGCACCCGCGGCAAGTCCTCTGGATGAATCTGCTGATGGAGGAGCGAAGAGTCCCCCCTGAGATCTGCTGCAGCATCCCGGCCATAGAGGGCCGCAAGATTCCGGTCGAGCGTCACTTCGCGGGTCTTGAGATTCCAGACCCAGCTGCCGATTTCCGCCGCCGCCATGGTGCTTTCCAGTCGTGCATTGGCCAGCGCCAGCGCCAGTTCGGCCGCGTTTCGCTCCTTTACTTGCTGCGTCAGTGCCAGGTTCGACTGCTGCAGGGCTTGCGTCCGATCCTGGGATTCGTCCAGAACACTGTTGAAAGCCTTGACGAGCTGCGAAAATTCTTCCAGCCGGGTATCCGGTGCGCGCAGCGTCCGATCGCGCCCGGTGACGATGGCATCTGCGACAGCGGCCAATGCTTCGACGGGCCCGGTGATGATGCGACCCAGCCCCGCGGACAACGCCAGCGCAACGGCCATGCTCAGCGACATGATCACGGCGAGAATGCCCAGATATGTGTTGATGTGACCCCACATGTCATAGTTGCCGCTGAGATAGATCGTTCCCAGGCGCTCGCCGTTCCGAAGGATGCCCTGGGTGACTTCCATCAGTCCATTGGACAGTCTTGCGCCAGTTCCAATAGGTTGTAACTGGGCAGCAGGCTGCTGTCCGCCACTGCGGACGTATGTCGCATAGAGACCACCGTCAGCCGAGTACAGCGCCGCGGAAAGCACAGCCGGTTTTGCACTCAGGGCGGACAGATTTCTTTCCGCAACCTGTCGGTCATCGAATGCCATGGCCGTCGCTGTCGACAAGGCAAGAATTCCTGCTTCGGTAGTCAGATCGGCTTCCAGGGATCGCCGGTAGGCAGTCAGATCCTGATGCAGGAGCGCAACCGTCATGGTCAGCAAGGCGACGGTCGTAGTGAGCATGACCACGACGGTGAGCGCTGCTCTTACTGACGAGAGACCGCCAAATACCGATCGCAGGACGCCTTGTGCCGGAATATTCATTCCTGCACCTTGCCGCCCACCCGCGTGGAACAGGATGAGTCGGTGTCCTGGATGTGCCGGGAATCGCACACCACGCTCGAACGGATCCGATCTCCCTGCACGCGCGTGGCAACGGCGAGCAGTTCGGAACTGATCCTGAGTCCGGCGCGGCGCGCTGCCACGATCGAAACCTCAAAGCGCACGCGACGATCGACCGTCACAAGATTGATCGTGCTGCCGGCCTCCAGGCCCTGTTCCTCGTCCGTAATGGTGAGAATGCCCTGCCCGCCGACTGCCGAAAGAAGGTTCCGCAGATCGGCGCCAGGACTGGCATGCACATACAGCATCTGGGCATCGGCAGCCCCCTGGATGGTGGTGATTCGACGCACCTGCACCGGTCGATTCCGAATGGTCCGGTCTGCGGTCAGGGTCTGAAGCCGGGCTGCAATCTCATCCGCTCCAAGGACTGCGATGGTGAAGGTCTGGGGTGCAGGGAATTTTTCGGGCCAATCGACATATCCGGCAAAGCGATAGATGAATGCAGCCTTGACCGAGTCTTCCGAATAGCCGCCCGCCGCGTGGCCGATCGTGCTGACAGTCGACATCCACAGCGCCCAGAATGCAGCCATGGCGGAGACGGAGCGCTGGGCCCTGACTCCAATGGAAGGATTGCTCACTCAATGTCTCCAGCGCACCCCGGCCATCACGCTTCGACCGATCTCCACACCTGCGGGTGACGGATATTCCTGATGCCTGGCGTGCAGCAGATTGGTTCCGGCAAGCGAGAGCTCCCATGCGGCAGACAATCGCCAGCCGAATCGTGCCGACATTTCGGTATAGGACGGCAAAGCAGGCTGCGCCAGTGGGGCGACATGCCGGATGGAAACATCCAGGGTCTGGCCGGTGCCCAGTTCCATGGATGAGGTGAGCAGCGCATGACTGCGTGGATCGTTGCCGGACTGCCCGACGTCCAGCAGTGCGGAGGCTCCTGGCTTGAACGTGAGCTCCTTCCGGAGCAGGGCAAATCCAGGCGCAATCCGCCACCAGTCGGCAACCTGCCACTTGGCCCAGGCGGTCACTCCATAGGTATGGCCTTTCATCAGGTTGTCCCAGCGCAATGGCAGAAAAACCGAACTGCTGGCCGGTTCGACGGTGCGCAGATCGTCATAGACGTTGTAGAAGCTGGACACCGACAGGGAGAAGGTGGGCGTGATATTGCCACGATAACCCACTTCATAGGCTACGACCTTCTCGCTCTGGAAATCAGGATTGCCCTGAAGAAATACCTCCCCTCCCACTTTTTCGGCCACATCGTCATCGAGCGGAGTGGGAGAGCGAATCGCGCGCGATACCGCAGCCCACAGCAGCGTCGCATCATTGACCTGCCACGCCAGCCTCGCATCCGGTTGCGGCTCCCAACCCGTGTAGGAATGGTGCTCGAGCTTCAGTCCCAGCGTCACCTTGACGGCTGTACTGAGCGTCAAGGTATCCTGGACGAAGAGATTCCACAGCTGCAGCGTCCTGGTGGGCGGCAGGAAAAGCAGGGACGCGGAGTTGTTGACGTCATAGTGATAAGCACGTGCGCCGGCGCCCCATACCAGCCTTTGGGATGACCCTGCGCTCAGACTCTGCTGAGCCTCCAGGTCAAAGGTGTTCACCACGAACGGAACGCCGTCCACCGGCGCTCCACGTTGCGTGTGATCGAAGTAGCCCTGCAGCTGAAAATCCGTTCGATCGGTGTGGAACTGCCAGCGGCCGAGAAGATTCTCTCCGGACAGGGATTGCTTGCCTGGGCCAACCCTCTCCTCATCACCTTCGTAGACGTCGCCCTGCAGGGTTACGGTGCCTGCCGCCTGCGACAGCTCGATCCGGAAGCCCGCCTGACCTTTGTACCAGTCATCCTGCGCACTTGTTCCGTCCACCTGCGTCATGGCATCGCGTTGAAACACCTTGCCGTAGAAACGATAGGCAAGATCGTCACCGATCTTCCCGCCATATCTGGCGCTCATGTCCCGCTCACGATTGCCGGCCGTAGCGACCACCAGAGTGCCATCGGTAAGATAAGCCGGTCGAGTGATGACATTGATGACGCCGTTCATCGCGTTGGCACCCCAGAGTGTGGCACCCGGACCGCTGATGACTTCGATCCGGTCGATGTCACCCAGCATCAGGTCCTGGGCATCCAGATAAATGCCCGAAAAGAGAGGGGAGTAAACGCTGCGCCCGTCTATCAGCAACAACAATTTGTTGGAAAATGCCTGAACATCCGGATGACCACCGAACCCGCGCACCGAGGCGACGTAATTGCTCGACCCCAACTGGGTGATGCGCAAATTGGGTGCCAGCCGCAGGGCTTCCGCCAGACTTGCCGCGCCCGACCGTTCTATCTCATCGTGGGTAATGACATAGATCGCAGCGGGCGCCTCCCGCAGTGGCTCCGGCGATTTGGATACCGATGTGATCTGGATGTCGCTGAGTTCCTGCAGAGACAGATGGGACAGATCCTCCGCACCCAGGTCTCGCGCCATCGCTGGGGAGATTGCCGCGACCGGGCAGAAACCGATGGCGAACAACCCGGCTGCCCACTTCCGCCACCCACGCCGGCAGCAACGGGCCCTGAACTTCCCCATTTCGCAACTACTCCCTGGTCCTTGTCGGGCAATGATCCGTGCCCACCTTCACAGTCGTAAATTATCGGGTAACCGTGCCGACCTGCTGAGCTGCTGTCAGTTTCAAAACGGGGGCGGGAAACCTCGCTGCTTGCGCTTACGATAGCAAGCCGACCATGCAGGACAATTTCCCGGAATCGGCAAGTCGTGTAGGACAACGACTACAGGCTTGAATGTCGTTCGGCCGCAGGGACTGCCTCATCGGCGGTACTTCCCTTTTGCCTAGAGTGTGGTCAGGGAACGACCTGGAAACCTGAGCTTTCGCAGCCTGGCCACAAGAGGTTGCGGCCAGGGGAATCTCTTGGGCGGAATCCAGCGGTCGCTGTTCGACCAGCGGGGTGTCTTTATTGGAGGCATGGGAATCGTGGCACCCTCTGTGGCGACAGGAGAGGAACGAAGAAAGTCACATTGATCGAACCGCCGGACCAGATTCAGATGAGGGTCGGGAAGCTCACCGGCGCATCTGATCAACGTGACGATTGGAATGTATATGGTGGCGACGTCGCCACGCTGTAGGAGAAGATGAAAAGCCGCAGCAGGCCGGAACCGACGCAGAGGCCTGTTTATCCGCCCGCAATCAGGAGGGATTGCCCTTTGGGATACGTATCAGGCTGGCAATTGCAGCGGTCAGGTCGGGAAAGGAATAGGGCTTGGACAAATGGAGTTGAAACCCCGCTGTCAGGCTGCGCTGGCGATCTCCTTCGCGCGCGTACGCCGTTACCGCGATAGCGGGTACTGCACGGATTGCGTGATTGTCCAGCAAACGGACACGCCGCATGAATTCATATCCGTCCAGTCCCGGCATACCAATATCGCTCAATATCAAATGCACAGGTTCACGCTGCAGGATTTCGATGGCCTCGGCCGCGCTCTCTGCGGCAATGATCTCGGCGCCGGTCTCCCTCAGAAGGCGGGCGAGCAGGGATCGTCCATCGGCCTCGTCGTCGACTATCAGCAGGATCGCACCCGTCAGCACTGGCAGAGCCTGATCCACGGATGGGGTGGCAACCAGACTCCCCTGCTGCAAGGACAATTCCGTCTGCATGGTCGGCAGTCGAACGCTGAAAGTGCTGCCCAGATTGATGCCGGCGCTCTGTACCGATACGGACCCGCCGTGGAGTTCGACCAGGGTGCGCACAATGGAAAGCCCAAGTCCCAGGCCACCATGTTCACGCGTTGTCGATCCGTCTGCCTGCCGGAAACGCTCGAAGACATGAGGAAGAAAATCCGGCTCGATGCCGATTCCCGAGTCCTGGACACGGATCTCCAGCTCGGCGCCGGCTTTCTGCAGAGTCACGCGAATCGAACCGCCGGCGGGGGTGAATTTCAATGCGTTCGTGAGCAGATTCCACAGCACCTGCTGCAAACGCGCAGCATCTCCTACCATCAGACCTGCGGCGGGATCGAGCAGCAATTTGATTGCGATCTGTTTCGCGGATGCCGTAGGCCGGATCCCGTCGACAGCGACCTGAACCAGGTCGGCCGGATCGACGGTATCGGTCTGCAGCCGGAGCTTGCCCGAAATTATGCGGCTCATGTCCAGCAGATCGTCAATGATCTGCGCCTGCGCCCTGGCATTGCGGTGGATGGTTTCGATGCCACTCCTCAATTCGGGCTCCAGATTCCCCCGTCGTCGCAACAGGTTGGTCCAGCCGAGGATGGTGGTAAGCGGTGTGCGCAACTCATGCGACAGTGTCGCCAGAAACTCATCCTTGAGATGACCCAGCCGTTCCGCTTCGCCGCGTGCATTTCGCTCCGACTCGAGCAGATATTCACGATCCGCCATTGCGCGACGCAACGCGCCGATATCCCGGGCGATCTTCGAAGCACCCACGATGGCTCCCGTGACATCCCGGATTGGCGAGACAGTCAACGATACCTGGACCGACGTTCCATTCTTGGCGAGACGGCGGGTTTCGTAGTGATCGATGCGCTCGCCGCGGCGCAACTTCGCCAGGATCTCGACCTCTTCGGGCAGCAAGTCGTGTGGAATCAGCTTGATAATCGGCTGACCGATCATTTCCTCGGCGGAATAGCCGAACAGCCGCGTAGCGCCTGCATTCCAGGACGTGACTATGCCCTCCAGCGTCTTGCTGAGGATGGCGTCATCCGACGACTCCACGATAGCCGCCAGACGAAACCGCGCGTTTTCGGCATTTGTCCGATCCGTGACATCGATTCCGACTCCATCGATGCGCACGGGCTTGCCCAGATCATCGAAGGCCGGAAGTCCTCGACCTTCCATCCATCGCCATTCGCCGCTGCCGTGTTTGTAGCGGAAGACTACGGTGTATTCTTCACCGGTGGTGAGACTGTCGCCTATGGCTTGCAGTACACGTGGCAGATCGATCGGATTTACCAACGCATGAAAGGCGGCCTGGGTGCAGCCGAAACTGCCGGGCTCCACTCCAAACAGCTCTTCGAGCTCCGGACTCCAATAGACGCGATCTTCCTTCAGGTGGAGAGTCCAGACGCCCATCCGTGCCAGGCGGTTCGCCAAACCCAGAACGTCGCGAGCCGGCATTGAATCAGACATGGAATGGCCCCTTTCCGACGTGCTTGCGACCTGCATCGGTCGGGTTCAGATATTCATTCGCATGAATGCGGGCGACGCGTTTGCACGATATCCTGCGGGAACCCCGATAACGCTCCAAATGCGCCTCGCGAAATCTGGTGAACAGTTACTTGTGAAGACGACAATTCAGCCAGAAGAAGTTTCGCCGGTGTGGGTGTCCAGCGCCAGTACAAAGTGCAGGTCACTGTCCGGTGACAATGACCTGCCTCCGCTGACGCACGCTACCAGTAGCGTGGCGCGTGGTAATAGCTGTGCGCAGAATCGCGAAATGCCTGTCCGTCATTGCGGGTGAGGGCCGAAACAGAATCTGCCGGCGCGGCCTGCAGCTGCTCCCTGGTGACGTTCACGACGTAACTGTCCTGTTCCGGATCGTAGTCCAGCATGTTCCACGGCAGGGGGTGAAATTTGTCACCCATTCCCAGAAACCCGCCAAAGCTCACCACTGCGAACATGATGTAGTTGGATTCCTTGTCGAGAACGATGTCCTCGATTTGCCCGATCTTTTGCCCCGAGGCATCTACCACCGCGGTACCCAGTACCTTCTTTGCCCGAATCGCCGATGTGTGGCCACTTACCGTGCTCATGAAATATTCTCCTGAAAGGTGAGTTGAATTACCACTCGCTCCGCTGGTGAAACGATAGGTGGACTCCCCCATGTGGGTCTGTAGGACGCCGCCGCAAAGAATCGTTGAGAAGTGTCCCACTGGCAATCGACGCACCTGACTCTGGAAGGTGTCGGAGCGTTCAGGCATCGTGACGGAATGAAAGGAGCGCCGATACCGAGCGCAATCCGGGATCGAGCCATTCAAGGCCTACTCCAGTATTTTCCACCCGCACCACAAGAGCGTCCAGCGACTCCCCGGCTCTCGCAATCAGCTGCACGGATACCCGGGCATGCACGGGGATTTTCTCATTGGTTTCCACGAAGGCGCCGCTGACGCTTGCATTCCTCACCCATGAATTGGCCAGGCCATTTGCGGTCCTCAGTGCCACAGGGACATCCAGCTTCACTCGCGTGCCCCAGCGGTGCTCCATAAACTGTCTGCTCGCTCCCATGAATTCTCCTTCGCTGCGGCGTGCTGGCGTCCATGGATTGCGTCGAACCGTCCATGGGAAAGGTCTTGCTGCGAGAATCAGGCATTCATGGTTTGGGGGACTGTAGGCTGGGGGCGACGAAAGTTGTAAGAACGGACCTGCGTCGTGGCTCATGCACCGCAGGCACCAGCATGCGGTGCCGCACCCAGGGAATATCCGGAGAGGCCGATGCATCTGGAGCACGCTCGCACCCGCATCACCGCTCTGCCCGCCTCGTGGACATCCTTCTGAACTCATGGCAGTAGATGCTTCGCAGTGAAGTCATCGCTCCACCGTCCTCCTACATGGAGTGGCGCGCTTCTCCTACCACCAGCCTGTAGCAGGCAAAGCAAAATTCCCGCAACAACAATGACGAGGCATTCATGACTACGGCTGCAACTACAATCGGTGAAGGAGTTCGTCCCGGCACAGGCCTCGGCAGCTCGAGTGCGGTGTCGTGGCCTGCGATATTTGCCGGTGCGGCAGCCGCTGCGGCGCTCTCATTGATTCTTCTGGTCCTCGGCATTGGCCTGGGATTATCAGTAGTGTCTCCGTGGGGAAGCACCAACAGGGCAACCACGATATCGTGGTTGACCATCATCTGGACTGCATTGACCGCGTTCGCGTCTTCTGGACTGGGCGGTTACCTTGCCGGTCGCTTGCGCGTCAGGTGGATCCAGGTCCATACGGATGAGGTGTACTTCCGCGACACGGCACATGGCTTTCTGGCCTGGGCGGTGGCCACGCTGGCTACTGCTGCCGTCCTGACATCAGCGACAAGCACCATTCTCAACGTTGGCATGCCCGCCGCTGCGGTCGTTGCCGCTTCGGGAAACACGCAGAAGATGGCGCAGGGAGAGGACTCCATGGCGTCGATGTATACGATGGATTCGCTGTTCCGCATTCCCTCAGATGGGGAAAGTTCGAACGCCGATGAGTCGACGCGCACCAGGAGTGAAGCGGCTCGTATCTTTGCCCACAGCATGCATGCCGGCTCGCTGTCTCCCGAAGACACGCGCTACACGGGTCAACTGGTGGCACAGCGGACCGGCATGAGTCAGCAGGCTGCAGAAGCGCGGGTCACCAATGCCTACAACGAGGCCCGGAATGAACTGCAGGCTGCTGAAGCCAGGGCAAAGAAAGCGGCCGACCAGGTCCGCAAGGACGCAGCGTATGCGTCCCTGTGGATTTTCGTCTCGCTGCTGATCGGCGCCTTTTCGGCAAGCCTGATGGCCACCATTGGCGGCCGTCGCCGCGATCTGTTCTGACTTTCGGAAAGGAACCAACATGCGCTCAATACTTCTTCTCCTGCTTGGCGTACCGATCCCCATCGTTATCCTCATCGCCCTGGTCACCCACTGAAAGCAAAGCCGATTGATGACGACAGGCGCGAAGCAGATGAAGGCAGCAATGCACCACATGCTTCTCCCGGAACCCTGACCACAACATGCCCCTCCACGTAAAACGCATTGCAGAACTCAAGGAACTCGAGAACCTGGCATCCGAGTGGGAGGAGATCGACGCTCTGTCGTCCCCGCGGACACCGTTTACTTCGCCCCTGTGGAATCTGCTGTGGTGGCGGCATTTCACGGAGAATCGTTTCTGGGCCCGGGATGAGCTGTTCGTGCTCGCTGTGCGCGATGAACACGGCAGGCTCATTGCGCTGGCGCCGCTGATTCGCACGCTGCGGCCGGCGCGGGGACCATTGCGCATGCGCGAGATCCAGTTCTTCGGCGCGGGCACCGACATTCTGGAGTTGCGGGGACTGGTCTGTCGCCCCGCGCATTACGTCGAGGCAATGCAGACGCTGCATGCCTATCTGATGGAACAGGCCGACGAGTGGGACAGCCTGCTGTGGTGTGGAGTTCCGGTCGGCGAATCTTTGGAGGCGCTGGGCGCTCCACCCCCCTACCGCACGATAAAGGACCATTACCTGCAATTGCCGGGCAGCTGGCTGGAGCTCAAGAACGGGCTGTCGCGCAACATGAAAGAAGCGCTGCGCAAATGCTACAACTCGCTCAAGCGCGAGGGCCATGCATTCACGTTCCGGGCGGTCAGCAAGCCGGAGGAGGTCGACGCGGCGCTGGACATCTTCTTCGAGTTGCATCGGGCAAGAGCCGAACTCCAGGGAAGGGTGCCGCACCCCGACCGCTTCAAGCCTGTCAGGTCGCGGGAGTTTCTCCGCGACTATGCGCATGGCATGGCCCAGCGCGATCAGCTGCGGATATTCCAGATCGATATCGACGGCCAGGTGGTCGCAACCCGCATCGGATTTGTCTTCGGCGAGGAAATCTACCTCTACTACTCGGGATACTCTCCGGAATGGGGCAGGTTCAGCGTCATGACGACCCTGACCGTCGAAGCCATCAAGTGGGCGCTCGAACAACGGTTCAAGATCGTGAACCTGTCCACCGGCGGCGACTACGGCAAGGCCCGCTGGCGGCCAGACGAGACCACGTCCAACGACTACCTGGTGTGGTCTCCCATGGTTCAGAACCGGCTGGTCCGCGGCAAGCTGTTCGGCCTGTTGCGCCAGGCACCGCCCGCGTCGCTGCTGGGCCGTGTGGTGACAATAGCGCGCCGGAGCCAGTAAGGGCGCGCACCGGCCGCACCCATCTACTGCCGCCGGTACCAGCGCCGGAGGCGTCTCCTGACAGTCAACGGAAGCGCCTTGATCTCATCCATGAGGGGATGGTCGCCGGGTGTCGAAGGCTTCAGGCCGAAGCGCTCCATCCAGCCATTGAAGCGGTACAGGTAACGCCTGCGGGCAATGCTGTCGCTGTACCAGAGCAACCCCAGCGAGATCGAGACTTCGCCGCCATTGCGCACCCAGTGCGGATGACATGCGGGGATATGAACTCCTTCGTGGGGACGCAGTTCGATGTGCACCGCGTGTCGCTCCAGATGTTCGGAATACGGCGCCAGCTCGCCATCTCCGGCAAAATAGGCACGCAGATTTGCCCTGTCCAGCACCGCCGGATTGAAGCCGTCAGCGATGGACAGGCTCTTGGACCCGCGTATCTGCAGCAGGAAATTGTGTTCCTCGTCCAGATGAAAGGGAGTGGTCGCTCCGGGTGAGCTCACGAAAATATCCGCGCGTGGCCCGGATATTCCAGGCGCCACCTCTTCCGCGGGGCCGCGCACTTCGCTGACAAGCTCTTCCAGCAACTCTGCGTAGGCCGGATCGGTGCCGACATCGCGAAGCTGCATCCACGCGCCGCAGGTCTGTATCTGCCTGAGAACTTCAGGTGCCGAAAGCGCGGGCCCCGGCAGATGCCGATCGACAAACGTGCGCTTTGCGCGGCCAATGCCGGGCGTATCGTCGACCTGGTTGATGGCATGATCCCCGCGAAAATACAGTATCGGCCTGTCGAGGGACTGTGCGTACTCGACCAGCCGCGGCAGTTGCAGCAAGGGATGCGCGGCCAGGCGGTGGACGATCTTGAATGGGCGTCGTTCGAAGTGCGTGCGAAATGCCTCTTCATCCAGTGACAGGAATTGGCGCCCGCCCGGAAGGGCAGATTGCAGGCGATGCGTTGCTGTTCCCATATTCCTCACCCGATCGGGAAAGGGAGGCAGGCTCTGGCGGCAGCAAGATCGAGCCGCCGGACGGATTGCCTCGTGGATGCAAGGGCCAATGATGTCATTGCACGCGCATGTTGCTGCGCAGGGCGAGCAGGCGCCCGGCCGAGCGCGGATCCGGCGTTGAGGTCGTTATCGTCTGGCACCGGTTCGTCATCCCGTCGGCCTGCCCCGTGATTGGCCTTTCGTCCGATTTCGCGTAGCCGGATAACCAGATTCCGCAATGTAGCCCGCCGTATCAGCGTGACATTGGCTACATCGATGGGCAACGCACCCCACCGGTGCTTGTAGCAGGAAAAGTTCTGCATGAAGCTCAGGTGTCTGTGGCCGCCTTCGATCGCACAGCTCACGGCCAGCAACAACAGCAGCTGCCCGGGGCCCAGTTCCGCCTGCGACTGGTCGTAGGCCATTTCCAGACACCACGCCCCATGGTAACCAGGGGAAGCCCTGGCATTTGATCCGAGGATCAGACCGGCAATCAGTGTTCCGTCCAGAACGATTCCGATGAACGACGGATCCATGCCGCCCTTTCCGCCCACGATGTCCTGGTAGAACCGCACGCGACGCGGATCGCGCCGGATCGAAGCTGCCGTGCCGCTCTTCCAGCTCCGGCTGTCCAGTTCACAGTAGGCGTCGAACCAGGACGTCGTGGCCTGCGCACCATCGGCAAGGATCAACTCGACTTCCCCGGCGGCGAAAAGCCTGCGGGCCTGCCGGCTGATATTCGAACGCATTTTCTTTGCAAGCGACCGGAAGTATTCATCCAGACTGTTCCAGACCAGCGCAATATCGTTGCAGGGCTGAACCTCGATGTCGCGCACGCGAAACCGCCAGCTGGCAGCGGCGTGCGCAGCGCGATAGAGGCTTCCTCCAGGCCGCTGGCCGGCCAGTTCGAGCAGGTCCCATCCCGGTTCGATGTCGCAGAGGTAACGGATCAGCGCCCTGGCCACCCGGTCCTCGTCCTCGGGCGCCGCCAGGACGCCGGGCAGTTCGGTATCAAGTGGCGCAAGGAAGCAGAGGCGGATACTGCTCCAGCCTGTAATGCGAGCCGCCCTGAACCTCCTGCCGTCTATCGATCGACGCATCGGGGCGCAGCCGATCAGTCTGGGTCCATCCCAGATCAGGTAGAGGCGCTCCTCCTTGTCCGGCACGTGATATTCACATTTCAGGGAATACGTTTTCAGGAACGCCGACGACAGAAATGGATTGGGACGCGGCGCTGCAAGATTCAGGCGATCGATCTCGGCCGAGAACTGCTCCAGAGCCGCTATCCCAGTCATGCAGGAGACAGACAGGTGTGGGGTATCCACTTTTCACTCAATGACCGGCCGGGGCACGGGCGCCGTTGAATACGTCGACATAGCGTTCCGCCACGCTTTCCCAGGTGAACGCCTTGCCGAAACGTTCGCTGCGAACGTGCGCCTCCACCAGCCGCTGCGGATCTTCCAGCAGGGACACCAACAGTTCAGCTGCGCTCGCGGGAGAACTCGCGACCAGCAAGGCCGCGGCAAGTTCGGGTGTCGTGAACGGCCCGGTGGTGCTGAGAAGCGGCAACCCGCAGTTCGCGGCGGCAAGGATCGAACCGCGACGGGCCGTCGCACCATCCGGAAACGGCAGGTATGCAACCGATGCAGAGGAAAGGGCGGTGGCAACATCTTCCTCGGAGGCACCGACCAGGACATCCATGTCGAGGGTCCGCGCTTCCTCGAGGAACGCTCTTCCATATTCGGCAGCGCCGCCAGTCAGGGTGCCGATTGCACGGAAGTGGATGCGTGAGGTGCGTGCCTTCACGAGGCGCGCGCACTGCAGGAATTCCTCCAGCCCCTTGCCCGGCCTGAAGAGGCCGAAGTAGACGACAGTGAACGTGGGTCCGGGCTGCCATGGCCTGCCCGTGATGTTGCTCGCAAGCGGCACGGTCCTGACGCGCTTCGACACCCAGGGATACCATTTGACCAGGTGCGACCGATCCATCTCGTTCGTGACGATGATTGCCTGGGCGCCTGTAAGCAGCGAGATCGACAATTTGCGCAGCGGGTGGGCCGGTTCGAACTCGTGCAGCGTCAACACGAACGGCACCCGGCCCGCGACATTCGCGAGCAGATGCGGGGTCAGGCTGTGTCCATATGCCGCGTTGGGATACTGCATCAGCAGGATATCGGGCCGGGCATTCCTGATCTTTCCGAGGATGGAGGAGACGCCCGCCAACGTGACCGGTTCGTGCACCGCCTGCACCTGCAGGCCCAGTCTTGTGAACTCGGTATTGAGGCGCTCGCTGTAGTCGAGCACACCGCATCCGAAGGGCGCAACGGAACCGCAGAGAACCGATATGCGGTTCAGCATGCCGCGCTCCGCGGACGTTTCCAGTCGAAGTTGTCCCACAACTCCCTTACCTTGAGCGCATAGTTGCGCCGGAAATTCCCGATGGAGAATCGCATCGCGTTGGCCCTGCATGCGGCGGGCAGGATCTGGTGCTCGTGGCGTTCGAATTCCTGGACGGCCTCGGCAACATGACCAGGCGTCTGCTCTGCGAAAAACACGCCGGTTGGTTGATCGGTGTCCAGCCCGCGAACGGTTTCTGTGACTCCACCCCTGCCATAGGCGATTACGGGAGTGCCGCAGGCCTGCGCCTCCACCGGCGTGATCCCGAAATCCTCTTCCGCTGCGAACAGGAATGCCCGCGCACGCTGCATGTGATCCCTGAGGACGCCGGGGGGTTGATACCCGAGGATCTCGACGTTCGGTCCGGCTGCCGCCTTGAGGCGGCTCATTTCCGGTCCCGCGCCGATCACGACCAGCCTGCGGGACGGCAGCAGGGAAAAGGCCTGCACGATGGCGTCCATTCTCTTGTACGGCACCAGCCGCGATGCAGCCAGATAGAATGAATCCTTGTCTTCCCGTGAAGTGAACGCTTCCGTATCGACCGGGGGGTAGACGACATCGGCGCTGCGCCGATATACACGCCAGATCCTGCGCGCAATGTACTGGGAGTTGGCGACGAAATGGTCCACGCCATTTGCCGCGCGCAGGTCCCACATGCGTGCGTGATGCAGGACCGATCGCGCCGCAAAGGCCCGCAGCCCCCCGGTGAGTCCGAAATCCCTCAGGTACTGATGCTGCAGATCCCAGGCGTAGCGCATCGGCGAATGCACATAGGCAACATGCATCTGGTCGGCGGAGGTGATTACGCCCTTGCCGATCGAAGCGCTGCTGGAGAGAACCACATCATAGCCGGTGACGTCCAGTTGCTCGACCGC
This sequence comes from Gammaproteobacteria bacterium, assembly GCA_015655465.1. Lineage (GTDB taxonomy): Bacteria > Pseudomonadota > Gammaproteobacteria > Steroidobacterales > Steroidobacteraceae > ZC4RG30. Next base: position 25,038 of record JAATEY010000025.1, on the reverse strand, counting down.
GAGAGTCAATAGCGGCAGGAACTTCGTGTACCGCTTGCGCACGAATGGCCAGTTCTGCAGGAAGGAGGTGCGCGGAATCTTGCCGCCCAGGAAGCCGCGGTCCTGCCCTTCCATGTTGTCGAAGGTCACGAAGAGATCTGCTGCCGGTGCGACGGCGATGATCTGCTCCAGCACCCTTTCTCCACCCACGTAACTGTTGAGCCAGTCGTGAACGACCGCTACCTTTTCGCCACCTGGAAAAATGTCCGTGCCTGGCTCCATCATTCTGCGGGCTCTGCCAGCCGCTCGAGGCAGGGTTCAAAGTAGTACGTGGTCACTATCTCCCCGCCCAGCTCATCGTCCACACGCAGCAGCGTCTCCGATTCACGGGCGCGCAGGTTGAAGGGTGGCTGGGAAAGCACCACCCCGCTGGGCCTGAATTGCGTGATGCGCGTCGTGGGCCCCGTGCGTTTGTCGAGATTTGCCCTGAAGACCCCACGCGGAACATGTTCGGTAACGATCAGGTGCCGGAACCCGCACAGCCTGGGAACAATCGCCGCAATCTGCGCGTTGCTGAGATGCTGAAGTACCTGGCGTACAAAGCACACCTCACCGGCGGGCAACGCGTCCCGTGTCGCGTCGAGGCAGGTGAACCTCACGTCCAGCTCCGCGTATTTGAGCTCGTTCCTCCGGATGAGCGCGGGCACCACGTCGCAGGCGACATAAAGACCACAGGAGTTCCGGATCCTGGAGCCCACGGAGAAATCACCGCAACCCAGGTCTACGACATCCAGCTTGCGTTCCGTCCGCGCAAGGAAGGAGCAGACCGCCTGCACATAACGCTCGACCGTGATGCGATCATGGCTCCCGAGCCCCGAGCAGAATCCATCCTCTGCACCGCCCCACACTCCGTCGCGATAGATCTTGCCGAACGCCTCCGGATTGCCCAGTTGCGCGAAGGCACGGTCCATGCTGCGCGTCAGCAGGTGCGAGCGCAGCGCCAGCAACGAGGCAGGCATGCAGCGCTTGGCAAGGCGTTTCAACACGGCATTGCGTGGCCTGATCTTCATGGGATGGGACTCAACAAAGGCGCAGCGGGCAACGCCCTCCAGTCCAGCCGCAGGCCGACGGCCGTGTAGGCTGGCACCTGGACCTGAATCACCGCGTATCCATCGCGTGGCACGACCAGGTTTTCACGCAGCAGGGAAATGGCGTCGAATACCTTGCCATCCGTACCGGCACCAAATGCCTGTACCGCAGCGGCCGCTGCACCCCCCGGCGGCAATTTGACGCGAATCGACACCCTGCCGGTTTGGCCGGAACCATGATTGGCCAGCAGGATCACGTTGGCCTGCGCCCCGTTCTTCAGCGCAACGCCGTTCAGCGACGCAGGCATGTCCGTTTCTTTCGAATCGACTATGCCGACTTTCGCACCGGCCTGGCTGAGCCCCAGAGTGCGTGCGAACAGGGCGAAAGCGGAAAGAAAGCCGTACGGATACGCGCGTCCGTCCCGCCACTCATATCCTCCCCACTTGCCGTTGCCTTCCTTGTATTCGTATCCCCATGGACCGTTGCTCAGGTGGTACATGGTGGCCGAGTCGACCCCGAGGCGATAGAACTGGATCAGCTTCCTGGCCACCCACGCCGTTGCCCTGGGACTGTTCTGGTATTCAGGGTAGCTTTCCGGGCCAGCGCTGTAGTTCCATTCACTGACGTGTATCTCCAGGTCCCTGCCGGCACGCTCGCGCACCAGCGCCACGGTCCGTTCGAAATCGACGTAGTCCGATTGATCCTTGTCGTAGTAGTGCCACGAAATGAAACTGATCTGCTGGCGGATGAAGCTGTCGGCGAGAATCGCCTCGATGAGGGTGTCGCGCCACCAGCCATAGCACGCGGGGCCGCCGAGCTTCAGGCCAAGACCCTGCGCCGCCCGCAGCGCCCGACGGTGATATTCCACCGTCACCTGCTTGACCTTTTCCGATGACCATTCCGGCCCCAGGTCGAGAAACGCCGTCCAGCAAGGCTCGTTCCAGATCTCGATGTATTCGAACCGGGATCCCATCCGCACAAGGACCTTGTGGACGATGTCCTCCCACACGTCGTAGTTCACGACCTCCCCGTTGTTCTGGCCGTTCTTCGTCAGCCACCTGGGGTTCCAGAGGAGGATGCCGTATGCCGCAAGTCCGGCAGCACGCACCCTGTTGATTTCCGACTCCAGTCCCCAGTTCCAGCGCGCCGGATCTGCGACGCCGTTGCGGTTCGCGAGGTAGTCCTGCAGGGTGATGTTCGCGGGCAGGATGTCTTCGAGCGAGACGTCGAAACGGATATGCCCCACGCCTGCAGTACGCAGCGCATCCATCGCTCCGGGGTGTTCAGGAGGCGGGACATGCGCGCCACCGAACATGTAGGGGCCCGATTCGCGCACGACCCGGCTGAAGTCCACTTCCAGTGTCTGCGACTGGACCTGCGGAACTGCGCAAACCGCCAGTCCAAGCAATAACAGCAGGGAACGAAGACCATTGGACAATGCGGCAGGAGATGAACTTTCGCGTGGTGACATTGGCAGGCTATCCTTGTTCCGTACGCCGCTCCCTCGCGGCCACCGTGAAGATCAGAATCCACAGCAGGGAAGCCAGCACCGCTTCCGAAACCAGGGCCGCGACTGCGACTCCGCGCCAGCTGTAGTTCTGGACCAGCGTGAATGCCAGTGTCGCGCTCAGGCACGCGCCGGCGACCTGGGCGGCGCTGCGCCATCGCTGATGGTTCGTGGCCGTCAGGCAATTCGCCGCAAAGGACGTCAATGTCCTGAGCACGAGCAGGCCGCACAGGAACTGGCAGGCGGCGATCGCCTGCTGGTACGCGACTCCCAGGAAGTGTTCGATGAGAGGCGCACAGAAATACGCCACCACCGCGGCCCCGAAGGCATACAGCAACGTCACCGAAAGCAGCGGCAGGCACAGGCGAATCGCGGCACGCATGCCAAGCAGTCCCGCGCGATGCAGACGCGGATAGGAGGCGCAGAGTACGGCCAGGATCGGCACGGATATCACGCCGATGATCCGGTCCGCGGCAGCATAGGCGCCAGTCACTTCCAGTCGATCGAAGCGCGAAAGACTCATCTTGCCCACCTCGGCGGACAAGGATCCGGACGACAGGCTGACTGCGAATTCGAAGCCTTTGACGCGACTGGCTGGACCTGCCCCGCGGCGCGGCGGCCCCATGTGGCGATTGACGGCCAGCGCCACGATCAGCGCCGCAACCCCGCTGGAAAGCACGTACACGATGCCCCAGTGAGTTGCGACGGGCTTGTGGATCAGCAGCACGACCAGCGCCGCTCCGCCCAGTCTGGCGGCGCTCAGCACGAACCAGACGCGTGTGGCGCGCCTGAAATCCTCGGCGGCCTGGAAGGCGTTGGCTGCAGCTGCCACGACGCCGGCGAACCAGAACTCCGCCGCGGCCACCGCGATGATCAGTACCAGCGGTATTGCGGGAAACAGCATTGCCGCGGCCGCAGTGGTGAGCAGCACTCCCACCAGTCCGAACCTGCCGATCGTACTGAGCGCTGTCCCCCACTCGACCGCAAAGTCGTGCCGCGAGCGGGAGACATTCTGGAGCAGGACCTCGCCCGCCCCCCAGTTCGCGAACGGCGCCGCCACGCCCGCGAGCGCGGCAGCCGCTGCGAATGAACCGTATTCCGCCGGACCGAGCGCGCGGGCGGCGATGATGAAGTACAGGGCCTGCGTACCGAGCCGGGCCAGCTGGCCAAGTGTCATCGAGGCGGTGCCGGATACCTGCAGCCCTCTCCAGCCCGTGACGATGAAGTTCCAGTTCAATTGCCCGCCTGCCGATCTCATTCCGGCCTCGACCGCTGTGCAATGACGCCCATCAGCGCATCCGCCGCACGCTGGATGGAATAGCGGGAGGCGATCTCGTGGCAGCGCGTACGCAGTTCGCGCGAGCCGCCGTGTTCGACAGCGCGGGCAATGCCCATGGCAATGCTGCGTGGATCTCGCGGATCCTCCGCGATCATCGAGCTCTGGGTGACTTCGGAGAGCGCGCCTCCCCGCGAGACCACCACGGGCACTCCCGCGGCCAGTGCCTCCACGGCCGGAAGACCGAATCCCTCGTCGTGCGACACCAGTATCAGCACCCTCGCGCCTGCGACCAGCGCGGCAATTCCGTCATTGGACAGGTGATCGGAGGAATACCGCACCGTCGCAGACAGTCCCTGGGCGTGCACGATCTGCTGCTCTTCTCCCGGCCTGGTGCGCAGCACCAGTGGATGCGCCGCGCGGAACTCTGCTGGAAGCAGGGCATATGCCCGCAGCAGGCCGACGAGATTCTTGTTGGGACTGTTGAAGCCGACGTACAGCAGGTAGTTCCCGGCTGGCCGGCCCGAGTCGCGATCCACCTGCTGGCGCGCCGCCGCCAGCAGATCCGTGTCGACGCCGTTGTAACAGACCGATATGCGCCCCGGTTCCATGCAAAGGCGCTCGATCACACACTGCTTCGAGTATTCGGAAACAGTGACCGTGTGGGAGGCGACGTGGCGGCAGTAGAACTGGAACAGCCGGCGCAGCACGGCGCGCTTGAACCTGCCCTGCAGGTGCCCGGGCAACAGCTCCCGCTGCAGCACCAGGAATGACAGGTCGTGAACCATGTTGATCACCGGCACACTGACGCGCGGCGCCCGGTAGTACGGCGACACGAACACCGTGATGCCGTCGTCGACCAGTGCCGCCGGTATCGTCCTGCCGAACCACCACAGGTCTTCGAGCAGGCTGGTGTGTTCGGCGCCGGACCTGGCCTTCAACGCATTCAGCTGGCGCACGACCACGTTCCCACCCTGGTCGTGCTGCTGCTTGCCGTTCAGCTCGTCCGTGTACAGGACGAATGTGGCGTCGTAGGGACTGCGGGCGTTCTGGCGCAACAGCGTCCCCAGCAGTGAAAACTGGGTATTGACGATGTCCCTGAACATCCACCTGGCGTCGATTCCGATTCGCATGATGCTGGTTCCGGTGCCTCACATCGCCGGAAATCGCAACGTCAGGCGCTCGGTGCCGCCACCCACCCTGGGCAACGGGAGTTCATCGTCCTTGCCGACGCCGGCAAGGTGAATGATGCCGATGGCCTTGCGCGCGTCGGATCCTGGAACGTTCAGCGCCAGGGTCCCCGCATCCCATGTGGGTACGCGGCGTTTGCATATCCAGTTGAATCTCGCATCCAGGACGATGCTCTCAAGTCCTGCCCCGTAGACGCAGTAGTTCAATGCCATCTGGTCGTAAGGCGCAGCTTTGCCGGTCTTCTCGAATATCTGCATCAGGGTGCGTTGCCAGATCGGCCAGAGGGGGCTGTCGGCTCTTGCCGCGAACACGCCGGCGTTGACGTGTTCCTTCAGGGCGAGCGCGGTGCCGGTCACCAGGCCGCAGGCCTTGACCAGGTGGCGCCATTCCCAGAACAGCAGTCGCGGACGCAGCTGGTACTGCGCGTGCCTCTCCTTGGCCACCACCACATCCGCATTCATTGCTGCCGACAGGTAGCCATCAAGGGCCCACTTGCGCTGAATCCAGGCATCGCTGTCCAGCCACATGATCGGTGAGCATCCGGGAAGCAGCTGCGGCAGGAACGGGCGTACCATCAGTGCGGCCTCGGCGACACGCAGTCCCTTGATGATCGGCCGTACTTCCGCCACGTCATTCGGGTCCACCACGCGCGCGCCCAGTGACGTGACATGGGCGCGCTTGGCGGAGGTCAGACCGAAATCCAGCACCACGACCTCCTGCGGATCCGAGCGCATGCGCAATGCGCTCATCACCGCTCCCAGGAGAAGGTCGTAATACTTTGCGTCGGCGCCACTGACAATCACTGGATTCATCTCTGCTTGCTCCTCAGGTCGCGATTACGGGCACGATCAGATTGTCCTGGCGGTGTGGCACGGGCTTCGACCAGTGCAGTGCTGCCACGGTCGCGATGCTCGCGCCCCACATGAACCAGAAATCGAAAACCACGTACTTGAAGCCCGATGCGATGCTCATCGCCAGGGAGGCGTACAACGCTGTCTGACAGCCGGCGCAATCCAGCCAGAGATCCCCGGCAGCTGCATTGGGCCGGGCCGCGAGCGCTTTTCCGGTTCCCACCAGTGTCCAGGTCATGGCCAGCAGAAAGGCAACCAGGCCGATCAAACCGACATTGGCCAGCAACATTATCGGCAGGCTGTCCTGCGAGCTTCCCCACCCGCTTCCCAGCGCCGGCCTCGAGAGGAACAGCTCCCAGCCACGCTGGGTGTTGGCAAAGCGGTCCTTGAATGACCAGGTGTCCAGCTTGCTCAGCGTGACCTCGTCCAGCACTGCCGCGAACCCGCTGAAGTAGAGCAGCAACAGCATGGCGGCTACGGCCAGCAGGCCACCAGTGAGCGTCATCCGCACGGGCTGCGCGATCATCAGCATTGCCGCGCACACCAGCAGGCCGACATATGCGGTACTGGAAGTCGACAGCACCAGGCAGGCCCCCGTCAGCAGTACCGTCGCCGCTTCCGCTTTCTTGACGGAGGCGCTTCCCCACACCATGCGGGTACTGGCAAACGCAAATACGTGCACCAGCGAGAAGGCGAGAAACGACGGCTCGACCGAAACCGACGAGATGCGATGCACGCCGCCTGCGAGCCGCTGGTCGTACAGGTCGGCAAAGTCACTGACGCTGTTGTTGAAGATGCCGCTGGGGTTTTCGATGCCCGCGTAACCGCATGCCAGCTGGAAGATTCCCCAGACGGCGACACACATTCCTCCATAGCGCAACGCGCGGAAGGACTGCAGACGGACTTCAGGATTCCCCAGCGCAAATGCCACGACCCCGGTCATCACCAGCCCCAGCGAGAGATACGCCGACTGGGTGATGGACCCCAGGCCGGCCCGCCCGTCGATGCCGGCGACTATCGTCGCCAGCATGGCGATCACTGCGAATACCGCCACTCCCGCCAGCACCGTATCGCGGAAGGGGGCAGCCTGCTGCAATGCGCGGTAGCCGCCGGTCAGAAGCCCGGCAGCGCAATAGAGAAGAGCGAAGTAGATATAGGGGGTGACACCGAAAGTCAGGGATTCGATGTTGAGCACCGAGGTTGCGGAAAACGCGGAGAAGAAGATCGCCAGGTACAGCAACTGCCTCCAGCGGCGCGCGAACACCACAGCCGAGGCTGCCATCAGTACATAGCCGATCCAGGTGATGCTCATGTCAATAGCCCGGGTAGGACAACGCCCCGTTGCCTCTCCCGAGGCGAACCACTCCCTCGACCTTTGTCAGGGGAAAGCCGGGCTGTTCGAGAACCTGCCGCGTTTCTTCAGGACCATTGCGTTCGCCGCTTACCAGGATCGCACTGTCCACGTAATCGAGGAGGAAGAGCCCATCCGCCACGCGCAGCACCGGCGAGGAGTCGACGATGACGAAGTCGTAGTGCTGCCTGACGGCTTCGAGAAGCTCCCGCATTCCGCCCTCGCGCAGGATGCCGGCCGAGAGGTCGGCCGGCTCGCTGGGCGCTATGAGATGCAATCCCGACGACGGATCCCTCTGCAGCAGGGCACGCCAGTCTCCTCTCCCGCGCAATACCGAATGGAACGAGCCTTCCAGACCCACGCGCGCGCGGCGATGAATATCCGGTTTGCGAAGGTCTCCATCGATGAGCAGCACCTTGTAGCCATCGTTCGCCAGCGTCCGCGACAGGGCCAGGGCAACCATCGTCTTGCCCTCCTTGGGTTGGGCGGATACCACCGCCACGGCCAGACCATGGCCAGCCCTGGACTTCAACGCCAGCCTGTGTCCGATCGCGCGCAACGTCTCCTGCCACTTTTCCGTCTGCTCATTGTCGATCGACGCATGTGCGCGCGCGGCCAGCAGCTTCGGCCGTGGCGCCGGCAGGGTCCACAGCGAAGGCATCGCGCCGGCGCCATCGATCTCCAGAACAGCCCGGTCCGCGCGCCGCCTGCCCTCCCGCCACAGCGGAACCAGCGCTCCGCCAATGAAACCCAGCAGCGCCGCGCCAAGGAAAATTATTCCGACCCGCGGCGATGTCGGCTGGAAGGACACGGTTGGAGCCTCCACTATCCATGCATTCGCCCGGGGGGCCACGGCAGTGTCATACAGTCGCCCCACTACCAGGTTCAGCATCTCGCGCAACCCTGCGGCGCTCCTCTCCAGCTGCTCGAGAGTCGCCGTCCCCTGCAACTCACGACCACTGCCCGACTTCAGCCTCGCGATCTGCTCCTGCAGTTCGCGCGACTGCTCCAGCAGTCGGGTCCTGTTCTCGCCAAGCACCACGAGGCCATGCTGCATCTCCTGCCTTATCAGGTTATGCAGGTCCGATATTCTCGATTGCAGCGCCTGACTTTTCGGATGGCGGTCCGCCAGACCCGTGGCGCTGGCGGCCTGCGCTTCGAGTTCAAGATCGACCTCGTTCTGCAGCAGTCTCTGCATGGTCGGGGTCTGCAGTGTCCGCGCCGCTTCTGACCAGCTGCCCCCTTCAACGGCCGCGGTGGCCGCCTTGATCTTCGCGCTCACGTCGGCGGTCTGCGCCTGAAGGTCGATCAGCTGGTTCACCGCGGCCTGCATGTTGCTCGCCAGGATCGTGGTTCCGCCGGCAAGATAGCGCCCGCTCTGGGCTGATTCTGCAGCGATCTGCCGGTTCAGGGATTCCAGCTCGGTCTTGAGCGCCGCCGCGCGCGCCTCGTACTGCTGGCGGGCAGCCGCGTTCGCCGCGCTTCTCCGGTCCACCTCGCGCTGGATGTACTCGTCGAACAGCAGTGTCAGGGCGCGCCCCGCAACCTGCGGTCGCTCATCGGTGAACTCCGCGGTGATGACATGGCTGTCATCCACGACCTTTATCTTCAGCGCATCCTGCAGGCGTTCGACGCCAGTCGCGCGGCCGTCCGCGGGAGCAGGTGCAGCTTCTGCAGGCGAACCGGTCTGAAGTCCCTCGGAATCAAGGCGCTTCTGTACGGTTTGCAGCAGGTCGCGCGACCGCAGCGCCTCGCCCTGGCTGACGATGGCCGACTTGTCCAGCGTGCCGGCTTCGGTGACTCCCGGCGTGGACGGATAGAGGTTCGCGGCAGGCTCTATCATGATGGCGCCGGTGGCGGTGAATTTCTTCTCGGCGATGAAATAGATGTAGGACGCAGCAAGGAGCATCGCGGCCACCACCGCACCCAGCACGATTCGCCATCCGGCCGATATGATTCTGGCGAGCTCCACCGGCGAGGCGGCCACGAGAGACTCTGGTTGGCTGGACATTGGATGCCTCACGTCGCTGGATTCCTCATTTCCGGCTCGACCGCAACTCAGTACGCATGTCGATCTGTCCATACGATGGTTGCGGTCCGCAGCATGATCGAAAGATCGAGTCCCACGGACCAGTTGCGCAGATACGTGAGGTCATACTCGATACGGCGCCGCATGCTTTCCAGGTCATCGCCGCCACGACAGCCATTGATCTGCGCCAGGCCCGTTATCCCCGGCTTGACCTTGTGCCGGACCATGTAGTTCGGAATGAGGCCCCGATAGCGCTCGTTGACCGCGATGGCATGGGGGCGGGGACCCACTACGCTCATGGATCCCATGAACACATTCACCAGCTGCGGCAGTTCGTCGAGCGAGGTCGCACGCAGCACCGCTCCTATGCGCGTGATCCTTGGATCGTCGCGCACGGCCTGGACATACTGGCTGGCACCGTCCTCCATGACCGCCATCGTCCGGAACTTCAGGACATGGATCTCCTCGCCATTCAGGCCGTACCTGCGCTGCCTGAATATCGCCGGGCCCCTCGAAGTCAGCTTGACCAGGAAGGCGAGTACGAGCATCGGCACTGCCAGCGCGGCAAGGGCCGCACCCGAGACGACCAGGTCTATGGCGCGCTTCACGACTCCGGCCATCCCCACGAAGGGCGATTCCCTGATGGCCAGCAGCGGCATGCCTTGAACGCACTCCACCCGCGCCTGCAACAGGTCGAAGCCGGTAAGGTCCGGAACAAAATAGATCGAGGCCGTGCAGTCGCGCAGGTCCTCGATGATCTGGACAATGCGCGCATGCCGTGAAATCGGCAAAGTGATGTACACGCTCTGTACCTTGTTGGTCCGGACGAACTCGGACATCTGCGCCACGTTGCCCGCCAATGTGCCGGTGCTCTGCGCCGGCAGTCGGCTGACATGCCGGTCGTCGAAGAAGGTCACCGCTTCCTCGCAACGTCCATCCCTTGCCAGACGCGACGCCCAATGCATGCCCGCGTCCGTCACCCCGACGACCACCGCGCGCGGCCTGTGCGCAGAACCGGACATCCTCCTGGTCAGGGCGCCCAGCACCAGCCACTGCGTCATCCACATCACCGGCGCGACGCTGATGGCAGCGTAGGCCAGGACCCGCAGGTTCAGGAAATCGAGCATTCCGGCCAGCCGCAAGGCTATCCACAGCATCGAATAGATGAGCAACCAGCGCAGCGAGATGCGCAGCAACTCGCGAATCGAAAAGGCGCAGCGGAAATCCGGGCAGGGAACCGGACAGGCCTCACTGGCGGCAGCGAAGAAGAGCAGCGCCAACACGAAGTGAGGGCCATTGAGGGGTTGTCGCCACACCACCATCCACACCGCCACGGTAGCTGCCGCCGCGCTCTGCAACAGGACACTTCCGACCAGCGCAAACGCCGGATCTGCTCCCGGCAGCGGCGGCCCTTCCGGGGGAACCCCCGATCCCCCGCGAGCCGGTTTCGAAGGCGCAGGAATTGCCCTAGCCCTCTGTAGTCGCAGGGACATTCCCCTGCAGGGTTGCCGGCTCGAACATGCGTGCCCGTGAATTGCGATCAGTCCTGTACTTGCGCACAAACTGAAGCAGCACCGTCGCCGCCGCCAGCGCGACCATCATTCCCGGTTCGGCTGCCCCACGGGAGAGAAAGTGCGCCACTGCATCCCACGCGCTGGCACCCTGCACTTCGACGAACCGCGTCTCGCCTGCCAGAGCGCTGGCCGCAACCATCGACAATAGTAGAAAGCTGCTACGCATGGCCGTAGGCCCTCCTGCTGCTCGTTTGATTCATGCTCCTCTCCTGGCATGAGCAGGAATGCAGAAGAGCTGCCGGGGTCACCGTACGCAAACATGCACAAGCGGTGCAGTCCGGGACAGAACGCAATGTGCGTCGGATAAAATGCTCAGCGGTAGTAGTCACGACTTCGCCTCCAATCGTCTCTTGCGGAAGTTGCAAGATTGGACAGGAGAATCGCCGCTCGTACTGACGGTCGCTATCCGGGTATTTCGGAGATGCTTGTAGGAAAACGCCCATATGCAGTTGCCGAAGGCAACCTGTTAAGCATCCGGCGATCGCACCTCAATTCACGGCCCATGCGCTGCTGATCATGCAGCCCTGAATGCAAACAATGGCGCCGCGGGATCTTTCTTTCCCAGCACCGCTGCCGTGATGAGTCTTGCTGCCAGCATGGAGAACGTGATGCCGTTGCCGCCGTAGCCCATGACGGCGTAACAGCGCGGATATCCCGGAATGGCGCCAATCGTGGGCATGCCGTTCCTGCTGCCGCCAAAGCTGCCGCTCCACGCAACAGCGGCCCTGCAATCCAGTTCCGGAAACATGCGGTGCAACTTCGCCTCGAGTCGCTTCGACTTGCGCAGCGCGAGGGAATTTCGTCTCCCGGCGTCGGCGAAGGCTTCGTCTTCGCCGCCACAGATCACCCGGCCGTCGACGGTGGTACGCATGTACAGGTAGGGATCGGATGCCTCCCAGATCAGCGCTTTCTGCGGCCACAGTGCCCTGGGTTGCGGACGCGTCGCGATGGCCCATGTGGAAATGATCCTGCTACCGCTTGCCGGCACGATCCTGGCGAGTTCGTAACCGGTACACAGCACTACATGACGCGCGCGCAACTCGATGCCGTCCGCAGTCAGCAGCGTGGTTTCACGCCTGCCGCAATCGATACTGACGATATCGTGCGGCGTATGCAGGCGGGCCCCATCGCGCAGGGCCATGCGAAGATAGCCGGCCGCCAGTTCAACCGGGTTGGCTTCGGCATTGCCGTGGCTCAGCAGGGCGGCGCTGCGGTCGATTCCGAAATGATGCCGCAGGGCATGTCGATCCAGATACTCGCTCTGCAGTCCGATCCTTTGTCTGAAAGCGACTTCGCGCTGCAGTCCCTTCGCATCCAGCACATTGCCGGCCAGATAGAGCGATGGTCGTGTTTCCAGATGTGCCTGGATGCCAAGCCGGGCAGAACGGGTACGCAGTTCATTGACCGCTTCCCTGGAAGCAAGCCAGACCTTCTCTGCCTTGCGCGGACCTATGGTACGACGCAGCGTCGTCAGCGGCGTATCGAGCTCGAATTGCAGCAGTGCGGTGCTGGCAGCGGTCGATCCCAGGATTGCCGCCCGGCGACGATCCACGATCAACGGGCAAATTCCAGCTTCGGCAAGCGACTGGGCAATCATGGCGCCGCTGATGCCCGCACCGACCACTACGACTTCCGCATGGACGGAGCGTTGCAGGCGGGTGCCGCGCACAGAAGGCTTGGCGTATCTCCCCCAGACGGCGTTGCCGTCCCGCAAGTCGCGTGTGTGGGTAAGGCTCAGCGGAAGATGTCCAGCCAGCCCTTGACGATGGATGTTGCAGCGACCAGGCCCGGTGACCGGTTACTTGGTTGCCTTCTCCACTTTCCTGGCCGCGTCGTCCACAGCGTCATCGATCTTCGCTGCAACGGGTTCCTTGCCGCCGTTCTTGAGAGTGTCCACTGCCTCATCCACTTCCTCGCCCGCCTTTTCCAGGGGACCTTTTTTCTCGCAGGCGGAAAGACCGAGACCGATGACCGCGGTAACCAGCAGGACGTACGCACGGTGTCTTGCAATATTCATTTTCCAGCTCCTCGATTTCGAAACCGGACCAGATTGCCAGCTTCGGGATATTGCCGGGTCAGGCACGCGCCCGAGTGGCTGTAGGAACCGTCCGATATGTGTTATCTGTAGGAAAGGTCCTACAAACTCACCAGAAGGTGGCAGAGAGACCAGCTGCCGGCCACAGGTGTAGGCTGCCAACACCTGTTTCATGCATGCGACAGGACTGAAAAGGGAACGCCATGGCACATATCCTGATTGTCGATGACCACGCGGTGGTCCGCGCGGGGCTACGGCAGTTTCTGCTGGATGACCCCCGCATTACCAAGGTCGACGAAGCCGACTCCGGCCAGCAGGCCATGGAAGTGCTGCGCCGCGAGCGCTACGACCTGATGATTCTCGACATCAACATGCCGGGCCGCAGCGGCCTCGACATCCTCCGCAATGTAACCAGCGCACATCCGGAAACCCGGGTGCTGATCGTCAGCGGCTATCCGGAACGGCAGTATGCCGTCAACGTGCTGAAGGGCGGCGCCAGCGGCTATATCTCCAAGGAAAGCGCGCCGGAAGAACTGCTGAAGGCGGTGCATATCGTGCTGACCGGTCGTCGCTACGTCAGTGCAACGCTGGCCGAGCAGCTGGTTACGGACCTGGATGTGGACAACGAGAAGCCCATCCATGCGGGCCTGTCCGAGCGCGAATTCCAGATCTTCTGCAAGCTGGCTACCGGCAAGGCCGTTTCCGATATCGCCCAGGAGCTCTGCCTCAGCGTCAAGACCGTCAGCACTTACCGCAGCAGGGTACTGGAAAAGATGAACTTCATTTCCAACGCCGACATCACGACCTATGCACTCCGCAACGGCCTCATGCAGTGAAATGAATATCCTGCTGGTGGAAGATTCGGAGCGTATAGCCGCACGCGTACGGGATTTGCTTACAACGGATCCCGAGGTCAACATCGTTGCCACGGTGCGCGATCAGCAATCCGCCATCGACAGCGCGCGCCGGTCCGACGTCGATGTCATGATTCTCGATCTGCAGCTGGCGGTTGGCACCGGCTTCGGCGTGCTCGAGGCGCTCGGCCTGCACCGCCCGAAGACCATCGTCATGACCAACTACGCCCTGCCGCAGTACCGCGAACTCGCCCGACGCCATGGCGTGGAATACTTTCTCGACAAGTCGGTGGATTTCGACCGCTTGCCGGAGATCCTTGTGGAGCTTCGACGCAACGGCTGAGCACGGCCGGAATCATGTCGCCTCCTCCACCCCGGCCGGCGCACGCGCATTGCTCGCAATGGGAAAGCGGATGGTCGTGACCGTGCCACGGATCGGGCCATTCCTGACTTCGCAGCTGCCGCGGATCGCCTGTATGCGGAATTTCATCTGCTTGAGGCCGTGAGATCCCCCTCCCGCGGTCGCATCATTCAGCAATCCGACGCCGTTGTCTTCCACCGTGATGGTCGCGTGGTCACCCTGGACCGTCATCACCAGCCGGACTTCGCTGGCGCGGGCATGCTTCAGGATGTTGGAAAGCGCCTCCTGAACCGTACGGAACACGGCGATTGCCGCTTCGTTGTTGAGCTCCGGCTCTGATTCCGGCAGTTGCGCAATCAGCTGCATGTTGCCCTGCTGGCAACTCTGCTCCGCCTGCCAGCGCAGCGCCACCACCAGGCCCATGTTGTCCAGCAGTGTCGGGCGCAGTTCCTCGATTACGCGCCGCTTCAGGTCCACGCCCGCCTTCAGCCCGGCATCGATGCGCGCCCAACGTTCCTCGGCAGCCGCATCAGGCAACTGCAGCCTGCGCCGCAGCTGCGAGAAGTCCATGCGCATCGACACCAGCAAGCCACCCAGCTCGTCATGCAGTTCGCGCGCCAGCGCCGATTTTTCGACTTCGGAAATCCGCAGCATGTGCTCCGACAGATCCCGCAGCTCCGCCGTTCGCAGCGACACCTCGTTCTCCAGCTCCCTGTTGGCAAGGTCGCGCCGCCTGATGTCACGGGTCGCAAGCAGTCCGACCGCAATCAGCAACGCCAGCGTAAAAGCCGTCGACAGGCCGTTTATCAGGCTGTTGACCCGGATCTCCTTGTCCCATTCGGCAACACCGGCGGCGATTCGATCGCCCTCGCGCGAACGCAGCACCTCGATATTGGTGCGGATCTGCTGCATGACCTGCATGCCCACATCCGTCTTGATCAGTCGCAGCGCGGTCCTGTTTGCGCCCACGTCCAGCAGCTTGATCGTCCGGTCCATCTCGATGTACTTGGTTTCGAGCATGGACTGGACTTCCCGCAGCACCGGCACCTCCACCTGATCGCGCGCCCGGTACCGGGATTCGAGATCTGCGAGCAGCTGCTCGGTCAGCTTGCGTCCGGAGGCATAGGGCTGCAGGTACTCCGGCTCTCCGGTCAGCAGATAACCGCGTTGCGCGCTCTCGGATTCCAGGCTCGCATAGATGAGCTCGGTGAGCTTGCGCATCCGGTCCTCACGATCGCGGATGACGAGGCTCAGATCGCGGGTGTAGGCGCGACGCGCTTCGGCAACGAAGAACACCGACATCACCAGCACGATGGCCGCCAGCATGGGGACCAGTACATAGCGACGATCGAAGCCGCTTCGCAGCAGTGTGCTCATGGGCACAAGTATGTGCCAATCGACAACCCGGCAGACTGAATAAAAAGGGGCGCACGCAGCGCCCCTTCTTCATGGCCCGTTGAGCGGAGCCTACTCCCAGCCGGTGGGTGCGTTGAAAGGCACGCCGAGCACGCCCAGCGCCTCGATCTCGTGGATCTGGCCGCCCCAGATCTTGTAGACATGCAGCGCCGGCATGTCGAAGGGCTGGTTGGTCATCGTGGTCTCGGTACGACCCGGATCGTTGAAGATCTTGAATGTCCTCTGCGTGAACGCGTGGTGGAAATGCGAGAAGCCCATGGCAAGGCCCGTCACCGTGTCGGCAATCTCCACACGACGATCCTCGATGGTGGTGATGTACTGGAAGGCGCCGGAGTTGATCTGCTGCGTGCAATCCTGCATGCCCACCAGCCGGGGGCCCGCTGGCGGACGCGGCGCACCGCCGGGAGCGGCAGCTGGCGCCGGAGCAGCAGCAGCAGGACCATTCAGACCGACCAGCGATGGCCCGCCATTCGGCGCCGTACGCATGCCGTTCTCGCGGCGCTCGCAGTCGGATGCGAACGGCGCGAGGTAACCGTTGTTGTTGTCCAGTGCGTCATAGTAGGACTTGGCGATGTGGACCAGCCGGCCGCGCGAATCCGCATATTCGAACGGCACTTCCAGCAGCATGGCCGGCCGCACGGTCTGCAGGTTCGCGGAGAGCGCCCCGCCCCCACGGTTTCCCTGCACCAGGTGTTCGGCTTCGACGATCTTGCCGCCCACGACCTTCAGGCGGAAACCCAGCTGCACCGGGTTGCCCTCGCTGCCCAGCACGATGATGCCGCCCACCTGCTGCGACCAGGTGTCCGGGATCACGATCCTGAACGCCGTGGGACCGGAAGTTGCTGTCTTCCACATGCCCTCGCTTGGGCGGATGCGCTTGAGGTTCTCGACGATCTTGATGTCTGCAGCCAGCGGCACGCCCGCCGGATTGTGCGCCACCAGCGCGGCGAAGTAGCTGTCTGCCAGCTTCAGCAGCGCAGCGCGATCCAGGCCTGCGTCGGCAGCCTGCGTCATCCCCGCCATCGTCACGATCGCCGCAGCGCCCAGCAATACATGCAGTTTCCTGTTGTTCATCGTCTTTCCTTGCTGGTCCCTGGCCTATTCCCAGCCACTGGGAGAATTTGCGGGCGCTCCGAATCCCATGGCCTCGATATCGTGGATCTGGCCGCCCCAGATCTTGAAGATGTGCAACGCCGGCAGGTCCATGGTCATGCTCATCGACATCTTCGACCGCCCCGGATCGTTGAGGACCTTGAATTCCTTCTGCGTCTGGTTGTGCCGGAAATGCGAAAGCCCCAGCGCAAGACCCGTCTTCTCGTCGGCGATGTCCACCCGACGGTTGTCGAGCCGCTCGATGTATTCGAAGGTGTTCGAATCCATCTGGCTGGTGCAATCCTGCATGCCCAGCAGCGAGGCCGGGCGCGGCGCCTGGCCGGGAATGCCGGCACCAGCCAGCGACGGACCGCCATTCGGCGCGGTGCGCATGCCGTTCTCGTGACGCTCGCAATCCGGCGCATAGGGCGCGAGATGGCCGTTGTTGTTGTCCAGCGCGTCGTAGTAGGACTTCGCGATGTGGATCATCCGGCCGCGCGAGTCGGCATATTCATACGGCACTTCCAGCGGAATGGCCGGCCGCAGCGTGGTCAGGTTCGCCATGCTGGTTTCGCGCGGTGCCGCGAGCAGGTGCTCGGCCTCGGTGATCCTGCCGTTCTCGAGCTTCAGGCGGAAACCGACCTGCATCGGCTTGCCGTCGGACTGCAGCATCACGATGCCGCCAACCTGTTGCGACGAAGCGTCGGGCACGATGACCTTGAATGCGGTGGGTCCGCCGGTGGTCGTCTTCCACAGTCCCTCTCCGGCCTTCATGCGCTTGACGTTCTCGACGAACCTGAGGTCGGTGGCCAGCGGCACCTTCGACGGATCGTGCGCCACCAGCGCCGCCAGATAGCTGTCGGCGAGCTTCAGCAGGCAGTCGCGATCACAGGCTGGTGCGCCAGCGGCATGCGCGGCACCGGCTGCAGACAGTGCCGCTGCGCAGAGCAGCGCAGAGAGTTTCGTCTTGTTCATGTTCCTTCCCTGTATGGATCGGGGTTCAGAAGATCCAGGTCGGCGCTTCCATGGTCACATCGCGCGCAATGTCGGACATGCCCTGTTCCCAGGTGCTCCAGCCGGCGTTCATGCCATAGGGCACGCGCTGCAGGAAGGCATCGATCTTGCGGATGTTGCCTTTCTCGATCTTGAACAGCTCCGCGATCTCCCAGGTGTACGGCACCACGGGGCCGCCAACGATGTCGCGACCATCGGGAGTCTTGAACTTGCGCGTCTCGCCACCGGAGTGGTCGAAGAATCCGAACGCGAACACGATGCCGCGTTCCTGGTCCACTGCCACGAAGCGCCGGTCACGGATGCGATTCACGAAGTGCAGCAGGCCGGACTGGAACTGCTCCTTGCAGGTCCATGTGCCCGAATAGCTGCTGGCCGTCTTCGGGTCGGGCTTTGTCTGGCCCGGCGCCACTGGCGCCATGGTGGACTGCCCGCCGTTCTCATTGCGCACGCAATCATCGGTGAAGTTGTAGTCGCCCTTGCCATCGTTGCGCTGCATGCCGCTGAAGTACTTGTTGCCCTGTGCGATGAGCTCGGCGCGCGAGGCACGCTCGCTGGCCGGCACGGGCGTGAGGTACAGCTTGTTCGTGGCCATGGCATCCACGGTGTTGTAGGTGCGGTTCTGGTTGTCGGCCGCGCCGCGGATCACGATCTGCTCGATCTCGGTGATCTGGCCATTGCCGATGCGCAGCCGCAGCGCGATCAGCGCGCCGCTGAACTGCGCCGGATCCTTGTGATCTTCCTGGATGGTGGCGAGCACCGCCACCTGCTGCGCCGGCACGTCGGTGACGAACAGCCGGTACTTGCCCTTGGCCTTGGCCGTATTCCACAGCCCGTCGCCGATCAGCAGCCGCTGGCCGTCCTCGGTGAACTTCGCATTGGGCGAAATGGGCACCAGCTTCGGATCGTTCGCAACCACCGCATCGAAATATTTCTCGACGAAGCCTTCCAGGCAGGCACGGTCGCAGGCCGGCTGCGCGGCCAGCGCAAAGTCAAAGCCTGCCAACGTCAGCGCGCCGCCGACGAGGACACTACGCAGCATCTTCATTTCGATTCCCCCCACCCGGTATTTTGCCGGACATTCTGCACCAACTGCCCTCTGCGGTCGACGCCCGGAGTTGCAGGCGCCCTTCAGCGTCCCTGGCCGGAGCCCGACCCTCGTCAGAACGCCGGCAATGCGCGGGCCGAGGATGCCCTGAGCGCATCCGCATCTTCCTTGACCAGCAGGCGCGCCAGCACGGCCTGGTCCACCGCGGCATTGAAGCGGCGCAGGTACTCATTGCGGTCGCGGTACAGCGCCTTGAGCTTCGCGGCATCGAAACGCTGCATGGCCCCGGTCGCTTCGCAGACGCGGCGCGCCCGGTCGCTGTCGTCCGCCGGCGTGCTGCGACCCGCGTAACGGGCCAGCGGCACTTCGATCTGCGGCAGGCGCCAGCCACCCAGGGCATTGCCGTTGGCGTCAACCGTGGGCGCCACGGCGGCATCGGTTTCAATCCGCGGCACACTGACCATCGGCAGCTTGCGCAGCAGCAGCTCGTCGAACTGCTGCCAGATCGCATTGAAGGCATACCCCAACGGAAAATTGCTGCGCGGCTCGCGGCACAGAGTCCCGGCGGGCAGGTCGAGTCCGGCAATGGCGAGGTCGGCAGGCGCCGGAGTTCCAGCCGCAAACGGCCCGGAATGCGCGGCACCGGCGATTTCATACAGGCGGAACACATCGCGTTCCGCATCGCTGTCGGCGCGACGCAGGGCCGGCGCGCGGTTGAAATCCGACTCGGTCATCACGCTCACGAAAGGCACATCGCGCGGCAGGGCAGCGCGCCGCACATCGTCGTCGGGCAGCGCCGCGGCGCACTGGTTGATGGGCGTCACCACCATGCTGCCCGCTGCATGGAGATAGCCATCGAATACCGGAGCGCCGTTACCCAGCCGCAACCTGCGATGCAGCGCATTGGCAAAGGTGGTGATGTAGCCGCTGCTCCCGGAATAGCCCGCGGCAATCAGGCGCTGCGGATTGAGGTCCAGCAGCGGATTCTCCTTGCTCGAACTGCGCAGCAAGGCACCGACCTGCGCGATCACGTCCCAGGCCAGCCCGTCTTCGGAATCCTTGGGCTCCGCGCAGCCTTCCGGCTGCTTGAATGCAAAACCCACCGCGGCGTAACGTACCGGGTCGAATTTCCGCAGCGTAGCCCCGGCCGCCGGTTTCACCGTCACGCCCACCCATACATCGCCTCGCCGCAGGAAGTGTTCATATGAAAAGCCCCACAGGGGCGCGGAGTCGTACTGGCCTGAAGGGTCCAGCAACTCGACGATCACCCTGCCGCTGGACTTGCGCGCATCCCGCGGACGGCGCACGAGAATGCGTGTGGCATAGGGCTGGTTGGCATTGCGGACCGCAAGCTCCCTGCTGCCGGCAGCAGCCCAGTCATAAACATTGGCATAGCCGCTCACCAGCAGCTCGCTCTCCACATAACCACGCGCTGCCAGATCCACCGGCTGCTGCGACCTTGCCGCCGCCAGAAAGGGCCGGTTGGTGGCACTGATGGCAAGCACCCTGGCCCGCGGCGTCGGCACCAGCTGTGGCTCGGCAGCCTGCAACGGCTGGGCACCTGCAAGCAGCAGTGCGGCAATGAAGAGTTTTTCGCGCAACATCGCCGGAACTACACTACCTTCGCCTGCGTACTGTCAACGAGGCCGCGCGTGACCGACCCGCTCCAGCAATCCTTCAACGCCTTTGTCGCGCGTTCGGTCGCCCGTCCGGGCAAGTCCCGCCATGCGCGGATTGCCGGCATCCGCATGCATTATCTGGAATGGCCGGGCCCTGCCGATGCGCCCGCCCTGCTGCTGCTGCACGGCTTCCTGGCCCATGCGCACTGGTGGGATTTCATCGCGCCCTGGCTGGCCGAGCACTACCGCGTGATTGCCCCTGATTTTGGCGGCATGGGCGACAGCGAATACCGGCCCGACTACAGCCACGCGCAGTTCCACGATGAAATCGCCGGCATCGTGGATGCCACCGACATCGGCGGCTGCAGCGCCATCGGCCACAGCTTTGGCGGCCGGGCACTGCTCCATGCCTGCGCCCTGCACCCCGGGCTTTTCAAGCGTGCCATCGTGGTCGACTCGCGGCTGGGCTCGGTCAGTGACCCGCTGCGTGGCTTCGATGAAGACTGGCGCCCGAAGAAGCGCTACCCGGACGAAGCCACCATCCTCAGCCGGTTCCTGCTGCGCCCGGTGGAGCCGGCGCCGGCAATCGCCATGCAGCACATGGCGCAGGCCTCCCTCCGCAGGGAAGAAGACGGCTGGGTATGGACATTCGACGAGAACGTTTCGCGCCTGTTCCAGAATCGCGGCAATGCACCCGGCGTCGATGACAGCGAGGTGCTGAAGGATCTGCAGACCCCGGTGGATTTCATCTACGGCGAGGAAAGCCAGGTGGTGACCCCGGCCCGGGCCGCGTTGCTGGCGCACTGCCTGCCCAATGTGCGCACGGTCACCGGCATTCCCTGCAGCCACCATCACCTGCCGATCAGCCAGCCAATTGCGCTGCTGGCGCTGCTACGGGTATTGCTGCAACAAGAAACAGGCTAGGCTCGAAACATGGATACCGAGAAGCTGGCACACCGGCCCTATATTCCTGCGCAGACGCGCCTGCCCGAGATGACGCTGCGCGCCGTGATCACCGGCACCATTCTTGGAGTCATCTTCGGCGCCTCCTCGCTCTACCTGGTGCTGAAGGTCGGCCTCACGGTCAGCGCCTCCATTCCGGTGGCGGTCATTTCCATCACGCTGTTCCGGCTGCTGTCGAAGCTGCGCGTGCGCGACGCCAACATCCTGGAACACAACATCGTGCAGACCGCGGGCTCTGCCGGCGAGTCCATCGCCTTCGGCGTGGGCGTCACCATGCCTGCCATCCTCATCCTCGGTTTCGATCTGGAACTCACGCGCGTGCTGCTCGTTGCCGTGCTGGGCGGCCTGCTCGGCATCCTGATGATGATTCCGCTGCGACGTGCGCTGATCGTGAAGCAGCATGGTGTGCTGAAATATCCGGAAGGCACCGCCTGCGCCGAAGTGCTGAAGGCCGGCGCGTCGGAAGAATCGCGCGCGGCCGCGGACCCGGCGGCTGTCGATACCCAGGCCATCGGCATCAGCGCGCGCACCATCTTCACCGGCTTCGGCATCGGCCTTGCGTACAAGGCCCTGAACGTGGCCTTCAAGGGCTGGCGGGATGCGCCCGGCGTTGCATTCGGCGCACCGCTGAAAGGTGGCTCCATCGCTGCTGAAGTTTCGCCGGAGCTGCTCGGCGTGGGTTACATCATCGGCCCGCGCGTTGCGGCCATGATGTTCGCCGGCGGCTTCATGACCTATCTGGTGCTGATCCCGATGATCATGTTCTTCGGCTCGAAGGTGCCGGGCATCATCGCGCCGGGCACCGTGCCCATCGGCGAAATGGGGCCGGGCGCCATCCGCAGCGCCTACATCCTTTATATAGGTGCCGGTGCGGTGGCCACAGCAGGCATCATCAGCCTGATCCGCTCGCTGCCGCTGATCGCGGGCTCCATCAGGCAGGGGTTCGGCGATGCGGCCGCCGCGCGCGCCGGCAAGGCCAGCACCGACCGCCGCGACCAGGACCTGCCGTTGAAGTTCGTGGGCATCGGCGTGCTGGTGCTGCTGGCGCTGATCATGCTGGCACCCTCGCTGCACATGAACCTGCTGGGCGCCCTGCTCATCGTCATCCTCGGCGCATTCTTCGTCACGGTGTCGTCGCGTCTCACCGGCGAGATCGGCTCCACCTCCAACCCCATCTCCGGCATGACCATCGCCACGCTGATGCTCACCTGCCTGGTGTTCCTCATCGTCGGCTGGACCGGTGGCGCGTACTACATCACGGCGCTGTCGGTGGGCGGCATCGTCTGCATCGCCTGCTCCAACGGCGGTACCACCTCGCAGGATCTGAAAACCGGCTTCCTGGTTGGCAGCACGCCGAAACTGCAGCAGATTGCCATCCTGTTCGGGGCATTCGCTTCCGCCGTGTTGATGGGCCCGATCCTGCTCAAGCTCAATGAAAACGCCACGGTGTATGTGCCCATTGCGCAGGTGGCGCCGCAGGGGCTCGGCACCAACCCCGGCACGCTCGGTGAAAAACGCGAATCGCTGGCCGGCGTGCAGGCGAAGGACGACACCGCCAGTTACCACGTCTGGCACAAGACCGACCTCGTCGGCGGACCGGCCGGCAAATACCTGGTGGACGACAGCGGCCGTGCCGTATGGCTGGTGGACCCCGGCATCAACGGCGTGCACAACACCCGCCCCGACGGCACCGAAGTGCGCAAGTTCGATGCACCGAAGGCCACGCTGGTGTCCTACATCATCAAGGGCATCCTCGATCGCGAACTGCCCTGGGACCTGATCCTGATCGGCGCGATGATCGCGCTGCTGATGGAAATTTCCGGCGTGCCCTCGCTGGCCTTCGCCGTCGGCGTGTACCTGCCGATTTCGTCGACCACGCCGATCTTCATCGGCGGCCTGATCCGCTATTACATCGACCGCAAGAAGCGCAGGGAACCCGCAGCGCTGGCGCTGGATGACACGCAGTTTGCAGCCATGACCGATCGCGGCCCCGGCGTGCTGTTCGCATCCGGTTATATCGCCGGTGGCGCCATCGCCGGCATTGTCATCGCCTTCCTCGCCGGCGTGACGGGCGACTTCGACGCCACCCTGCAGCGCTGGGCCACCAACAGCAATCCGTTCTTCGAAGGGCCGCATGCCGACCTGCTTTCGATGCTGCCGTTTTTGCTGCTGGTGGTGCTGCTGTGGCTGGTGGCACGCGGTCGCTGGTTACGCGGGCCGGCAGCGCCCGGCGATTGACCAGACGGCGGCCACCAACTCGGCGTCAACCGCCGGCGGCTTGCGGCAGCGTGAGCGGTAGACCGGCTATGCGTTCTGCCAATCCCTGCGACCGTGCCACAAACGCAGAATTTCAACGTCATCCATCTGAATGCGGTAGACCACCAAATACGGCGTTCCGCTGACAAGCCATTCACGAGTCCCGGAAACATGGCCCTCCCTGCCTGCATGCGGGTAGGTCGCCAGATGCTGAACCGATTGCCAGATGCGTTCCGCAATTCGAGCCGCAGTATCTGGATTCTCGCTGGCGATGTATTCCTGGGTTTCGACGAAATCCGCCAGCGCGGGTCGGGTCCAGCGAACCCTCAAACTTTCACGCCCCATTTGGCGAAGGCTGCCTGAACTTCACCTTCCGACGCGAACGCACCGCGATCAGCGGCAGCGATTCCCGCTTCCACAGCCCTGCGAAAGCGCGCTTCGTCGATCACGTCCTCCCAGGTCGCATCTTCGGGAAGCTGCTCGGCCAACTCGTGAACCTTCTGCTGGATACCTTTGGCTGCCGTGCTCATGACATCGCTCCTGGACGAAGCTCGGGACGGTGCGGGCAATTATATGCCACCCAACCCCTCCAGCCGTTCGAATATCTGCCCAATTTGGGGAAATTCTTTAACGCCATAGCACTCAGGCACCGTCGCTTTCCCCAGTCGGACGTACGTCAATCCCCCGGAGTGGAGTACCTCGCCGTCTTTCGAGAAAGACCTGTAGACGGCTGGCTGGAGAACTTGTGCAGGTACTGCTGGTGGAAATACCAGCTTTGAGGTCAGGCGTCTGCACCATGCGCAGCGCGATGCCCGCCGCCGGAAATACGGTCGAGCACACCCATCAGCACGGCCGAAAAGACGAAGGTCATGTGGATGATGACGTACCACATCAGCTTGTCGTTTTCGATGTGCTCGGCTTCCATGAACTTGCGCAGCAGGTGAATGGACGAGATGGCCACGATCGAGGCGGCCACCTTCATCTTCAGCGTGCCGGCATCCAGCTTGCCCAGCCAGCCGAGCTTGTCGCCACCGGCAGCTTCATCGATGTCGATCTTGGAAACGAAGTTCTCGTAGCCGGAGAACATCACCATCACGATCAGGCCCGCCACCAGCGACAGGTCGACCAGCGCCAGCAGCGAAAGCACGATCTCGGCTTCCTTGGCATCCGGACCGATCACATGCTGGAACGCATGGAACAGCTCCGTGAAGAACTGGTAGCCCAGGATGATCAGCGCCAACGACAGGCCAAGGTAAACGGGCGCCAGCAACCAGCGGCTGGCGAAGAACAGGCGTTCGATTGTGCGTTCCATGATGACCCTGATTATAGCGGCAACATCTGCAGCAGCTGCACGGCATCGCCGCGGCGCAAGGTGGTGCCGACACCGACCGTGGCGTAGGCATTGCGGCCAAACACCACGCCGCGCAGCGCGGCATCGAAACGGTAACTCCTGAGCGTGCGCAGCGGCTCGTCGCCGGTGCGCTCACCGCTCACATGGTCGATGGTGGTGATCACGCAGCGCGTGCAGGCCTTGGT